>JAYVNA010000085.1:0-7247 GCA_043758715.1 Archangium sp.
CGGGCACCGCGCTCGTTCCCCACACGACGTACATCACGCGCGTGGTCGCAGGCGTGGTCTTCGTCCTCTGCGCGTCCTTCACCGCATTCGCACACGGCCCCTCGGCATCGAACAAACACAGCAGCCCGCCGAGATCGATCGACTGCCCGCCCTGATTGAACACGTAGCTGCTTCCCTCAGCCGCCACGCCGATCCGAAACGGCGCCTTCGTCAGATCGAGATCCACGACGCTGATCGGCAGCCCGCTGTGCAGCGAGCACACGTTGCAGGCATCGACCGCCGCGTTGATGCTGCCGAGCGCACCCTCCCCCACCGCCCTGATCAAATACTCACTGGCCGGCTTCCCCCGCCCGGTCGGCTTGTACCCGCCGTGCCGCAGCAGCTCGCGAACATGCCCCCGCACCGCATCATCCGAGCGAAAGGGCGCAGGCGCCTCGAGCTCGAGCAGCGCCATGATCGACTCCACCCGACCGATTTCCCCGAGCGGTTTCGGAAACGAAAATTCAAACGAAGCGGCCTCGAGCAACGGATGCGGGTCGATGGAGATCATGTCGCCGCAGGAAAACACTTCACGAGGTCGCGTTGAACTTCGCTGGAGATCCTCGGGGGCAACGGCCCCTCAAGCTCGAGCTCCGCCCCCGTGATGACCTGCAGCTCACTCGCGCTCGGGTCACCGGCCCAGATGCCCGGCTCGAAGTGGAGCGCCACCCACCACCCCGCCCCACGCCGGGTGAGATCGACCCACGAGCCCCCATCCGCCACCACGCCGCGTTCCCAGCCGAGCCGCTCCAACGCAAGCAGGGCCATCACCGGCACTTCCTGATGCAACAGCGATCTCATTCGCGGCCGCAGCTGATTCGCCGGGTAGCACGCGCGATCCATTTGCTCGAACGGCTGCCTCGCAGGGAGCCACGGCCGAACGCGCGCATGTTCCGCTTCGGTGAGTTCGAGCGGATGCACCGGCCGCACCGTCGTCGTCTCATCGAGCGGAAGCGCGTCACCCTGCGCGGGCGTGCTGGGCACGAACAACCCCACCCGCTGATCGCCCTTGAACACACCCCACAGCACCTTCGCCGCGAGCGCGCGCAGCAGCGGATGCATGCCCCAGGTCTCGGTGAAGTGAAACGCGCCGAACGCGGGCCCCTCGCACATCACGCGTTCCAACCGCGCGACCGCGGGCTTGAGCGACTTCGCCGCGCGCTTCACGTCATCAGGCACGGGCAGCTCGCGCCCCTCACGCGTGAACACCGGCTTGAGCCCCGCGTCGAGCGAGAGCACAGCGCCCTGGAGCGGCCCCACCTCAGGCACCAGGCGATCTTCGAGTTCCTCAGCGCTCAGGCCCAACCGCGCGGCCGCTTCGTGAAACGCGAGCCGGGCTCTGGCCCGCAACGCGACGGTGCGAATGCGAGTGGAGAGCCGGTGGACCTCGGCGAGCGCGACCCGGGTTCCCATGCGCCCGAGCACGGCGACGGCGTCCTGCGCGCGCGCGGGGAAACCACCTTGCGCCCACTGCTGACAGAGCGCGCCGACCACGGTGGCCCATTCGTCGGAGGGAAAATGCGCGAGCGCGTTGAGCGCCCACTTCTCTTTCGGCGGAGCCCCGGCCGCGAGCCACTGCCTGAAGAGCGCACCGCAGAGCGCCTCGAGTGATGAGGTGGAGAGCCCCGCGGTGATCTGCAACAGGCCGCTGCTGTCTTCGGGAGGCGCGGCCTTGAACACGGCGAGCAGTTCCCCGAGCGCCTCATCGGAGAGGGCGTGTTGCCCGTCGTGCGAGGTGACCAGCGGCAGCGACGCGAGGCGCAGAAACTCGGGCAGCACCGGCTTGCGCGTTGGAAGCGGAGGGCTCGAGCTGAGTTGAGCATCGACCCAGGCGCGCTGTTCCGCGGACAGGGCATCGAGGGCCCGCCCGGCATCGCGTTCGAGCGCGCGCAGCACGATCACTCCAGCCGCCCGCTCTTTCGGCGCCGGTGAGAAGCACAAGCGAATCGCCGCTTCATGAGCGCGTTGGGGGAAGCGCCGCGCGAACTCCCGTGCCGCGAGGCTGAGCTGCACGCGACGCGAGTTCCACGCCAGCAGCAGCGCCTCGTCGAGTCCGCCGTCGTCGAGCTCCTGCGTGGCGGCGAGCAGCGCGGGTTCTCTGCGTGCCCACGCGCGCAGTCGCGGGAGCACCACGGGACCCAGGCCGAGCACGAACGACACTTCCCACGGGCGCACGTCGGTGCGGTCGCGCAGCGCATTCCACGCGAGCTGCACCTCGGGGGGCACGGGCTGGGGCGTCCAGGTGAGTTCCCATTCGCCCGGAGGAATCGGGGGCGCAGGCGGGGGACTCGCGGTGTCCTTCTTGCGCGGCGTCGTCCAGGGCGAGTTCCACCGCGCGTCGCGCGGAATACCGACCGGGCGCACTTCGCGCTTCCAGCCCTCGAGGAACGAACGGCGCAAAATATGTTCTTCCGCATCAGCGGCGTCGACGAATGACTCGGCCTGCGCGATGAGTTCCTCGGTCGGAGCGAGGAGCGCCAGCGTGCTGAGCGCATCGGGCGCGGTGATGTTGCCGAGGTGAGGCCTGACGTCTTGAGAGGCCTGCTTCACCGACTCGCGCTTGCGGCGCTGGGTGGCGAGCAGCTCGTCGCGAATGAGCATCAGCGCTTCTTCGAGCTGCGCGTCGGGCAGTGACTTGAGCAGCTTCGGCGCGGGAGGCCAGGTGAGCGAGGTGGCTGCGATGGGAACGTCACGCAGGGTGGCGAAGAGAATGAACAGCGCGTCGGAGGCATCTTCGAGCTCGAGCCCGCGGCGGTGATCGTCTTCGGTCCAAAGGCTGGTCTCGGAGGGAAAGAGAAAAGCGATCGCGGCGCGCAGGCGCAGGTCTTCTTCGGGCACGAGCACCGAGCGCGCTTCGATGCGAGTCAGCGGCGCGGCATCGAACGCGCGGCGCAGGCTCAACCAGACGCTCGGGGGAGGCAGCTGCGCCGCGGGCTTCTTCAGCGCGCGGTCGAGCACTCGCACCAACGTTCCCTGCAGCGTGGAGAACCGGAGCGTGAGCCGGGCGGTCTTCTGCGCGAGCTGCAACGCGCGCACGGGCTCGCTGGAAGAAAGCGTGAGCAGCCAGGGCGCGGTCTGCTCGGGCTTCCCCATCACCAACGCGGCGGCCTGCGCGTCGAGATCGAGCGGGGACCAGTCGCCGCTCTTCACCGCGCGCACCACCGCGTCACCTGCCCGTCGCAGCTCAGGGGGCGCGTCCTTCAGCCCGGGCTCGACGAAGTCTTGAAGCGTGAAACGCACGTGGCGCACTCTGCCAGCACAGGGCGGCTCTCGGCCCGTCCGGAATTGAGGACCGTCAGCGGAGGTTCAGCCACCCAGAAGCGCGCACCACCGGCGCCTCAGGGAAACCGGTTGGGTTTCATTCCTCGAGAATGAGCTCGGCTTCCTTCCCGGCCATCAATTTCTTGAGCGCTGCTCGGCCGGTCACGCGGTAGGTTAGATAAGTCGCTTCAGTGCCCGAGTGGACTTCGCGAACCCGTCCGTCACGGCTCGAATCGTCAGACACATCAGCTGCACAGGTGACGAGCTTGCGGATACCAAGGAACTTCTGGCGAGCGGGCTTGCCGTCGAGGGTCAACGAGGGATCCTCGAGCTGTTGGCGTTTTCCCAGAGCTATCGCCGCCACCAGTGCAGCCTTCGACGAGCGCGCGCGAATCAACAACACGTTTTCGACGAGCGTGAAGGTCGTTTGACGGCCACGCAAGAGTTCAAATGAATAGACGGCGTGAGCGGCAAACCAAAGGTGAGTTCTCATGTGACTCCTTCGCGACCCGACCGCGGGCCGAACGCGCTGGCGACGGCCCGCGCAGCGACCGCGACGGCGTCCTGCTTCTCCATTAACCACAGCGATGCCCACCCGTCGCCGTGGAACGCTCCGCTGCCGAAACCCGCGGCCGCTCGCCACGCGTCCATCACGCTGAGCAGCAGTGCGTACTCCGCAGCCGGGAGCTGAGGAGCCCACGCCGTGAGCGCCTTCGCCAACCTGTCACCGAGCGCGAGATCGCCGTCCTTCGCCAACACCGCGAGCAACTCGAGCGCCGGCCCGAGCGCGCTGCCGTCGCCTTTGCTGAGCCGTTGCACGAGGGCGGTACGCGAGGCGGTCTCGCGGCGAATCGAAACCATCACGCCGGCGACGAATGGCGTGGGGATCGCCAGCACGGCCCAGAGCAGAAAGAAGGTCACGCTGTGGGCCGCGAACCACTCGGGGGAAATCAGCGGCAAGGCGAAGCGCACCCCCACGGCCCAGGCCGCCCACGCCAGCAACCAGGGCCAGCGCTGGTTTTGCTTCGGGCTCATGGAAAGAGACTACCGGTAAGTTCACCGAGTGACGGCTGGTACGGCAGATCAGAAGTTCGTACAGCCCGTCTGCCTCGCCCTGCGAAGGTCAGGTCGACAGCGGTGACGCGGTTCGCACAAGCCGCAAGTAGCCGAGCCAATATGAAACGGAGCACATGATGTTTTCCCTGATTGCGTTGCTGAGCAAAGACTCACCACTCATCACGGTTGATGCCCTTGAAGCTCAGCTCTCGAAGTTCTTCAAAACCGAGCGTGAGCTCAAGTTTGGACGAGCGCGATTGCCGTTTTTGAGCGCAGATTCGATCGATCTTCGCTGGGGAACCTGGCGCGCGCGGCTCTCCTACGAAGAGGGACCGTATGTCGTCGAGGATTCCGTCGAAATCAGCAAGATACTGGGCGGGGCTGCACCCTTCGATCTCTCGGCCATCGATCGGCGAATTCGCGTGGTTTTTAGCGATGACAAAAACCAGGAACGAACGAATGAGGTCATCTACGTGATGGATTTTCTCAAAGAGATTCCGGGCGTCGTGATCTTCGATCCGCAGCAGAACAATCTTCTGACGTAACCGGTGAACCTCAGCGGCACAGCGCGACCAGCGATGAACCGAAGTCTTTGACGACTTTCGGGCCGACGCCGGTGACTCCGCGGAGGGCCTCGGTGCTCGCAGGCCGCGCCTCTGCGACGGCGACGAGCGCGCGGTTGGTGAGAACGCGAAAGGCCGGCACGCGACGACGACGCGCTTCTTCGAGCCGCCACGCGCGCAGCTTTTCCACGAGGCCCGCGGACGCGCCTGACTGCGGCAACTCCACCCCTGGCTTGCGCTCGCGCTTCGAGCCGCGGCGCCTGGTGCCCTTGGCGGGCTTCCCCTTCCTGGCCTTCACCGGCGCGCTCTTCATCGGCAGCATCACGCCCTCGAGCGTCGCGCGGCCGAGCGGATGCAGACGATGGAAGGGGATCTTCTTTCCGTCCTTCTCGAACACGTCGTCTTCGACCCGCAGCTGCCCCGAGCGAACCAGCCCCGCGACCAGCCGCTCGAAACGCACCCGGGCTTCCGGCGCCTCGCCCAGGATTTCCCGGCAGAGGCGGCCGCTCGACTGGCCGGGGTAACTGCGCAGCCGCGCCATCACTTCAGAGATGATCGTCAGCTCGTCGGCATCAGGCGCCTCGAACCGCGCACCGATGGTCTTCGCAGGCGAGCAGACGTCGCAGAGGCCACACGGCTTGCCGGAGTCGGCCTGGTCGCCGAAGTGTTTGACCAGCGAGACCATGCGGCAGGCATGGCTCTCTGCGAATCGCGCCACCAACGCGAGCTGCTCTTCGCGCAATCGCCGCTGCTCGGCATACGGCGCGGCCCAGCGATCGTGACCGAGCGTGAGCTGGTCTTCGGTCACTCCGTTCACCCCGCCGTGGATCCACAGCTTTTCCAGCGCAGTCTCGAAGTCGTCGATCTTCACCCGCGACTTGCGGCGCACGAACTCCGCGTCTTGAGGGGTGGCGGAGAGGGCCTTCGCGATCTTCTTGAGCACCGCCGCGTCGGGGTAGTCGCGCCCGAGGAAGAACTCGTGGGTCTTGCGATCGACGAAGTGGTGCATCAGCACCGCGCGCGAGGGCAGGCCGTCACGGCCGGCGCGACCGATCTCCTGGTAGTACGCCTCGACGCTGCCCGGCAGCGCGAGGTGCAAGACCGTGCGCACGTTCGCTTTGTCCACGCCCATGCCGAAGGCGACGGTGGCGACCACCACGTCGAGTTTCCCCGAGAGGAAGTCGGTCTGGGTCTTCGAGCGAACGTCGGGGGTGAGGCCCGCATGGTACGGCGCGGCGCGAAAGGTTTCGCCGAGCGCTTCGGCCGCGGCTTCGGCGGTCTTGCGGGTCGGGGCGTAGACGATCGCCGGCACCCGGCCCGGCTCGCTCAACATCTCGAACGCGCGGTCGACGCGCTGGTGCGGGGTGACCTCGAGCACTTCGATCGCCAGGTTGTCGCGGCGGAAACCGTGAATGAGCTGCTTGGCCGAAGCGCGCAGGCCGAGCTGCTTGACGATGTCCTGCTGGACAATCGGCGTGGCGGTCGCGGTGAGCGCCATCACCGGCGCGGGGCGGAGCATCGGCAGGCGCTGACCGAGCAGCCGGTAGTCGGGGCGGAAGTCGTGACCCCATTGCGAGATGCAGTGCGCTTCGTCGATCGCGATGAGGGTGGGGAGCCGGCGCGCGAGCAACTCGGGGAAGTTCGGCACGCCGAGGCGCTCGGGGGCGATGAAGAGATAGTCGAGGTTGCCGGCGAGGTACTCGTTGCAGACGCGGCGTGACTCGAGCCGACCGCGCCCGGAGTGGATTCGTTCGGCCCGAAGCCCCTTGGCCTGGAGCCCGGCGACTTGATCTTCCATCAGCGCGATGAGCGGGCTGATGACGAGCGTGGTTCCGCCGCGCGCGAGGCCGGGCAGTTGGTAGCAGAGCGACTTGCCGGCGCCCGTGGGCATCACCAGCAGCACGTCTTCGCCACCCGCGGCGGCTTCGCAGGCGGCTTGTTGGTGGGGGCGGTAGCGATCGAAGCCGAAAGGAGAACGAAGCAGCTTCGTCAAATCTCGCTCCCTCGGGGTGAAAGGCTCAACGCTTCGCTGAACTTGAACGGGTGGCGGTTGCGACGACGCGTGCCGGGCCGACTCGGCTCGAAGAGACGGGAGCAACTGCGGTGCTCTGGGCGGAGGTGGCCCCTCACCCTGACCCTCTCTCCGCTGCGCAGGGAGAGGGGACATCGGGCCACCGATCCTCCCCACCACGGAGATCACGTACGCCTCGATGCCCCGCATGAACTCGGGCAGCGCACCCTGCCCCTTCGCGATCCGCTGAAGGCGCGCTTCCCACGCGCCCGTCATCGCCGCGCTCTTCACCTCGACGTCGACCACCGCGATGAGGC
>JAYVNA010000086.1:0-20917 GCA_043758715.1 Archangium sp.
AAGGCGTGTCGCGCGGTCTTTGAGGGTTGAACGCGCATGTCGGGGGTGGTGCGCGCGACCGTGAAGGTGAAGGAGACGTTGCCCGCGCGTCGAGCAGCGTCTCCGATGTCCTGATCCCACTCGGGGTGATCACGGCCCGGGTCGACGAGCGAAATATCGAAGGTGAGGCTGGCGGGTTTCGCGGCGCTGACGGCGTCGATCAAGCGCGCGTAGTACAAGCGCGGCATCGGCCAGCCGGCGTGAGCGATGGTCTCGTCATCGAGCATCACCACCACCACGTCGTCCTGCTTACGCGCCGAAGGGAGCTCGCGGCCCGTCGCCAGCTCCACCTGTGATCGCTCCGGGAAGCGGAGACGAAAGAAGAGATCGAGCGCGCGGGTCTCGAGGTAGCTGCCGACGTACGCCCACTCGAACACCGCCGCGGTCGCGCCTCCGACCAGCAGACCCACGGTGAGCGCGCGAATCACCTGCCCCCGGCGCGCGGGCAGTTTTTCCAGCCGGACTTCGGCGGCGTCGAGGGCCGAGAGCAGCTTCGATCCCCCAGCGCCCAGCGGCGCACGCAGCCGATACGCGCCACCCACCAGCAGCATCAACGCGAAGGCGTCGACGAGCAGTGAAAGGATCGGGAAGCCGAGGCTCGGTAGCGCCGTGCTCGCCGTCCACGCCAGCGGGTCGCGCATGAGCCAGACGAGCCCCGCGAGAGCGAAGAGCGCCAGCCCCGCTGGGTCGACCCGACGACTCATTTAGCCACCGTGAAAGCGTAGACCTTCGACGACGCGCCGCTGAACCCATCGCCGTTCACGCCGGTCACACGCCAGAACCACTTTCCCTTCGGCAACGCCTCGGGCCAGGACACGGTGGTCGTGGTGACGTTGAGCGTGCGCGGCTCGACCACGAAGTCAGCGTCGCGCGCGACTTCCACCAGGTACACGGCGACATCGGGAGAGGCTTGCCACTCGAAGCGCGCGTCTGCGCCGAGCGGGCCCTTGAGCGGGGACGTGAGCAACGGAACCATCGGCAACGGCCTGGGCGGCGAAACCTTGCCCTCAGCGCTCACCACCGTGCCCTGCCCCGCCGGTACTTCGACCGAGATCGCGTTCGGGGTCGCGGTCGGCGTGATGCCCACCACGCCCTGCAACGTCTCGAGGCGGGTGGCGCCGTCGTTCTCGACTCCGAAGCGGAAGACCGTGCCGCGCACCGAGGCGACCGAGACGCGGCTCGAGGCTTCGAAGCGCGATTGCTGGGTGGCCTTGCGCACGTCGGCGATGATGCCGCCGCTGAGCACTTCGATCTTTACCTGGCGCTCGGTGGCGGAGACCTGCAGCACCGGCAGCTTGATCATCGACTCGGGCTTGACCTCGATGCCGCTGCCGTCTTTCAGCTGAATGGTGATCTTCGCGTTGGGCCCGGTCTTCACCAGCTCGTTGACGAGCACCGGCATGCCCGGTTCAGCGGGCTTCAAGGTGGCCTCGTCGGCACCGAGGAACGCGGCGCCTCCAGTCGCGGCGACGCGCGCGACCACGTCTTCGGGAGCGCGCTCGACGAAGCGCAACGAGATGCCCAGGGCGTCGCCGCGTTGCGGTGCGGGGGCGAGGCCGAAGACGCGCGCTTTCGGAAAGCCCGCTTCGACGAGGGCGGCGGCGACGTTCTTCGCGCTGGAGAGGCCCTTGCCGCTCGCGCGGTCAGCATCTGACACGATCGCGGCGACGGTGACGGCGCGCACCAGGCGATAGCGGTCGATCTCCTTGACGAGGTCCTGCAGGCAACCCTGCCCTTCCGGCGACTTCACCCATTCCTCGGTGACGGGTTTGCCCAGGCGAATCGAGCCCGCCTCGAGCTTCACGCCACCGCAGCGATCGGCAGCGGAGGCTGCGTGAGACAAGAGCCCTACGAGAGCGACGATGAGGGTGCGGTGGGTCATTTCGCTTCTCCAAGGATCAGGAACTCGACTCTGCGGTTCTGCTCGCGGCCTTCTGCGGTGCGATTGGTGGCGCGGGGTTTGGTGGGGCCGAAGCCCTTCGCGACCAGGCGGTTGGGCGCGACGCCCGCCTTCACCAGGAACGCGCGAATCGTCTCGGCCCGGCGCTGCGACAGGCGGATGTTCGTGGCGGCGTTGCCGGTGTCATCGGTGTGGCCTTCGATGGCGATCGAAAGGCTCGACGCGGCGCGCAGGGTGGCGGCGACCTGCTTGAGCAACGGCGGTGAGCTGCGCTCGAGGTTGGCGGACGCGAGCTTGAAGCGCACCACGTCGTCGATCACGACCTGGCCGGCGCGCACGTGCACGAGCCCGACGCCCGGGTCAGGACAGCCGTCATCGTCCTTCAGACCGTTGATGGTCTCCGCCTCGAAAGGACACTTGTCTTTCGCGTCGACGATGCCGTCGCGATCGTTGTCGGGCTCGGAGCAGCCGTCATCGTCTTCGAACCCGTCGCGATCTTCCGCGCTCATCGGGCAGGTGTCGGCGTCGTCAGGCGTGCCGTCGCGATCGAAGTCGGCGTTCGTGCTGACCGGAGTCGCAGGATCCGGCGTGAGCGGCAGCGCGAAGCCCGGCAACGCGAGCGTCGGAAGCGGAGCATGCGGGCAGCCATCGAGGGCCGTGCCGGGTTCGAGCGGACAGCGATCTTCTGCGTACTCGACTCCGTCGCCGTCGATGTCGGAGTTCTCGTCGGGGCAACCATCGTCGTCCTTGAAGCCGTTGACGGTCTCGGCCACCTGGGGACACTGGTCCTTGCCGTCGAGGATCGCGTCGGCGTCGTTGTCTGGCTCGGGGCAGCCGTCTTCGTCTTCGAAGCCGTCCGGGTCCTCAGGCGTGAGCGGACAGCGATCGAGGTCGTCGGTGATGGTGTCTTTGTCACTGTCCTGCAGCAGGGCTTCGGGCGCGGCCGTGGTGCGCACGGTGAGCAACTTCGCCAGCGCGGCCTGCGTGGGGGTCGCGTATTCGGGACAACCGTCTTCATCGCGAACGCCATCGAGGTTCTCGGGCTCGAGCGGGCAGCGGTCGACTCCATCGGCGACGGTGTCGTGATCTTCGTCGGGCGCGACATCGGGACAGCCGTCTTCGTCGGTCACCGCATTGAAGGTCTCGGCCTCGAAAGGGCAGCGATCGATTGCGTCAGCGATGCCGTCGCCGTCGTCATCGGGCTCGCTGCAGCCGTCTTCGTCTTCGAAGCCGTCGGGATCTTCGGCAGTGACGGGGCAGCGATCGGCTTCATCGGGAACGCCGTCCCCGTCGGAGTCTGCGGTCGAGAAGCGAGCCACGCCGCCATCGGTCGGTTCGTCGGTTCTCGTGACCTCGACGGGCGCAGCAGCCTGCCCCGCATCAGGGCGAGCGGCGGCGGGCACGACAGCGCTCGGGCGCACTGCGAGCACGAGAGCCAGAGGCGCACCCGGTTCGAGCTGGTACTCGGGGCAGCCGTCCTGATCCCTGACTCCGTTCTTCGTCTCTGGCTCGAAGGGGCAGCGGTCAGCAAGATCGGGCACACCGTCGAAATCGCTGTCTTCGGGCGTAGCCGAAGTGAGCTCTTCCCGTCTGGGCTCGCCCGGCTCGTGACGCGGGGCAAAGGCGATGCGAACGATGCCGCGGGCATCAGGCGTGCCGGCCGCTCCGAAGAACGCGGTGCCGCCCGCGACCCCGATGAGGATCGTGTCTGCGATGAGAAAGTGCGCGCCGCCGAGCACCTCGAGGTTCATGCCTGAGACCGAGAACGCGTTGTCGCCGATGACCTGAGTGGCGAACTGCGCTTCAGGACCGAGGTACAGCCGGTCGTGGGCCAAAGAGAGACCCAGCGCGAGGCCCACCCGCGCCTCCGGAGCAGCAGTCATGCCGAGCACGGGCGGACCGAAAGACGCGTACTGCCGGTAGAGAAAGCCGAAGTCCGCGGTCCAGCGGCCTGAACCGAACGCGCCTGCGAGCACCAGTCGCGGGAGCACTCGCACCGCGCCATCACCCTGGTGCCTGGCCTGACCTCCGATGGGAATCCACACGTCGGCGCCGAGGTGCGCAGAGAACGGATCGCGATCGGCCTGACCTCCGAGTCGCACCATCAGGCCCACGCGAGGGTCCCCAACCCCGACCCCTTGAATCGGAGCGACCTGGCTCACGAACTCCGGCGTGCCGGTCTCGAGCAGGGTGACCGGCAGACTCGCGCTGAGCAGCAAGCGATCGAACAGCGAGCCGGCGAGGTCGACGTGACCGACCAGCGCGTTGGAGATGACGGGCGAGATCGGCCCGCGGCCTGTCGCGATGGCGGGCGTGAGCGGATTGAGGGCGTAGTCGAGGGTGAGCCCGACGGCGAAGTAGCGGGTGCCCGAGTACCAGGGCCGCTCGAGCAGGAAGAGCGAGCCACCCACCGTCGAGCCGTCGAACCGGTGCACTCTAAAGCCGCGCTCTTGAGCGAACGCCTGCGCGGCGAACAGGGCGAAGCTCAGCGCTACTAGACGGAACATCGCGCGAGCCATTTCTGCTTCGAAGCGTAGAGGAGCCGCGCAGAAGGAGGAGGGCTTTTTCGGTGGCTCGTTGTCGAAGGCCAGTCGAAAACCACCCACCTCGCTAGAAAGTGACGCCGATGCCGCCGGTGATCGAGCCGAGCAGTCCCGAGGAATCAAAATAGATCGTCGGCTGCGCCAGCAACGTGAAGTGATCGCCGATCACGATGGCGACCTGCGCCAGCAGCGAGAAGAGCCCACCCGCCACGTGAATCGTCCCGACATTGATGAGGCCGAACGTGCCCGTGACGGCCAGGGTGAGCTGAGTGCGATTCCCGAAGCGAATTCCCGGTCCGAAGCCGTACATCTGAATCGTTCCCACTGGGCTCACGACGATGAGGCCATGGGCGACTCCGACGAACCCGATGCCTGAGCGAAACCGAACACCGGCCGCGCCCGTGAAGGCGAAGGCAGGAACGGCCGCACCACCACCGATGAGCACGCCGTACATGACGCCCAGCAGCCCCACCGCCCGCGCGGCGGGCTCTTCTTCCGCCTCTCGTTCAGGGGCTCCCGTTCTTCGGTTCTTCCGCGATCGGACCGGTGGCGCGTCGTTCTTCACCCGGCACTCGGGCTTCAAACGTCCGTCGGCGTCGAGCGGCTGCTCACAGGTGTCTGCCAGTGGCTCGCGATATTGCGGCGCTGCGCCGAGGGGAACGCGCTTCTCCTCCTGCGGCGGAGGGGGCGGAGGCGGCACGTTCGACTCGGGCACAGCGACTGGTGCTGGACACGGTGCGAGAGCGAGCGGCGCGCGCGAATCACCTGGCTCTCGGCACGGTGCAGCAGAGCCGAGGGGAACCCGCCTCACTTCAGGCGGGGGCGGTGGAGGTGGTGCGGAGAGTTCCTGTGTCACCGGCGCAACGACAACCGGGGCGACGCATTTGTTGTTTTCACAGACCCGGTCACCTTTGCAGTCGGTGTCCTTCTCGCAGCCTGTACCGCCCAAAACCGCCACCACCATCAACCCAATCATCGCCATCACGCCCTCCTCCCAAACGCATCGAGACCCATTTACCTTAGGATATCACCCGTGCCGTTGCCCCGTGCTCCCGCTACTTCGCTCGACTCGATGACTCGTACTCGAAGAACAGCGCGAGGCAGGCCGAGGTGGCGAGGTGCCAGATGGCATGGCCGTTGAGGAAGTGATTGTCGGGGTCGCAGAGCAGCCGGGTCTTGTCGACGATCCAAAAGGCAAAGCCCGCGATGAAGCAGCCGATCATCCACCGCAACCAGTGCGCGGCCTCCGGGCTTCGCGCCGTACGGTTCGTGCTCTCGAACACGAGCCAGACGATCACCTGTGCCGCGAATACGGGAATGCCGCTTCGCGGAACGAGCAGCAGCGTCACCACCGAGACCACCACCAGGCTCAGCCAGCGAACAAGCAACTGAGTCGTGGTCCAGTCGAAGCGTCGCGCCAACGCGAAGCTGAGCAACGTGGCGCTGATCAAGAACATGCCCGACACGTCGAGCGCTTCGCCCCAGAACGTGCCCGTCGCGTGAAGCGAAAAACCCAGCGGTCCCTGAAGCAACGCGGCGATGGTGATCGCCCACAACGCCGGGCGCCCGCGCCGCCAGCAACGGGGGATCAACCAGAGGCCGACCAGCGTCTTGCTGAGGCTGGTGAACGCATTGGCAGGCTCAGCGATCACCGCGCACAGCCGTGATTCACAGAATGAGAGGGTCGCAGGCGCAAAGCCGTCCCACGGGCACAGGTCGCTTACGCTCACGCGCCGACTCTATGCTTCCTGGCATGGTGATGCCCGAAGTCGGCGAGTTGGTCTTCGAAGTTCCTCAGACGTTCACGCGGTGATCACGCTCTCGAAACGAACGCCGATCGAGGTCGGTCAGAAGTCGAACTGGTTTCCGACCTGACTACGCATCCAGAACCGCGCGCACCTTCCGAAGCAAGGCCTCGGGGAGAATCGGCTTGGGCAGGAACTCGATGCCCGCCTCGAGCACGCCGTGCTGCACGATCGTGTTCTCGGTGTACCCAGACACGTACAGCACGCGCATCTGCGGACGCACGGGCTTGAGCCGCTCCGCCAATTGCCGCCCGCTCACCTGCGGCATCACCACGTCCGTCAACAGCAGGTGAATGGTCGCGGGAAATTGTTCGCAGAGCAGGAACGCCTCGCCCGCGTTCTGGGCCTCGAGCACGTTGTAGCCGTGCTTGCGGAGCACCAGACACATCACCTCGCGCACCTGCGGCTCGTCTTCGACCAGCAGCACCGTCTCCTTGCCGCTCAGCGAGGTCTGCTGCGCAGCCGGTGCGGGCTTCTCGGTGGGACCCCGTTCGGTCAGCGGCAGGTAGACTTTGAACGTCGTCCCTGTGCCGGGCTCGCTGTAGACGCCGAGGTGGCCTCCGCTCTGCTGCACGATGCCGTACACCGTCGAGAGGCCCAGCCCGGTGCCCTTGCTCTTGTCCTTGGTGGTGAAGAACGGCTCGAAGATCCGCGCGCGCGTCGCGCGATCCATTCCCGTGCCGGTATCGGTCACCGCGAGCATCACGTACTCGCCCGGAGCCACGCCGGCGTGTTCAGCCGCGTACGCTTCATCGAGCCGGGTCTGCGTCACTTCCAACGTGAGATTGCCGCCCTTCGGCATCGCGTCGCGCGCGTTGATCACCAGGTTGACGACCACCTGCTCGAGTTGCCCCACGTCGGCGTAGACGCGCGCCGGTTCCCGAGAGCGGAGCAGCGAGAGCTTGATGTCTTCGCTGACCAACCGCGCGAGCATCTTCTGCACGCCGGCGACCACTTCATTCAGATCGAAGACCACCGGCGTGAGGATCTGCTTGCGGCTGAACGCCAGCAACTGACGCGTGAGTTCGGCCGCGCGCACCGCGGCTTCTCTAATCTCCCCGACGTCACCGCGAAGGGGATGATCCTCGGGCAGCTCCTCCAGGATGAACTCGCAGTAACTCAGCATCACCGAGAGCAGGTTGTTGAAGTCGTGCGCCACCCCGCCCGCGAGGCTGCCCACCGCTTCCATCTTCTGCATCTGCAGCAACTGCCCCTCGAGTTTCTGGTGCCGCATCTCGGCGAGCTTCTGCGGCGTGATGTCCTGCACCGAGCCCTGCACGTGCGTGATCGCGCCCTCCGCGGAACGTTCCGCGTTGCCGATCACGCGCACCCAGAGCGGCGTTTTGCGCGCCGTCAGAAACTCCGCCTCGAGGTCGAACGGTGTTCCCAGTTCGAGGCAGGAGGTCAGGGCCGTGCTCACCGGTGCGCGATAGTCCGGCAGGTAGAAGCGGAGCGCGTCGTCGAGGGCCGGCTCCGGACCTTCGGGCAGCTCGTGGAGCTCGCGCACTTCCTCTGACCACCGCAGCTCTTTCGCGGCGCTCAAACGCCAACCGCCCAGCCGCGCAGTGCGCCCGGCGATGCGCAGGAGCGCCCTGCCCTCCCGCAACGAATCTTCGGAACGCGCGCGGCGAAGCACCTCTTCCTTCAGGCTCGTGTTCGATCGCTCGAGCGCCTCGATCACCGCTCCGAAGGCGAGCACCAGGCAGACGTCGAGGAAGACGAAGTTGGCTGTGATGAGCGACCAGCCCTGCAGATTCATCTTCCACTGCGCCATCGCCATCTCGGGAGCGGCGATGCCCACGGCGCCGATGGCCAGCATGCTCACCGCGTTGAGCACCACCGCGCCCACGCCCCAGCGCAGCCCGAGCAGCAGGGTCGCGAAGAGCGAGAAGGCGTAGAGGTAGATCTGGCTGATCGAGCCCACCGTGATCATCAACCCGGCGCCGAGCGCGTAGAACAACGCCGAGGTGCAGAGGGCGCGCACCTGCTGCGGCAGGCGAGGAGACAGCGCGAGCGCGATGACCCCGACGAGGCTGACCGTGTCGAGCACGATCACGCCCGTCATCGAGTTGACGAGAGCCAGCCAGACGCTGGGCACGTAGACGACCGCGCCCAGCACCGCCGTCACCCAGAGCACGATGCGCAGCAGATCGCCGCGCCAGCTCTCGGGGCGAATGCGCAGCCACGAATTCTCGATCGACTCTTTCACGGCCCGTCCCCTCGACCGGGGCTCCCGGTCACGACTGGCGGACGGTGTAGACGGTTTTCGATGCAGCCTCTACGCCCTCGACCGCTTGCGCAGGAGCATCAGCGCGAGCACCGCGAAGACGTCGAGCCCGCTCGTACAGCCGCACCCCGCGGGCATGCCGGAGCCACCACCACCGCCCGTCGCGCTGCCGCCTCCAGTGAACATGAAGCCTCCGCCGGTGCCACTGCCGCCGCCGGCGTCCTGGCCGCCTCCGGTGTTGGTGCCACCGCCGGTCGCGCTGCCGCCGCCCGTGGCCACGCCACCTCCGCCGCCGCCCGTGGAACTGCCACCACCGCCGCCCGTCCCCGCATCGGGAATCGGAAGGCACGCCCCGCCACGACACGCCCCCGTACTGCAAGGAGTCCCATCCGCGCGATGCTGCACCTGGCACGCGCCCGTCGCCGGCACACACGCGTTCGTCAGATCGCACTCGCCCGGCGGAGGACAACTGACGGCGTTCGTACCCTGGCAGACGCCCGACAGACACGCGTCGGTCTGCGTGCACACGTTCTGATCGGAGCAGCTGTTACCGGTGGTCGGCCCACACGTGCCATCGACCGCCGCGCCTGCTGACACGCTGCACGCCTGGCAATCGTTGAGGCCGCCCGCGCACGCGGTGTTGCAGCACACGCCATCGATGCACTGCCCTGAATGACAGACATTGCCCGCGGTGCAGGCCTGGCCATCGAGCAGATCGAGCACGGTGGTGAAGAACACCCGGTGCGCTTCGGAGGCGGACCGCCCATCCCACGTCTCGTGCACCACGAAGGAGGTGCCGCCCGCGTTCGAGGCGCTGTCGAGCGATGCGACGCCGTACGGAGTGGCGATGCTGGGAACGCCGGTGGTGTCGAGCAACTGGCCATTGAGCCACCGCACCAGCGAGAAGCTCTTCGAGTAGCTCTCGGGAATCGCCGCCACGAAGCGCGCCCCATTCCACGTCATCGACGGGGTGAAGGCGGTGCGAAGAGAAGCCAGTCCACTCGCGGTGCCCACGCCTCCGTCGGCGTTGAAGTTCAGCGCCTTGGGCAAGTCGATGCCGTCCTTCCAGGTCGTCAGACACGGAGCTCCTGACACCAGCTCTGCGTTGGCTTGAGGCCCGGTCAGCGCGATGCCCGCGGGATCGAGGACGGCGGATTGTGAAGAGAGGCGCGTCACCTTGAACTGCGTGGATAGCCACCCCGCCCACACCTGCGTGCCGTCGAAGCAGAGCGAAGGCGAAGTCTCGTCGCTCGTTCCCGACGCCAGCGACACCGGCGGAGCATCGAGCAAGACGCCCGCGCGGGAGAAGCGAACGCCCAGCACATCGATCGAGAGCGAGGGCCGGCCCTCCCACACGACGAACGTGACCTGGCCATCGCAGACCATGCGAACGTGATCGGCGTTGTCGGGCGAAACGACCACGCCACTGGGGCCGTCGAGCACCATGCCGGTGGGCGACACGCGGGCCAGATGAACCCGGGTGCCATCTCGCCAACCGATCACGAAGCTCTGACCGTCGAAGACCACGTCGATGACATTGCTGTAGTAGCGGCTGGCGATCGCGCTCACGCGCAGGGCCTGAGGATCGAGCGGCACGCCCGCGAGATCGAACCGGCGCGCCATCACCACGTCGGTCGCCTCACGGGAATCGCGCCAGGCCACGAGCACCACGTTCCCCGCGATCGCGACCCGGGCTTCGCGCTGATCGTTCGCGGCATAGTCGAGTTGGATCTCTGGAACGTCGAGCAGCACACCCGCCGTGTCGATGCGCGTGACGAGCAGCCGGCCACCCCGAAGGGCGATCGCAGTCCCCGTGGGGCCGACAAAAACCGAAGGGGCCCACGCGTCGTAGAGATCGGTCGAGCCGAGGGGCACGCCCGCGGTGTCGACACGAATGAGGACCCCGGTGTCGTCGAACGACGAAGGGCCCGTGGCGTCGACGCTGAGCCAATACCGCGTGCCGTCGAACACGAGAGAGGGCAGGTACATCGGCCGCGACGCGCGCGAGAACAAGGTGAGCGGCGTGGTGTCGATGAGGGCCCCGTTGGCGAACCGGGCGCCCATCACCTGGGTCCCGCTCGGCCAGGCGAGCAGACACCCGGTGGGGGCGCAGGCCATGGTGGTGTTGGCGTAGTTCGCGCCGAGCGTGAAGAAGTTCGTGACCGTGCCGAGCGTGCCCGTGAGCGAGATCCGCCGTGCGCTCAAGGTGTACGCGTTGTTGGTGCCGGTGAGGAAGGTGAGCATGAACTGCGTGCCGTCGAACACGGCGCCCGAGCGCAGGCCTGAGGGCGTGGCGCTGATGGAGAGCGCGGTGGCGTCGAGCGCGGCTCCCGTGACGTCGAAGCGTTTCGCCTCCACGGTCGAGGCGTTGACGCCGGTGGTCTTGACCCAGGTGATGAGCGTGGTGCCCGCGCCATCGCTGGCGACGTTCACGCCCTTGAAGGTGGCCGTCGCCAACGTCACGGCAATGCGAGGCGCGGCATCGACCAGCGCGCCCTGAGGTGAGACGCGCCGATACAGAATCGATCGCTGCCCGGGGTCGACCCACGCCACCACGAAGTGGGTGCCGTTGAAGGCGACGCGCGGGCTGACGTCGTTGGACGTGCCTTCCCCATCGCCCAGCTCGAGCATGGGCTTGTCGAGTGGCTGTCCCACCGCGTCGACGCGGGTCGCCCAAATCTTTCGGGTGCCGTTGGGAACCCGCGTGTCCACCCAGACCACCAGGCTGACGCCACCGCCGCTGATGCCCTGCGCGAACGCGAGGCCGTTGCCGTTTCGGGAGGGCACCGTCACCACAGGATCGACCGGCGAGGGAGTGCCCACCACCGGGGGTGCAGCGAGGACCGCGGTGGCAAGGAGGCCGACGAAAGTAAAGACACGCATCGTGGATAGACGTTTGAGGCCGATTGCGTGGGTAGTCAATCAGTGGCGTACTCTGGCGCGCATGCGACCCAGCTGGCTCTTGATGGCGTTCGCGGTCTCGTGCACGGGGCAGATCTCCGGCCCCATTGCGCCCCCGGTCGATCCCGCCGTGATCGATGGGCCGCGCACCTGTCGGCCGGTGGCGGCGCCCATGCGGGCCCTCACCGCGCGCCAGTACGACGTGGTGGTGGAAGACCTGCTGGGCGATACGACGCGGCCCGCCCAGGTGCTCGAGCGGCCCTCTTCTGAGACGCGCTTCGACAATCACACCGACTGGGTGGGCATGGATGAAGTGCGGCTGCGCTTCTACCTGCGCAGCGCGGAGACCCTCGCGAACGCGGCGATGACCCGGCAGAGCACGCTGTTCCCCTGCTCGCGCCCCGCGGCCACTGAAGAAGAAGCGTGCGTCGGGCAGATCCTCGACACCTTCGGCCGGCGGTCGATGCGCAGGACGCTCAACGCAGACGAACGAACGAACCTGCTCAGCGTGTTCAGAACGGTGCGCGCGTTGCCGACCGCCACGTACGACGAGGCGCTCTCCGCGGTGCTGCAGGTGATCCTGCAGTCGCCTGAATTTCTCTACGTCACCGAGACCGGCACCGCGGTCGACGGCGCAGCGCGGCCGACCTCGAAGCTGACGCCGCTCGAGGTTGCCACCAAGCTCTCACTCTTCATCTGGGGGAGCGTGCCCGACACTTCGCTCCTCGACGCGGCTGAGCAGGGCCGGCTCGCCACCGTCGAAGACGTCACGCGCGAGACGCGGCGACTGCTGGCAGACCCGCGCGCCCGAAGGGGCTATCTGCACTTCGCCGATCAGTGGCTCGAGCTCGATGGCACCGCGGCGCTGAGCAAGAACACCACGCTGTTTCCGATGTGGTCTGCGGCGGTGGCCGTCGCTTCGCGCACGGAGCTCGAGACCTTCGCGGCCGACACCTTCACCAACGGCAAGGGCTATGCACAGCTGCTGACCGATCGCAGCACCACCCTCGATGGCGCGCTGGCCGCGGTGTACGGCGCGAACGCCGGTGACGCGCTGCTCCCCGTGGGCCGTGCGGGCGTGTTGACCCGGGTGGCCTGGCTCTCGACCCACGCGCACCCCGAAGCGACCTCTCCCACGCTGCGCGGCAAGTCGATTCGGGTGCGCATGTTGTGTGAGGAGATCGCTCCGCCGCCCCCGGGGGTGAACGTGATGCTCCCGAACGTCACCGGGCCTGCGACGTTGCGTCAGCGGCTGGCGGCGCACATGCAGGCGGGCAGCAGCTGTTACTCGTGTCACTCGTTGATGGACCCGCTGGGCTTCGGGCTCGAGGGCTTCGACGCGGTGGGCGCCTCGCGAACCACGGAGTCGGGGCTGGCGATTGACACCACCGGCGAGATCAATCCCGGCGTGGCCTCGGGTCGCTTCGAGGACGCCGCCGGACTCTCTTCGAGACTGGCCGAGAGCCCCGCCGCGAATCGCTGCTACCTCACGCAGGTCTATCGCTACGCGCAGGGCCGCACGGAGAGCTCGAAGGATCGCTGCCACCTCGACGCCGCGTTCGCCAAGCTGGGCACGACCGCGTCACTGCAAGACGTGGTGGTGGCCGTCACCACCTCCGACGCCTTCCTCTTCCGGGAGTCACTGCCATGAAGATCCCGCGACGACACTTCCTCAAGGGCGCGGGCGCGTTGTTGCCCATTCCTCTGCTCACGAGCCTGCTGCCGAAGACCGCGCGCGCGCAGGTGATGGCGCCCCGGCGCATTCTGTTTTTCCTGCAGGACAACGGAACGCTGCGAGACGAGTGGTTGCCGACGACGGGCCCCAACGGGCTCACGCTGCCGTACATGCTCGGGCCGCTCGAGCGCGTGAAGGCCGACATTCTGCCCATCATGGGCATCGACAATCACATCACCTGGAATCACAACGGCAACGCGCACGACATCGGCAACGCCACGCTGCTCACGGGGATCGCGCGCACCGACTTCGACAACATTCAGGGTGGGTCGAACGGCGGCGGTATTTCGATCGATCAATACCTCGCGGGCCGGCTTCCCACCGCGCCCCGCCGCAGCATCAACATCAACATGCCCGGCGGCACGTTCGCGATGTCGTACCAGGGCGTCAATCAGCCGACGACGGGCCTGTACCTCGGCAACGCCTTTGCCGATCTGTTCGGCAACTTCGGCGGCACCACCGACCCCCAACTGATCGCGAAGCGCCGGGTCACCCGCGAGAGCGTGATCGACGCGGTGCTCGACAACTTCCGTCACGTGAATAAGCGCGTCTCGGGGGCCGACAAGCTCAAGCTCGACCACCACCTCACGATGCTGCGTGATCTCGAGAACCGGCTCACGTTGGAAGCGCAAGGCAGCGCGTGCGCGCAGGACCCGAACGCACCGACGTTCGTGAACAACCAGCCCAACAACGATTACGCGGCCTACCTGTTCGCGTTGGCCTTCGCCTGCCAACTGAGCCACGTGGGCTCGTACATGACCGCGCAGCCGATCGGCGATCCCGGCTTCGGGGTGCGCTTCACCGGCGGCGACTACCACGGGTGGATTCACCAGGGCCCGGACTACGGCCTCGATCCCGTGCGCCGCCGCGAAGAATGGCGCACCACCATGCGCTGGTACGCGGCGTCGTTCGCGGGTTGGGTGGAGCGCTTCAAGTCGACTCCAGATGCCGACGGCGGCTCGCTGCTCGACAACACGCTGCTCGTCTGGCCCAACGTGTTCGGCATGGGCAGCTACCACGACTTCCACCAGATCCCGCTGGTGCTGGCGGGGCGCGCCGGTGGCTCGATCACGCCCGGCCGCATGCTCGACTTCACGCGCGCGCGCGCCGCGAACCCGACGAACTTCGGCCCCACGTACGATCGCCGATCGTTCGTCAACGAGACCACCAACAACCTGATGGTGTCGATCTGCCAGGCGATGGGCCTGCGCGACGTCACCACCTTCGGAGATCCCGCGTTCTGCAGCGGCGGTCTCCCCGGGCTGGTGGGATGAAGTTTCGACTGGGCTGGGTGCTGCTGCTCGCGGCCGCCTGCGATGACGGGCCGTTCACGCCGCGCCCCGACGCGGGCGAATTGCCGGGCTCGTGCGATGTTTCGGCGATCTTCGCGACCAGCTGTCTGGCGGGTTGTCACGACCCGAACGCGCGACTGGGAGGCCTCGATCTCGAGTCGCCCGGGCTCGCCTCGCGTCTCTACGCGAAGCGCACTTCGGGCCGCGCCGATTACCTGCTCGTCGACCCGGAGATCCCCGAAGAGAGCGCGCTGGTGCTCAAGCTCTCCACCCTGCCGCCGTTCGGTGCCTCGATGCCTCAGGGCCGAGCCGCGCTCACGACTTCGCAGCGCGCCTGCGTGTTGGACTGGGTGCAGGCGTTGGTCGACGCGGGTGTGCCTGATGCCGGGACCTCGACGATGGATGCGGGAAGCGTTGATGCGGGTCTCGACGCCGGGCCGGCGATCGATGCCGGCACCTTCGATGCGGGGCGGTTCTGGGGGCCAATCGCCGACGTCTCAGGCTGCGTTCCTGATGGCGGGGCGTGGTGCATCGCGCAGCGCGTCCCCGAGCCGCTCTACGCCGTGAGAGGCCTTTCGGAGACTGACGTGTGGGCGGTCGGCTCGCGCGGGGCCGCGTACCATTACGACGGCACCAGCTGGACCCGCTCGGACGCGGGCGTCTCGGTCACGCTGTTCGACGTGCACCCCGTCTCGGCGACGGAGGCGTGGGCGGTCGGCGAAGGCGGGCTGGTGTTGCGCTACCAGTCAGGCGCGTGGAACCCCGTGGCCTGGTCACCACCGTCCAGCGCGCTCGACGCAGGCCTGCTGCCTTCGGGTCAGCCCCAGCGAGATCTCGGCGGCGTGTGGTCGACCTCGAGCTCGGTGTGGATCTGCGGGGCCGGCAACACCCTGGCCCGCTACGACGGCAGCTCCTTGCGCGTGGTGCAGTCGGCGGGGCTCAACGACATCGCGACCGATCTGATCAAGCTGTGGGGGCGCAATGATTCGGAGCTCTGGGCCGCGGGCGACTTCGCGTTCCGAGAGTTCGATGGCACCCAGTGGGCGGTGGGGCGCGGCGGAATTCAGCGCGTGTTCGGCCTGTGGGGCGCGGTGAACCCGATGAACGGCAATCGCATTCTCGTGGCCGTCGGGGCCGACGCGGTCATCCTCGCGTACGACTACACCGACACCGGCACCTACCCCTGGCAGCCCCCCAGCTACCGGCCCGACGCGTATGAGCTCAAGCGCGATCTCCGCAGCGTCTGGCTCGATGGCGCGGCGCATGGGTGGTCGGTCGGTCTCGACGGCCAACTGCTCGAGGTCAACTTCGCCACCCAGCGCTACGTGCGTCACGTGAGCCCGGTGTTCGATCACCTGCTCGGCGTCTGGGGCACGGCGGTCAATCGCAGCTGGGCGGTGGGCGGCCGCACCGACGGCGTCATTCTTCGCAGCCGCTGATCACCTCGAGCGGGTCGAGGTCTGGGTGTGCACGAACCTCCGCAGGCTCACGAGCGCGTCTGCGATGCCGCCGCGTTCACCCAGGCTGCGAACGAAATTGATGAAGTCACTGTCAGAGGCCACGTGCGTGCCGTACTCGCCGATGGTCGTCTTGTCGTCGAGCTCGTACAGCTGCCAGAAGCCCACCATCTCTTTGAGGCCTTTCTCTCCGCTGGGGTCCAACTCCCATTCCAGGCGGAACTCCTCTGGGTAGAACCAGTGCTGAATGCGAAAGCGGAAGGTCATCAGAAACGAGATCACCATGTCATCGACTTCGCCCTGCTCGGTGTGACCCAGCGACTTCGACTGCGTCACGTGCGGCAGGTACTCGACCTCTCTCGAAGGCTGGGTGATCACCGCGAAGACCTGGTCTGCCGGCCGCTCGAAACGCACCACCGCGCGAATGAGGTTGTCCTTACCGTTGCTGGACTGGTCGAGCACCGCGTAGCCCTTCTTGCGGAGCTGCTCCCGGGCCGCCGCGGGCAGGGTCGCCAGGTAGCGCGCACCGGGGGTCAGGCCATCGTTGCCCTGCATCACCTCGGGTTTCGCGTGATGTCTTGCCGGAGGCCGCTCGGCCAACGCCACCATCGCCGACGCGACCAACACCGTGCACACGACTCGGTTGAAGCTGTTCATGCGAAGGCTCCTGGGTAAATTTTTAACGGCTGAGGTGGGCCGGCAGCGGCTCGTGGACCGAGGCATTCGGCGGATTCCAAACGGACGGGGGCGCGAGCGAGATCCACTTGCGGTCTTCGAAGTAGAAGCCCGCGAACACGATCGGCAGCAGCGCGTAGTACCCGTAGAAGATGAACCCGCGCGCGCCGATCACCGCGTCGTGCCAGAGCGGAAAGAGCCCGAAGGTCATCAGGGCCACGAACATCAGCGAGGTGACGATGCCGGGGTACGCCCGATCACGCGCCAATGACTTGGCCGTGTGATGCATTTCGTGAACGCCCTGCCCCAGCCACACGGTGATGGCGATCAGGTGCCAGGGCGGGCCGAAGAAGCCCATGAAGGCGAAGAACAGCATGCCGATGAAGATGGGCACGAACGCCAGGAACACCGCCTTGCGCGGGTTCGACACATCTTGCGAGAGGTACACCGGGCACTGGTCGTATTCGAGGAACCAGAAGCTCTCGACCTTGTGCAGCGCCATCAACACGAAGCTGGCGAAGAGCGCCCCTTGAAAGACCGGCGAGAGGGGCACCGCGAAGTAGCTTCGAAACGTCGAGCTGACGCAGGCGAGCGTGAGCACCACGGCCGCGGTGATGCCGGGGATGATCATCGCGCTGAGCAGGCCGTTCCGGGGAAGGTTCGTGGTCATGCCGCCCCCATGTGCAGCGCCCGGGCCAGCGACTCCCCGAGCGGAGATTTCGATTCGTGAGAAGCCCGCTGCCGATTTCACGAATCGAGCGTGCAGCGTTCTGCACAGGTACGGTGCGCAGCGTGATGCAGCGGGAGGCGCGATGTTGACGGCGATGTTGATGGTGCTGGCGACCACGCCGGTGTCGCTGGAGGTCGATCTCTCCAAAGACACCACCGCGCGGCTGGGCCCCCGGGTGCGCGAACTGATCGAAGAGCGGTTGAGCGAAGAGGGCTTTTCGGTGGAGGCGGGGGCGAAGCTCAAGCTGGGGGTCGAAGAACTCCACGGCGTGCTGCACCTCTGGGCGAAGGTGGGCCGACACGAAGCCGAGAGTGAGCTGCGGCCCGCCAATGTAGGGCCCGCCGAGCTGGGGTTCGAGCTGGCCCAGCGACTCGCGGTGCTCGCGCATGAAGCCGAAGCGCTCGTTCCCGTGCTGGCGACGCCCCCTGACGAGACGCCGGCTCCGGAACCGCTCGCCCCGGAGCCTGAACCCACGCCGCCATCTGAGCCCGTCGCGACCCATGCCGCGTTGAGCGCGAGCGTGCGCGGCGGCGTGCTGGTCCGTTTCCCCTCCGTCGATCCCGAGTTCATGTTTCAGGGTTCGCTCCCCACGGGCATCGTCGAACCCGCGATCGCCATGGGCCTGGTCTACGCGCACGGGCCCGGACTGACCGCCTGGGAGGTGCCGCTGGTGGCGGGCCTTCGGGTGCTGATCAAGCTCGACGCCTGGGCGATCGTTCCCGACCTCATGTTGGGTGGGCGGGTGCACATCTTTGGCCCCACTCCGTTCGACACCGGCGGGGCGCGCCTCGACTTCATCGCGATGGCCGGCGCATCGGTGCTGCGCACGGTGGGGTCCGTGCGCCTCGGGGTGCGGCTGGGCATCGAGCTGAGCCCCTCGCGCGAGCACCTCGAGAGCGACCAGGTGCTCTGGGCGCGCGATGGCTTCGGTGCTTCGGCCATGCTGGTCATCGAGCGCTGACGATTTGAGGAAAGTTCCGCCCACGCCAGGTGTGGAGCCGTGCACATGAAGCCGATTTCGGCCAGCACCCCCATTTCCGAGGACGAGCTCGAGGCGCCGGCCTTCGACGACGTCTACCGCGCCGAGCGGGACCGCGTGTATGCGTGGGCGCTGCGGTACAGCAGCGGCCGGGGGGCCTGGGCTGAAGACGTCACGCACGACGTGTTCCTGCAGCTCCACCGCAACCTGCGGCAGCTCGATCTGAATGACGTGGGCGCGTGGCTCTACCGGGTCACCGCGAACCTCGCCCTCTCGCGGCTCAAGCGGGAAGCCTCGTGGGTGGGCCGGCTGGGGCGCGCGTTAACCTCTTCTTCGCCGGTGCAGCCTGACGAGGCGCTCGAGCGGCAAGACGACGCGGCCGCGGCGCTGCGGCTGCTCAACACGTTGCCTCCCAAGGAACGCATGGTGGTCTCGATGCAGGTGCTCGATGGCTACAGCCAACGCGACATCGCGAAGATGCTCGGGTTCAGTGAAGGCTACGTCTCGAAGCTGCTGGCACGCGGCTGGGCCGCCATTCGCGCCGCCGGTTGGGAGGTGGACGATGCCCCGTGATTTCGATTCTGCCCTGCAGCGCGCTGACGAGGCGCTGCTTGCGCGGGGAATGCCTCGCGATGCGAAGTTGCGGCTCGACGCCCGGTTGTTCGCGCCTCCCCCGCAGAAGCTGGCGATGGCGCTGGTGGGCGCGGTGAGCGTGGCGGTGGGCTTCGTGCTGGTCGCCTGGTTCGCGCCCCGTCAGCCCCCGATGGTCGGCGGTTTCACGGTGGCGCCCGCGGAGCTGGGGCACGTGCAGGTCACCAGCGAAGCGGCGGTCGAGCTCGCCGAAGGCAGCACCATGGTGGACGAGCCGCGCGGGCTCAAGGTGAGCTCGCTGAGCGCTTCCACCTTGCGAAGGGAGTCGCGCGGCGTGCGCCTGCTCGGGGGGCGGGCGACCTTCGAGGTGCAGCACGTGGCGGCGGGGAATCAGCCGGTGCGGGTGCTGGTGTCGGGCGGCGTGATCGAAGTGCGGGGCACCCGCTTCACCGTCACCGAACGTGGCTCAGGCGGCGAGGTGCAGCTCCACGAGGGGAAGATCGTCTTCCTCGACGGTGACGCAATTCTTCACGAGGTGCTGCCGGGGCAGACGTTGCAATGGCCTCTGCCCAGGCCAGCCGAGCCGCCCACGGAGCTCGAGGATCTCGAGCCGCTGCCTCCCCTGCGCCCTTCGCCCCGGGCCAGGCAGACGCAGGAGATCGATTGGCGCGAGTTCGATCGCCGCGTTCATGCCGAGGCGGTGATCACCGAACTGACCCAGCTGCGGCGCACCGGCGCGTGGCCCGATGCGGTGCGTCTGCTGGAACGCGAGTTGAGCCGCGGGGCGCCTGACACGAGGGAGCGACTCTCGTTCGAGCTGGGGCTCATCTACACCTGGCAGCTCAAGGATTCCGCGGCGGCGTGCGCGCACTGGGCGCAGCACCGGCGGGAGTACCCGACCGGCCGCTTCGCTTCGGAGGTCAACCGTTCGGCGGCGACGCTCGGGTGTACGCCGTGAAGCGCTGGCTGCTGATCGCGCTGTTCACTTCGTCGTGCCTCGACGTAGTGGAGCACGGCACGACCACCGGCTTGACCGTGGTGACGACGGACTGCGCTGGCGCCAGCGTGCTCGAGGGCGCCACTCAGCTGACCATCTCCGTGAGCGCTGCGCGCAAGCTGCTCTTCGTTCGCACGGTTCCGGTCGCCGAGGTTCCACGTTCGATTGGTCTGCCCGAGGCGACGAATGCCCAGCTGCGCGTCACCGCCACCGACGGTGAGGGCCACGTGATCGCCAAAGGCAGTTCGCAACACTTTGATGTCGGCGTCACGCCGGGCGCGGTCTCGGTGACGCTCTTCCCGGTCGATCGCTTCGTGAAGGAGTGCGCGTCACTCACCCAGGCGCGCGCGTTTCACACCGCGACTCAGTTGCTCGATGGCCGGGTGTTGTTCGTCGGAGGTCTGGGCCGCCGCGGAGAGCCCATGAGTTCGATGGAGGTCCTCGGCGCTGGAGTGATGAGGGGCGCCGGGCCACTCGAGCTCACCTCGCAGGGCAATCACATTCCGCTGCCCCGCTCACACCACGCGGCGGTACGGGCCGACTCGGGCCAGGTGTTCATCTCGGGCGGTGAAAGCCCGACGCCGCTCGCGACGTCGGTGTTCGTCGAGCCGCAGCAAGCGTTCGCCACCGGCGCGCTGCGGGCCACCTCGCGGTCGCGACACTCGGTGTTCAAGGTGGGTCAGACCGTCGTGCTGCTCGGCGGAACTTCGACTGAGGCCGTCGCCAACCCGCTCATCGAAAGCCTCGACCTCGCCAGCTTTCGCTTCAGCACCATCACCACCCTGCCCCGTCCCCGGCTGGAGGCCGCGGTGACGGTCTTCGGCACGATGGCCTTCCTGGTGGGCGGAGTGGATGAGCAAGGCGCCTCCGCCGAGGTGCAGCGGGTCACCGTCGACGCGCCGTTCCGCTTTCCACTCGACTTGCTGATCACGCCCCGGCGTTCGGCCACCGTGATCGGCCTGGGGTCGCGCGTGCTCGTGATCGGCGGCTTCGGCTCAGACGGCGCTTTGCTCGGTTCGACCGAGTGGCTGACGATGGACGGCAGT
>JAYVNA010000087.1:0-2281 GCA_043758715.1 Archangium sp.
GAGCTTCGCGGGCGCGGCCAGCCGCTGCTGCTTGTAGTCGTGCAGCACCTCGGCATCCCAGCCGCTGCCGGCGAACGGGGTCAAGCGTCCTTCAACCTCGAGCAGAGAGAAGTCGCTGGTGGGCAACGAGGTGTGACCGCGATCCATCGCCAGCGCGATGGTCTTGAGCGCCTGGCGCGGGGAAGGCGCCTTGGTGCTCGCGGCCCACGCGTTACCAGTGCCGAGCTTGACGATGCCCAAGGTGGGGAAGTCGTGACTGCGGGCGCGCAGGGCGTCGAGCAGGCCGATCGCCGTGCCGTCACCCCCACCCGAGAGCAACACGCGGGGCACGCCGAGCCGGCCGAGGCCGTCGACGAACCGGGTGACGTCTTCGGCGCTGCGGGTCGCCACCACGCGGGAGCGGGGAAGCGCCTTCTGGGCGAAGTCTGCGAAACGCTGACTGCCACGACGGGCGTTGAGGTTCACCACCAGGGCGATGTCCATGACCCACAATCTGCGTCGCCCTTGTCATGCCCACGTCAGCGCGACCGATCTGCCTGGGTCGGGTTTCCGGGTCGCTTTTGGGGAGACCCCGAACTCGCGGAAATCAGAGCTTAAGCGGTTGACCTTCGGGGCCGGCTGCGACACGGAGGGCTTCCCCAGTGTCTTCTCCTTCGCCCTACCGAAACGTGTTCATCGAGAGCCTCGCCCTCGAGGTGCCTCCGCACCGGGTGACGTCGAAGGTGATCGAAGACGAGCTCTCGCCGACCTACAAACGGTTGGGCATTCCGGCGGGCTGTTTCGAGTCACTGGTGGGCATCACCGCGCGTCGTTTCTGGACCGAAGGCACCACCATCGCCGACGCCGCCACCGCCGCCGCGCGCAAGGCCTACGCCCAGACCGGCAACGCTGACCTGCTCGCCCGCACCGGCCTCGTCATCTCGACCTCGGTCTGCAAGGACTACATCGAGCCTTCGGTGGCCGCGTTGGTGCGAGGCCAGCTGAACCTGTCGACCGAGTGCGAAGCGTTCGACCTCGGCAACGCGTGCCTGGGTTTCATGAACGGCATGGACATGGCCGCCATGTGGATCGAGCAGCGGCGCGTCGACGTGGCGCTGGTGGTGGTCGCCGAGAGCAGCCGCCACGTGGTGCAGCGCACGGTGCAGCGCTTGAACCAGCCCGCCACCACCATGCAGGACTACCGCGAGGCGTTGCCTACGCTGACCCTGGGTTCGGGCGCGGTGGCGATGTTGCTGGTGCACAAGGATCTCGCCACCACCACCCACCAGGTGCGCGGCGGCGTGACGCTCGGTGACAGCGCGTCGTCGACGGTGTGCCTGGGCACCGCGGAATGGATGAAGACCGACGCGCCCCGGCTGCTCAACAGCGGCGTCGAGCTGGCGTACCGAACGTTCGCGCGCGCGAAGGATCGCCTGGGGTGGAGCGCCGACAACCTGGCCCACCTCATCTGCCACCAGGTCGGCGCCATTCACGTGGCCACCTTGTGCCAGCGCCTCGAGCTCGACCTCGAGAAGGCGTTTCTCACCTACCCCGAGCACGGCAACATCGGCCCGGCCGCGGTGCCCATGACCCTCGGGCTCGCGGTGGAAGCCGGCCGCGTGAAGGAGGGCGACCGCTGTGCGCTGATGGGCATCGGCTCTGGCCTGTCGTGCTCGATGATGGAGGTCGTCTGGTGATGACGCAGGTCACCCCCGGAGCGCAGCGAGGACCTGGGCCAAGGCGGAGCGACCCGTGAAGCTGAATCGCCCCGAGGGTCCGCGTACACCGGTGGAGCCGAAGTCGGCTTCGTGGGCCGCGGAATATCCGTTCGCCTCGAACTGGCTCGACGTGGGCACGCAAGGCAAGCCGCTCTGGCTGCACTACCTCGACGAAGGCCCGCGCGACGCGCCGGTGCTGGTGATGCTGCACGGCAACCCGACCTGGAGCTTCTACTGGCGCAAGCTGGTGATTGCGCTCAGCGGCCGCTATCGCTGCATCGTTCCTGATCATCTCGGGTGCGGCCTGTCGGATCGCCCTCAGGGTTGGTCGTACCGGCTCGCTGATCACGTCGACAACGTGCAGGCGCTGCTGGCCCACTTGAAGGTGCAGCGCTTCTCGCTGGTGGTGCACGACTGGGGTGGCGCGATCGGCATGGGCGTCGCGACCGAGCGCCCCGCCGACGTCGAGAAGCTCGTCATCACCAACACCGCCGCGTTTCGCAGCAAAGACATTCCGCTCTCGATCGCGAGCTGCCGCATTCCCGTGTTCGGAAAGCTCGCCGTGCTCGGCTTCAACGGCTTCG
>JAYVNA010000088.1:0-7216 GCA_043758715.1 Archangium sp.
GCTCGTCGATGCAGATGCGATCGAGGTGGCGTGCTTCTTCTTCGAAGCCGAAGGAGCGGTAGAGACCAATCGCCCGCGTGTTCGTCGCGCGCACGTTGAGCTCGATCTTCCGCACGGCGGGGGCAAGCCGTGCCCAGTCGATCAACGCCGTCATCAGTCGCTTGCCGACGCCCTGACCTTCGTTTCCGGGGTGCACGACGATGGTGAGTCGAACGATGTGCCGAGTCGAGGCGAGCGCCATCGGCACGAGGTTCGCGTGGCCGACGATCTGCCCATCGCGCTCGGCCACCAGGTACTTCACCTCGCGCCGCTGAATGCTCGCGCGAAATGATTCTTCCAGAAGTTCCTCGGGGCGAGAGGCGAGCAGGCCGGGCGTCGCTGCCACTGCGCGCTCAGCGCTGACCAGGTGCGGAGCGTCGTCCACCCGGGCGTCTCTGATGATCATTGGCTCTCGCTTGGTTCGTCTGGAAGTCCCGGAGGTGCCGGCGTGTCTGGCCACATCCCCACCCACTCCGCGGCGAGCGTGTCGTCGTAGAACTGCAGCCAGCTCCGCTTCGCGATGCGCCCGCGTTGGAGCCGCTCTCGGATCACCGGCACGGCCGCCTCGACATCGGTGAGCGCGAGGTCGATGTAGGAATACCGAAGGCCGGTACCTCCGCCGATCACCGCACCCAGTGAAGCGGGCCTGAGCACGGCATCGAGCGCGTCTTCGATCTGGCTCTTGTCGGCAAAGCCTTCCTGCGTCGCGTCTTTGCCGTCGAGTTTGAGGAAGCAGAACGTCTCGCCGAAAACACTGAAGCGCCGTGACGAGAAGCCGGCGCTGTGCGCGCATCGCCACATGGGCACGTGCACGGTCTTGCCGACGAAGAGGTCGAGTTGATGCGGGTAGTCCTCGGCCTCTCGCGGCTCGAGCTTGAACATCGTCCACTTCAGGGTGTCGCCGAACTCGGTCAGGGGCGCGGTGGCGAGCGTCTTCTGCGAGGTCTCGATCGCTGTGCGCACCACCTCGGCGAGTTGATCGAACGGCACGCTGCGCTCTTCCTCGGAAGACACGTCGATGGAATCGCAGAACTCGTCGAGGAACTGCTCACCAAGGATGCCTTCGACGGCGACGGAGGCGGCCCCCAGAATCGCATCGTCGGTGAGCTGCTCGCGCCGGGGAACCACGCGGACCTCGAGGCCCAGATGCTCATTGATGCGCACCGCGACCCGCCAGTCCTTCATCTCGTGCCCCGTACGGCCCTTGACGGTGGCCTCGACCTGCTGGAGCGCTTCAGCTTGACGACCAAAATAGAACTCGAAGCCGAGTTCTCGCGGGGACCGTTCGAGCAGCGCGGTCACCAGGGGCCGGAGGTGACGCACGCGCTCAGGCGTGAAGACCAGCCGGTGCCTTCCGCCTCTCATCGGCGGGCCGAACTCCCACATCAGCCGCCCGTCGATGTTGCCCAGATGGCGGTGCATGAACGCACCGAGGTCGAACTCCGCGCCTGCCGTGAACATGGCTTCGATGGTGGGGGCGTTCGCGCGGAACGCGGCCCACCACTGGTCAATGGCAGTGTTCAACCGTTCCTGGTCGGGCGAGCGAGGCCCCTCGTGAAAGCGAAAGCGCATGGCCTCAGACGCTACTGCAGAGGAACTTCACCACGCGCTGATTGACCTCGTCGGCGCGCACCACGAAGACGTCATGGCCCACACCGGGCAACAAGGCAGCCTCGACCAGGGGCGCCACGCGGCCGAGCTTCACCAGCGCTTCGTGAGGGGGAAAGATGACCTCGCGGTCTCCGGCAAGGAAGAGCGTCTTGCTCTGGTACTTCGCCCACTGCGCGTCCGTCAGCGGCAGCGGCGGCACCATCTTTCGGGGGCTGAAACTTTGCGTGGCGAGGTATTGCTCACGCGCGAACTCCGACTTGAAAGGACGCGTGGTGCTCATGGTCTCGCGCATCGAACGCCTTTCAGGGGAAGTCGCGCTTGCACTGCTCATCGCGCGCCGGGTCGATGATCGCCTCAGGCAACTCCGGCACGCTGAAGTCCGGGTGATCGAAGTCGAACATGTCGAGCAGCGGCCAGGCGTTCGCGTCGCGCCGGGTGAGCGCAGGCAAATCGAAGCGCGTCTCCACCAGCCGAGTCACGGCCGTGTGATCGACCGGAACGTGCGAGACGTAGTTCCGCTTCGCGTACGGCGAAATCACCATCAGCGGCGTGCGAAACCCGAGGTGGTCGAAGCGCCGCGCCTCGTCGCCCACCGGTCGAAGGTCATCAGGCTCGCAGGCGGCCGGCGGTCTCTGGCTGTCGTAAAACCCACCGTGTTCGTCGTAGAGCAACACCATCGCCGTGCGCGGCCACTGCGGCGAATGCATCACCGCATCGACCACCCGCTTGGTGAACTGCTGCCCCCGCTGAATGTTCGCCGCCGGGTGCTCATCGCTCTGATCAGCGCGCACGTCGCCGGTGAAGTACGCCTCGACCACCGAGACCGCGGGCAACGAACCCGCCTCGGCATCTGCGAAGAATTGGTCGAGCGGCTTGAAGTTCTGGTCGTTGCTGCTGAGCAACCCCACGAACACCGCCGGGGAGGCAACGTCGCTCACGTACGATCGCCACTCCACCTTCGCGGCGTTGAGCCTCGTGAACAGGCTCTGCGTCGGCTGGTTGTTCACCGTCTGAGGCGGCAGCCCGTTGCGGATCGCTCCGAACGAGGTGTTGGGCAGGTAGTACTGCTTGCTCATCACCCGAGTGAGAATCGAACTGTAGAAGAGCAGGTCTGCGGCGATCGCCCCGCCCACCATCCACGCGACGATCACGTTGAACTTGAGGCTCGCCAGGAAACCCAGCATCGCCAACGAGAGCGAGAGGGCCATGAACCCGAACATCATCACCTCGCGGAAGGTGTTCACCCAGCTCAGCTGGTACCAGGTGGTCTGCCCGCGGTGAAAGGCCTGCACGAAACGTCCGGCCCGGTAGGCGCCGATCTCTTCTCCGCGAGTCACCAGCGTGAGCGGCAAGCGACGCCGGCGAATCTCCAGGTAACCGCAGATGGCACCGACCACGAGCACGCCGGCCGCGATCAGCGCGTCGTCTTGCTTGTAGGCGTGCACGAGCTGAAGCGAATAGGCGAGGAAGATGAGGGCGCATCCCGCCGCTACGCCGCCAAAGCCGAGCCCCACCGCCTCCTTGAGGTGTTGGTCTTCAGGCACTTGATCGAGCTGATCAGGGAAGCGGTTCATGCAGGCAGGACACCGGAGACCGGGAGCGAGTGCAGTTATTCGGTGAAGCGGCAGACGTAGTCGAAGACCGTCGGGCTGGTCTGCGTACAGGTCACCGTGACGTTCTTCGCGCCGACGATCTCCAGCGCCGCCCGCATCGCGGTGCCATGCGCCTGCGCCGCCAGCAACGGGGTCCCGTTCGGCGGCGTGTCGAGCCGCAGCCGCCCTTCGGTGCCCTCGAAGTGCACCAGGGTGAGCGAGGTGCCGCGGTGAAACTGATCCCACCGGCCGGCGACCACCTTCACGATGCGCTTGACGCCGAGCACCCGAAACAACATCGCGTAGATCGGCCCCTCGATGATCTTCTTGTTCGCGCGATATGCGAACTCCACCCACGCCTCGGGCGAAGGAAAGCAGATGTCGGCGCACGCGCAGAACAACGCGAACGCCTTCACCTCTGAAATCCACGAACTCGGCAGCGGAGGCCGCCGCACCAACTCAGCCAATGGCGCCGGCAACGCCGCGAGGTGTTTCTGAATCGGCACGCCCTCGAGGAAGCTGTGCACGATGCTGCCCTTCTGCGTCATTTCGGGAAACGACTCGAGCCCGTTCGGCAGGCTCGCCAGGTAGGCGCTGAGCAACGGCATTCCCCCGAGCGCTTTGGGACCCAGCTCGGTGGTCTGCTTCCCGCTCGCGGGCGTGGCCGCGGGGTCGTTCGAGCGCGGGGTCATCTTCGGCAGCACGACCTCGTCGGGGTTTTCGGGCCGCAGCTGCGCGACGAAGGTCTTCACCAGCTCCTGTGGATCTCCGAGCAGCTGACCGCGCAACGCGAGCTGAACGTCACGGCAGTTCGCGTACCGCTCTGAAGCCGCCGGCCGCAGCATGCGCATCACTACCGCTTCGACCGCGGGGGGAATCGACGCGTTCACGGTCGAGGGCGCCTTCACTTCACCCGTGAGCGCCTGCTTGAGCACCACCAGATCGTCAGCGCCCGAGAAGGCGCGGCGGCCCGTCAGCAGCTCCCACAACACCAGGCCCAGGGCGAATTGATCGACGGCAGAGGTGAGGGTGTCGCTGCGCGCCTGCTCTGGCGCCATGTACGCGAGCTTGCCCTTCACCACGCCCGTCGCGGTGCGGGTGCTCTTGTCGGTGCTGTCGGCGATGCCGAAGTCGAGCACGCGCGCGTGGCCATCGGGCCCCACCAGAATGTTTTGAGGGCTGATGTCGCGGTGAATGAGATTAAGGCGCGAGCCGCGCGCGTCGCTCAGTTCGTGCGCGAAGTGCAGCCCCAGGGCGGCGTCGCAGGTCACCGCCACCGCGACCTGCCAGGGGATCGCGAGGCCCTGCTTCCAGCAGCGTTTGATCAGCTGCCCCAGATCAGGGCCGTCGATGTGCTCCATCGCCAGCACCCAGGTGCCGTTCCACTGGCCGAACTCATGCGCCTGCACGAGGTTCGGGTGACGCAGCCGCGCGGCCAGCTTCGCCTCGTCGATGAACTGCGCCACCATCTGCGCGTCGCGCGCGAGGTGCGGGAGCAGCGCCTTGATCACCACCGTTTTTCCCTCAGGGGTGGTGGCGAGGTGCACCTCTCCCATTCCTCCCGCGGCGAGCCGAGCGCCGATGCGATAGCGATTGAGCACGAGCTCGGACACGGCGTGGAGTCTAGCGCATGTAGAGTCCCCGCCCGTGCGCCACCTCGTCTCGATGCTCGCGGCCGTCAGTCTCCTCGGCTGCATTCACTTTCCGGCGTACCGCTCACTGGTTTCGGGGGGCGCGAGCGGCAAGGTGGTGTTCCGCGATGCCTCGGTCTTCACGGCCACCTCGACCGAGCTGCTCACACATCAGGACGTGTGGGTGGAAGACGGGTTGATCACCGCGGTGGAGCCGACGGGCACTCGAGCGCAGGGAGGGCTGGCAATCGACGCGCGAGGCAAGACCCTGATGCCGGGGCTGGTCGACGCGCACGTGCACACCACCATGAATTCGCTGCCCCCCTGGTACGCGGCGATTCCGAACGCGGGCCACAACCTCGAGGCGTTCCTCTACGCGGGCATCACCTCGGTCAACGATCTCGGCGGCAGCCCCGAAGAGATCGTGCCCCTGCGCCAGGAGATCGCGGACGGCACCCGGCTGGGCCCTAGAATCTATTTCGCGGGCAGCATCATCACGCACCGCGACGGGTACCCCATCAGCATGATCCGCGATGCCTACGGGGCGCTCGCGTACGCGGCGATCGGTCACAAGCTCGCCACGCAGATCACCAGCCCCGCTGAAGGCGCGCTCGCGGTGCGCATGCGCTTCGCCGTGGGCGCCACGATGATCAAGGTGGTGATCGCCGACATTCCGCGCGGCGCGCCCCGGCTGAGCAACGACGAACTCGACGCCATCGTTCACCAGGCGCATCAACTCGGGCTCAAGGTGATCGCTCACATCGACACCAGCGCCGATGCCCTCCTGGCCGCGCGCCACCACGTCGACGCGCTCGCTCACGGGGTGGAGACCACGCCGTTGACCCCCGAAGAAGCAGCCGAGCTGAAGGCGTCGGGGATCGTGATGGTGCCCACCCTCGTGAACTACGAGCGGTTCTGTCAGATCGCGCAGAAGCGCTACCTGCCGCTCGCGCTCACCCTCGAATCAGAGCCGGTGGAGGTGATGGCGCAGTTCGCTCCTTCGTACGTCGACGCGGCGAAGCTGCCCAAAGACTTCTTCGCCTGGGGCGACGAGCTCGAGGCCAACGTGCAGACGCGCACCACGAACGTACGGACCGCGTTCGAAGCAGGCGTGCCCCTGGTGGCCGGCGCCGACGCGATGGGTTCGGTCGGCACCTTCGGCGGCGATCTCCATCACGAGCTGGTGATGCTGGTGGCCGCGGGGCTTCCCCCGGCGCAGGCGCTGCTCGCAGCCACCGTGCGCTCCGCGAACTTCATCACCAGCAATCCCAGCTTCGGGACCATCGAAGTCGGTAAGAGCGCCGATCTGTTGCTCATCGTTGGCGACCCGCTGCAGGACATCAGCGTGACCCAGAAGATCGTCGCCGTGATGGCGCGCGGCCAGTTGATCGACCGTCACGTGAAGTGAACGCGGTCAGGTGAGCTTGACGCGCACCAGCGTGAGCGGTTCCTTCACGCCCTTCACGCGCGCCTGAAAAGGCGCCGAGCTGATGAGCCCGGTTCGCAGCTCAGCGGGAAGTTTTTCGAGCGCATCGGCCTCGAGGATCACCTCGCCTGAGTCCGCCAGGCCCTGCAGCCGCGCCGCCACGTTCACCGTCTGCCCGAAGAAATCGAGCAGGCCGTTCGCGGTCACCACGTAGCAAGGCCCTCCGTGGATCCCCAATTTGATCTGCGTCGACTCGGCGTGCGGCGTCTTGCGCCGGAAGGCGTCGAACGCGGTCAGGCAGGCGAAGGCCGCGCGCGCGCAGGTGGCGTCGTCGACGAACGCGGCCATCACCGCATCGCCCATCGTCTTGACCACGGTGCCGCCGGCCGCGGCGATCGCTCCGCGCAGCACGTCGAAATGATCATCGACGAAGCGGAACGCGGCGGCATCACCCACGCTCGCGTACAGCGCCGTCGACCCGGTGAGGTCGGTGAACAACAACGACACCCGCGAGACCTTCAGCGGCGTGCCGCGCTTGAGCAGGTCCTTCGAGAACAGCGCACGGAACTCGGAGACGGTGGTGAGGTAGTGCGCCGTCACCGCGCGCGAGGCGTATTCCTGCCGCTCGATCTTCAGGTGCCGCGTCTCGCCCGACTCGTTCACCACGTTCAGCTTGCCCCACGGCGCCAGGGCCACCGCCTGGGGGCTGAACCCACCTTCCTTGAGCGAGATGGTGGCCTGGGCCGGGCCCTGGGTGTCGACCTCGAGGCGCGCGCGCAAGCCACCGCGGGCGAACAGGCCGTACTGGCCCGGCTCAGGCGGAGCGAGCACCACCTTCGGCTCGGCGGTCGGCAAGATCACCTGCACCAGCACGTGCGGCGTGCGCGCGGGGCCGGCGGCGCAGAACATCAGCGGAG
>JAYVNA010000089.1:0-7216 GCA_043758715.1 Archangium sp.
ATCAAGACCACTGGCACCGATCAATACCCGCCGGAGTTGCTGGATCAGGCCGCCAAGAAAGTTCCGCTGCGGCGCATCGGCACGGCGAACGAGGTCGCCAATCTGATCATCTACCTCGCCTCGCGGCAGGCCGACTTCATCACCGGCCAGACCTTCACCATCGACGGCGGGCAGAGCCTGTGGGGCGATCTCTGGGAGATCCCCGCAGCGGTGCCTCAGTTCGTCCCCGAAGAATGAGCGTGAGAGCGAAAATGACCGTCAAACAAGTTGCCATCACCGGCGCGGGCCGTGGCATCGGCCGATCGATCGCAGAGCGGTTCTTGACCGAGGGCTGGCGCGTGTGGGCCCTCACCCGGCAGGAAACCGCGGTGGCTGGGCTGAAGGGCGACGTTCACTTCGTGCCCTTCGACGCCGCCGATGAACAGTCGGTGCTGAAGGCCGCTGCCAAGCTCACCACCGACGCGGGCCACCTCACTGCGCTGGTGAACAACGCCGGCATCGCGATCTCAGCGCCGCTGCACAAGACCTCGAACGAAGACTTCGAGCGCACCATGCGCATCAACGTGACCGCGCCGTTTCTGCTCATCCGCGAGTTGTCGGGCGCGATGGTGAAGGCGGGCCACGGCCGGATCGTGAACATCGCCAGCACCGCCGCCAAGAAGGGCTTCAAGTACACCTCGGCGTACTGCGCCTCGAAGCACGCCCTGCTGGGGCTGACCCGCTCGCTGGCGCTCGAGCTCGCGTCGAAGGGCGTGACGGTCAACGCGGTGTGCCCCGGGTGGACGGACACCGACATGTTCCAGGCGAGCGTCGATCGCATCGCGCAGACCACCGGCCGCAGCCAGGCCGAAGCCAAAGAGACCTTGAGCAAGTTGAACCCGCTGCACCGGCCCGTGAAGCCCGAAGAAGTCGCCGAGGTGGTGTTCTTTCTGGCGGCCTCGGCTGCGGGCGCGGCGATCACCGGCGCCGACTACACCATCGATGGAGGAGAACTCGCATGAGCACCGTGATTCAACCCGAAGGCTGGCCCAAGCCCAGCGGCTTCTCGAACGGCATCGTGGCCAGCGGCAAGCTGCTGTTCGTCGCCGGCACCATCGGTTGGGACCCCCGGGCCCCCACCCCCACCCTCCCCGCAGGCTTCGTGGAGCAGTTCGATCAAGCGCTCTTGAACATCTGCGAAGTGGTGCGCGCCGCGGGCGGAAAGCCGGAGCAGATCGCGCGGCTCACCATCTACGTGACCGACAAGAAGGAATACTTAGGCAACCTCAAGGCGATCGGCGCTGCCTGGCGAAAACACCTGGGCCGTCACTACCCCGCGGTCGCGTTGCTGCAGATCTCCGCGCTCGTGGAAGACGCCGCCAAGCTCGAGATCGAAGCCACCGCCGTCCTGGAAAGCTGACCCATGCTCACACCCACCTCATTCCGTTTCGAAGTGAAGGACCAGGTCGGCGTCATCACCTTCACCCGGCCCGACACCCTCAACTCGCTGACCTTCGCGGTGTATCGCGAGCTCACCGATCTGCTCGCTGACCTGCAGCGCGAGAACTCCGTGCGCAGCGTGGTGATCACCGGCGAGGGCCGGGGTTTCTGCTCGGGCGGAGATCAGCACGACATCATCAAGGAGCTCTTCTCGCGCGACATGCCGGGCCTGGTCGAGTTCACGCGCATGACGTGCGATCTGATCAAGAATATCCGCTTGCTGAAGAAGCCGGTGGTGGCGGCGCTCAACGGCACCGCAGCTGGCGCAGGCGCGGTGATCGCCCTCGCGTCCGATCTCCGGGTCGCCAGTGAGAAGGCGAAGATCGCCTTCCTCTTCACCAAGGTGGGGCTCGCGGGCGCCGACATGGGCGCGGCCTTCCTGCTCCCCAAGGTGGTCGGGCTCTCGCGCGCCACCGAGTTGCTGATGTTCGGAGACGTGATCGACGCCCCCACCGCCGAGAAGTACGGCCTCTTCAACAAGGTGGTCGCGCACGAGAAGGTGATGGAAGAAGCGATGGCCTGGGCCACCAGACTGGCGAACGGCCCCACCTTCGCGCTCGGCATGACCAAGGAACTGCTCAACGGCGAAATGAGCATGGACCTGTGGAACGCGCTCGAGAACGAGGCCCGCGCGCAGGCGGTCTGCATGCAGACGCAAGACTTCCGCGAAGCCTACGACGCGTTCTCGAACAAGCGCCCCGCGCGCTTTCAGGGGAAGTGATCATGTCAGCGAGCTTTCTGTCTTCGATTCACCTCGAGCTGCGGGCCCGCGCGCGGGCCGCGTTCACCTCGCTCGAGCCGCACGGGCCCAGCAACGATGCGCAGCTCAGAGATGAAGTCGCGCGCCTGGGTTTCTACCCCTACCTCGTGCCCGCGGCGTATGGGGGCGCGTTGCCGAAGGTCGACGTGCTCTCGGTGTGCGTGCTGCGTGAAGAGCTGGCCTATCGCAACGCCGCCGCTGACTCGTTGTTCGCGGTGCAGGGCCTGGGCAGTCACCCGGTGCTGCTGATGGGCAGCGAGGAACAGAAGAAGTCGTACCTTTCGAGGGTGGCGAAGGGCGAGGTGCTGTTCGCCTTCGCCCTCACCGAGCCAGAAGCGGGCAGCGACGTCGCCGCGCTTTCGACCAAGGCTGAAAAGTACGGCGAGGGCTGGCGGATCAGCGGCCAGAAACGCTTCATCAGCAACGCCGGGGTGGCGACGCACTACACCGTGTTCGCGCGCACCGGCGAGGGACCCAAAGGCATCAGCGCCTTCGTGGTGCCCGCTGACGCCAAGGGGTTTCGGGTCAGCAAGCAGATGGAGCTTTTAGGCGAGCACCCCATCGGCGAGCTGGTGCTGGACAACTGCGAGGTCCCCGACAGCGCGCGGCTGGGCGAGCTGGGCCAGGGCATGAAGCTCGCGCTCTCCACCCTCGACGTCTTTCGCAGCACCGTGGGCGCGGCGGCAGTGGGCATGGCCCGGCGCGCGCTCGACGAAGCGGTCTCGTATTCGAAGTCACGCAAGCAGTTCGGCGCGCCCCTCGCGGAGCTCTCGGCCGTGCAGGCGTTGATCGCGGACAGCGCCGTCGAGCTCGAGGCCTCGCGGCTGTTGGTGCACCAGGCGGCGCTCACCAAGGACCAGGGACAGCAGCGCGTCACCTACGAGGCCGCGGTCGCCAAGCTCTTCTCCACTGAAGCCGCGCAACGAATCATCGATCGTTGCCTCCAGGTTCACGGAGGTAATGGAGTGGTGAAGGGCGCGGCGGTCGAGCGGCTGTATCGTGACGTTCGCGCCTTGCGCATCTACGAAGGCGCGAGCGAAGTGCAGCGGCTGGTCATCGCTCGTCACCTGCTGGGGTGAAACGTGGACCGTTACGAGCCGTTCATCTCGCTGGTGCTCGCGCTCCTGGCGGGATTGCTGATCGGTCTCGAACGGGAACAGTCGCGCCCCGGGCCTGAAGAGCAGCGAACGTTCCTGGGTGGCATTCGCACGTACCCGCTGATCGCGCTGCTGGGCGCGGTGTCGCTGCTGCTCTCGAAGGTGGTGGGGCCGTGGGCGCTGGTGACTGCGGGGCTGGGGCTCTCGATTCTGCTCGCGCTCAGCTATTGGCGTGACTCGGCCGACGGACACAGCGGCATCACCAGCGAGTCGAGCGCGCTGCTCACGTTTCTGCTCGGCGCCTTCTCGGTGGCCAGCGAGGTGATGCAGCCCCTGAGTTCACGCGCCACGGTGGTCGCGTCGATCGCGGTCATCAGCACCTTGCTGCTCTCGGCCAAGACCCAGCTGCGCCAGTTCACCACCAGGCTCTCGCGCGACGATGTGATCGCCACCCTCAAGTTCCTGGTGGTGGCGGTGGTGGCCTTGCCCGTGCTGCCGAACGAGCCGCTGGGCCCGTACGGAGTCCTCAACCCATTTCGCATCGGCGTGATGGTGGCGCTGATCGCGGGCGTGGGCTTCGTGGGCTACGTCTCGATGCGGTTGTGGGGCGCGGGCCGGGGCATGTTGTTGACCGGCGCCATCGGAGGCCTCGCTTCCAGCACCGCGGTGACCCTCTCGTCGGCCGCGAACGCGCGCAAGAACCCGGCGCTCGCGAAGGTGAGCGGGCTGGCGGTGATCATCGCGTCGACGGTGATGTGCGGCCGGCTGCTCGGCGTGCTCTTCGTCGCGGAAGCGCGGCTGGGGCGGGAATTGGTGCCCGCCCTGGGCGCCATGGCGGCGGTCGGGCTCGCTTCCACCCTCTTCTTCTACCTGCGCAAGGACAAGCAGGACGGGGAAGCCAGCGCGGTGGTGCTGCAGAACCCGTTCGAGCTGAGCTCGGCGCTCAAGTTCGGCGCGCTGTTCGTGGTGGTGCTGGTGATCTCGCGTTGGGCGCAGCACAGCTTCGGCAGCAGCGGCGCGTATGTGACTGGACTGCTCGCGGGCACCACCGATGTCGATGCCATCTCGCTCTCGATGGCGAACCTGGTGAAGGTCGGCGACATCGAGCTGCACGTCGCGCGGAACACGGTGGTGCTGGCGGTGTGCAGCAACACGGTGGTCAAGGCCGTGATGGCGATGGTGCTCGGCGGCAAGGCGATGGGCGTGCGGGTGGTGGCCGTCTCGGCGGGCATGCTGATCGCGGGAATCGTCGTGGTGGTCGTGAGCTGAGTGATGGCAGTGGGAACTGCCGCCTGCAAGGTGAGCGGTCGTCTGGATTCGTAGGTTCTGCTCGTCGCCGGTCGGCCCCTCGAGCCTCGAATTCCCGTCACGAGGTGACATGGCTACGTGAAATTGAGCGTCAGATTCCCCAAACCGGAGCCGGTTCCGGTTTCGGTCAAATGGGGGCGAGCGCGCGCTCGAGTTGACGAAGCCAGACGCCGTCTTCAAGGGTGCGCTTCATCACCGAGATCTGAGTCCACTTGAGCAAGGAGAGCTCGGAGCGCTGAAAGGCGTCCCGCACCATCGCCTGTTCGGTGCCGTGCCAGGTGACGCTGTCGCAGTGGAGCACTGTCTTCCACTTCTCCCAGCCGAGGTCGCCGCGGATCACGTAGCGCCCCTGCCCGTCCAGAATCACGAGTCCCTTTGTCGGCTTCGGTAGGGCGCGACGTTCGATCTCCTTGAGCACCTCCAACTCGAGGTCGCTGTCGAGACCGCGGCCGTCCATCCGCCTCACGAGCTGGGAGACCTTGTCCAGACCGCTCCATTTCTTGCGCTTGAGCTTCGCGATCTCCTGCTTCAGCCACGGGATGATGTTGCGGTTCGTTCTCCACGCCGCGTTGAGAACTTTCTCGAGCTCGTCGAACGAAAGCTGATCTGCGAGATCGATCAGCGTCCGCGGGAGCGACGTGGTTCTGATGCCCTGGAGGCTGACGCTCTGGAACGGCTCGAGCGTGCGGTGAACAAGAACGCCCGAGAGCCTTGCCTTCACGCGCGCGGGGAGCAGCACTTCGACGTTCTCTGGCTCCGTGTACCCCTCGAGGCGGTGCAGATACGCAGCGGCGCGATGTGAGACGGCCGCCTCTTCTCCTGCATACAGACACGCTGCGAGAGCACGGGCCTCAAACGAATCGGGAGCGCCTCTCAGCCGATACACCCCCCGTTGCACGGCAATCAACGAGCCCTCACGTGCTCGATAGTCAATCGCGTCAACGTCCACCTGGTTCGCAATCAACTTTTCCCGAGTCACCACCCCCAACTCGGCCAACGTTACAATTTGATTCATCAACCCCACGCGCCACCCCCCAGCGTTCGTCATACCCGGAGGGACTGACAGGCCGTTGTTTCCCCAAACCGGAACCGGCTCCGGTTTGGAGAATCGCTGACCCGAAGCCTCGCTCACCACGCTCAAAAAAAGCTCGAAGCATTGGGGCCAGGCCGCGACCGGCAACCAGCGCGTTCACCGACCGCCCACCACCTTCAAAAGCCAGCGGGCTTTGTGAAAAGAGATTCTCCCCTTCCGCTCCGGGCACCGTATTTTCAACGGGTGCTCGAGGTCGATACGAAGTTCGTGCGGGCGTTGCGTCAGCGGGACGCAATTGCCTTCGAGGCGCTCGTGCGGGCATTTCTCCCGCGGGTGAGGCGCATGGCCATGCAGTACTTCCAGAGCCCATTCGAGCAGGAGGACGCGGTGCAGGAGGCTTTCACGCACCTCTACGCACACCTCGACTCCGTCGATCCGATGCGCGCGGAGTCGCTGCCCGGGTGGGTGGTGACCTCTGCGCGCAACCGCATTCTCGATCTCGCCCGCCAGAAGCGGCCCAACGCCCAGCTCGAGCTCACCGATGATCTGGTCGGCGAAGAAGCGAGCAAGGGCCTCGAAGTGGTGGTGAGCGCCGAGCTCAAGGCGGTGATGGCGAACTTCGAAGAGAAGCTCAAACCCGCCTACCGCCCCTACTTCCACGCGGTCTTCATCGAGGGCCGCGACTGGGAAGAAGCGCGGGTGATGTTGGGCCTCGCCCGGCTGCGCACGAAGTACCTCAAGTCGGTGTTGCTCAAGCTGCTGCAGCGCCACGGACCGCTGCTCGACGTGCTCGGCCGGGAGCGAAACGAATGAGCCACGTCATCTCGCTCATCGACGACGTGCTGACCGGCCGCGTGCTCTCGCAAGAGGACGACGCCGACTTCCGCGCGCACCTGCGCCAGTGCCCTGCCTGCCGCGAACACTTCGATCGCAGCGCCGGCGTCTTGCGTCTCGCGCGGGGAGGTCCTGACGCGCACGCCCCCGGTGAAGCGCACCGAATGGAAGTGCGCGCGCTGCGCCTGGCCACACCCGTTCCCGGCACCATGAGCTTCCCGTGGCGCTTCGTCTTCGCAGCGGCGGTGACGGCCGCGGTGGTGCTCACGGTGATCTCGTGGCCGCGAAGTCCCGTGGGGCGGGTGCTGGCGGCAGGCGCGGGCTTCCGCATCGATGGCGTGCCGGCGGGAAAAGAGACCGTGGTGTTCGCGCGCTCCGAGCTGGTGACGGAAAGAGAAGACGCGGCGATTCTCCTCGAGAGCCCGCGCGGACGCAGAGGCCTGCTGCTGCGCCCGAACACGCGGCTGATCACGCCCTCGACCGAAGAGGTGAAGCTCGAAGCCGGCCGCCTGCGCGTGCAGGTCAAGAAGCCCGGCGACCCCTTCGCGGTGCGGGCGGGCGAGCTGCGCGTGATGCAGCCCGGCGGCGGAACCTTCGTGGTCGAGCGCCGGGCCGAGAGCACGCTGGTGGCCGTGCACCAGGGCACGGTGCTGGTCAGCGCCTTCGGCGAGCAGGTCGAAGTCAAAGAAGGCCAGGAGACCGAGC
>JAYVNA010000090.1:0-7211 GCA_043758715.1 Archangium sp.
TCGGCGGCTCGGCGCAGCGATCCTTGATTCCCTGCTGAAAAGCCTCGAACGCCGGCAACCCGGTGAGCGCGGCGCGATCAGCCGGCGAACCCTCGACCAGGTGAAAGAACGAGCCGTCTTCCATCCGGAGCACGAGGTAGCGCACGCCCGAGGGCCCGCCGCGCTCAATTCCTCGAACACCCTGGCGATCAGCGCCGCGTTCTCGTCGAACTTCTCGGGCTGCGTTCGATACCGAATGAGATCAGTGGTCATGCCCCATGAACGAACGAGCCGGTCAAAAGGATGCGAACGGGTTCAGAGCGCCTTGATCGCCTGCTGACACTCGAGGTTCTTCTCGTTCGCCAGCAGGCACCGTTCGAACGCGTCTTTCGCGTCCTCGTTCCGCCCTCTGGCCTGCTCGCAGGCGCCGCGCATCAGCCAGGCCCGGTCGTCTTCCACGTTGAGCGTGGTGGCCTTCTCGAGCTCGGGACACGCCTCTTCGAACTTGCCCTGCCCCATCAAGCCCGCGGCCAGCCCGAGGTGCCCCTCGACCAGGTTGGGCTCGACCAGGATCAGCTGCCGAAAGTCTTTCACCGCATCTGCGAAGTTCTTTTGCTGCAGGTGCACAGCGCCCAGGTTGCGTCGCGCCTCGAGGTACGCGGGCTCAACCACCAGCGCCGCGCGAAAGTGTTCGGCGGCGGCGTTGAGATCGCCCTCCTCCATCTCGATCGCGCCCAGCGAATTGAGGGACGCCTTCATGTGCGGGTTGGCCCGCAGGGCCTTGATGTAGAACTGCTTGGCGGTCTTCTTGTCGCCGCGGGCCTGCGCGATCATCCCCTTGTTGTGCAACGCGTCCCAGTACTGCGGCTGATACTCGAGCGCGTGGTCGCAGGCGGCCTCGGCCTCATCGAGCTGGTTCGACATCAACAACTGCGCGCAGAGCCCGTTGGAGTCCTGAGCCACCTGAGGGACGACGATGGGGCAACCCGACAGCAGCAACAGCAGAGCGATGCGCACGAACTGATTGTCGCCGCAAACGTCAGCGAAGGTGCTTCACGGTTTCTTCATGTCGATCACGATCGTCTCTTCGGCCGCGGGATCGAAAGGCGCCGAAAAGCCGATCGAAGCCTCGGCGTTCTTCAACCAGACATTGGCGATCGCCCGGTGCGGCCCAGCAGCGAGCGGCACCTTGAGGCTCGGCTCACCGACGATGCCGGTGGGGTACTCGAGCTCGGACCGCTTGAGCAGCTCTTCCCCGCCCCAGACCTGCAGCTCGACCTTGCGCACCTCGCCGTAAGACACCGGCAGACGCCAGATGAGCGTGCGGTCGGTGGGAAATACCCCGAAGAGGCCCGTGCGCCAGAGGAGCAACCCTCCGCCCAGCACCATGGCCATCACGAGCAGCTTGCCGCGGCGATTCTTCACTCCTCGTCCGGCTCTTCGTCGTCCTTCTTCTTCTTCCGCTTGTCCCCGTCGTACGAGGTCTTCAGGTCGCTCACCTTGATCTTCGGGAGCAGCGAAGGCGACTCGCCCTTGACCCGATCAGGGACGAGCTTCACCTCGGCGCGCACCTCGATGGTCATGCCGGCGATCAGGCGCAGCAGCTCGTCGCGCAGCCGGTCTGACTGCAGCAGCTTGCGCACTTCGTCGGAAACCGTCCGGCCGATCTCGTCCTTCGTCTTCTCGGCCTGGTGAAGCAGGAACCCCAGCGCCTCTTTGGGCAGCTTCAACTGCCCCGCCAGCCGCCGAATGCCCTCTTCCGACATGAACACCGCGCCAATGCCCGCCCACGCCATCCGGCGCACGAAGTCAGGAACGAAGCCCTTCTTCTCGTCGGCGTCGTCCACGTCCTCATCGAGGGGATCTTCGGGCGGCTGGTCGTCGATGCTCATGGGGTTCCCAGTCTACTCACGCTGACTGAATCGTCACCGAAGGAGCCTTGCGCGAGGCATTTTCGACCGACACCCGCTGGGCCACCCGCTGGGCCAGCTCCATGAACGACTTGCCCTCCACGCCGTCGGGGTGACCCACCACCACGGGCAAGCCGCGGTCCCCACCCTGGCGAATGGACAGCTCGAGGGGAATCTCACCCAGGAACGGGATCTCCATCAGCTCGGAGGCCTTGCGCCCACCGCCGGTGTCGAAGATGTGCGTGCCCTTGCCGCAGTGCGGGCAGATGAACTGCGACATGTTCTCGATGATCCCGAGCACCGGCACGCTGAGCTTGTCGAACATCTGCTTGGCGCGGATCACGTCAGCGAGCGCCACGTCTTGCGGCGTGGTCACCAGCACCGCGCCCGAGCTCTTGAGCTGCTGCGCGACGGTGAGCGGAATGTCACCGGTGCCCGGAGGCAGGTCGACGATCAGGTAATCGAGCTCGCCCCAGTTCACGTCGCGCACCAGCTGCATCAACGCGCCCTGCAGCATCGGCCCGCGCCAGATCAGCGCCTGGTCCGCCTCGATCAGAAAGCCGATCGACATCACCTTGATGCCATGCGCCTCGAGCGGCTCGAGCAGCTTGCCGTCACGCGAGACCGGCTTCTTCTTGATGCCCGTCATCACGGGAATCGAAGGACCGTAGAAGTCGGCGTCGAGCAGGCCCACCGTCGCGCCGTGCCGCGCGAGCGCACACGCGAGGTTGATCGCCACCGTCGACTTGCCCACGCCGCCCTTGCCGGCACCGACGAGCACCACGTTCTTCACGCCCGGAAGCAGCGCGTCTTTGCCAGGAGCGGCCGGCTGCGCACGCACGCGCGCCGACATCTCGACGACGAACTTCTCGAGGCCCGGCACCTTCTTGAGCGCCGCCTCGGCATCGCCCTTGATCTTCTCCTTCAGCGGACAGGCGGGCGTCGTCAGCTCGATGCGGAGCTTCACGAAGCTGCCGTCGATCACCAGGTCCTTCACCATCCCGGCCTTGACGACATCCATATTCAAGTCGGGATCCATCACGGTCGACATCGCCGCGAGGACATCTCGTTCCTGCACGCTCATGGTGGCTCGTTTCCCTTTTTCCGCTAAAGGCGAGCCCGTCCAATACGGGTGGGGGCGGCGCTACGCAAGCGTCTGAACAGCCGGGAGCGCAGGCGCAGCAGCGGGACGGGAGCCGATGAATCACTTCATCTCAGGCATTCTGAAGATCGTCCTTCTCGAGGGCTCGATCGCGCTGTTGTTGATCGACGCGGTCGCGGGTGATCGGTTCGAGAAGGCGCGCTCGCGGGCCCATGGGGTGCTGGCCGGCCTGATGGTCTTCGCCTGGGCCAACTACGGAGCGCTGCGCGCCAACATGGACGTGCCGCTGGTGCTCACCAGCATTCCGCTCATCCTCTTCTGTGGCGCGTTGATCGGCTTCGCCTTCGATCCGAAACGGGCAGAACGGGCCACCGCCTTCGCCGCCTGGGCGAAAGCAGATTCCGTGCGACTCGGCAGCCGGGTCGCGATCTTCACCACCATCGCAGTGGCGACTGTCTTCACCGCACTCGAGCTGTTTTCCATCGGCGCGTTCGTCCTGGGCGCCGGGGTGATCGGCCTCGTCAGCTGGCTCGCGCGGAGCATCGCGTCCGGTGAACGCAAGCTCCCGGGCTTCGTGCCCTCGCTGGTCAACCGCGCCAGACCCCTCGCGGTGGCGATGGTGGTGATCCTGTCGGGCGCCTGGGTGGGCGGTGGCGTCGCGGCCGACAAGCTCCCCCTCATTCACCAGTGGGAGCAGTTCCATTTCTACCTGGGCGCGAAGTACCAACGCGAAGTCGGCTGGTTCAATCTCTACAAGGCGGTGATCCTCGCCGACCGGGAGACCGTGCACGCGCTGGGTGACATGCCCACCACGCGTGAGCTCAAGACCTTCGAACAGGTGCCCCTCGACGTCGCGTTGAAGGACGCCGCCGAGGTGCGCGCGCGCTTCAGTGACGAGCAGTGGCAGGCGTTCAAGGCCGACTGGGTGACCATGGCGCGCCTGTGGCCCATCAGCTGGACGCAGATCATGAACGATCACGGCAACTCGAACTCGCCCGCCTGGGCGATCGTCGCGACGCCGCTGGCCAAGCTCATTCCCCTCTCGGCGAAGAACCAGGCGCTGATCGGCTGGTTCGACATGCTGCTGATGTTGGGCCTGTGGCTGGCTGTCTGGCAGTCCTTCGGACACCGGGCGGCGAGCGTGGGCCTGTTCATGTGGGCGGCGCCCCCGATCGTCTTCGACTACCTCTCGGGCAGCTTCCTGCGGTGGGACTGGCTGTTCGCCATCGGGCTGGCCGCCTGTTTCCTGAAGAAGAAACGCTACGGCTGGGCGGGCGGCTTCTTCGGCTTCGCTTTCGCGACCAAGCTCTTCCCCATCTTCTTCGGCGTGGCGCTGGGCCTGCGCGCGCTCTTCGAGTGGCGGCAGACGAAGGTGTTCAAGAAGGAATACCTGCGCTTCGGCGTCTCGGCGGCGGCCGTGGGTGCGGTGGCGGTCGTGCTCAGCACGATCATGTTCGGCACCGGGGCGTGGAAAGAATACGCGCAGCGCATCGAGGTGGCGCAGGTCGAGAAGTTCTACGCGATTCAATACTCGTTTCGCGCGGTGTACCTGCAGCACGCCGCCAACCCGCTGCGCGTCTGGGCCCAGGCGCTCTTTCCCGCCGATCTCGCGCAGCGCCGAAGCGAGGTCGAGTTGTGCAAGGCCAGCTCGGACGCATCGACCGCCACCACCTGCACGCGCGAGCTCAGCGGCTGCGGTGACAACCACCGCTTCAGCCTCGATTGTTCGACCGACGGCACTTGCAGCTGTCTGCGTGATGGGGTCTCGGCCAGGACGTTCACCCGCGATCAACCCTGCGCGCAGAGCGACGCCGAGCGCACGCGGCTCTTCGAGCAGGAATGCGGTTTCCCGAAGGACTACTCGTTCGGCTTCTTCGTCGGCCGGCTGCTCTTCTCGTTGTTGATCATCGTGCTCATTCGCCGCGCCGAAGACGTCGAGGCCTTCCTGCTCGGGCCCCTGCTCGTCTTCACCTGGCTCACGGTGAACATGTACTACTGGAACATGCTGGGCCTGCTCGCCCTGGGCCTGCTGCTGCGCACCGAGCGGCCCCATCAGAAGCCGGCGTTCGCGCTGCTGATCGGGCTGCACGTGACGTTCATGGTCTTCTACCTGTACCAGCACCTCAACCGCGGGCTCACCGAGGGCTACGCGGTCGCGTGGATGCTCGCCGTGTTGATCATCGGTACCGCCCTGGGCGAGCTGAAGCGGGCATGGGCACCGCAGCCCTGACTCGAGGCGAATGAGCCTCGCGGTCGATCTGCGCCCGCACTACAGTCACCAGCCTCGTGAGCGAGTTCGACGAGATTACCGCCGGGCTTCCGGTGCCGATTCTTCCGGCCGCTGATGGGCGAAGGCTTCCCGTGTTGCTCGTGGTCGGGGGCCCTCGCACCGCGATCGGCCGCGCCTACCAGCTCGACAAAGAACTCCTGATCGGGCGCGCGGGTGAAGCCGACGTCTGGCTCGATGAAGAAGGCGTCAGCCGCAAGCACGCCCGGGTGCTGCGCGGCGACGGAGCCCCCCAGATCCTCGATCTGAGCTCCCGCAATGGCACCTGGGTGAACGGCAGCCGCATCACGCAGGCCGACTTGAAAGAAGGCGACCTGGTGCAGATCGGCGCGAGCCACATTCTGCGCTTCGTCTTTCAAGATCAGCTCGATGAAGCCGCGCACCGCATGCTGGTGGACAACGCGATTCGCGACTCGCTCACCGGCGCGTACAACCGCGGCTACTTCCTCGATCAGCTCCGCAAGGACGTCTCGTCGGCCATCAGGCACAAGCAGCACCTGAGCCTCGCGATGATGGACCTCGATCTGTTCAAGCAGATCAACGACAAGTTTGGCCACGCGATGGGCGACCTGGTGCTGCGCCATTTCTCGCGCGCCGTCGGCACCCTCATTCGCAGCGAAGACACCTTCGGGCGCATCGGCGGCGAGGAGTTCGCGCTGATCCTCCGACAGTGCCCCGATCACGAAGCGCGCCGGGTGACTGAGCGCATTCGCGAGAGCGTCGCGCAGCTCGACCTGATGCACTCCGATCAGCGCGTGCCGATCACCGTGAGCATCGGCGTGACTTCCTTGCCCGCCGGCACGGCCACGGGCGACCTGCAGCTGCTCGAGATCGCCGACAAGGCGCTCTACGAAGCGAAGCACCAGGGCCGGAACAAGGTCGTGTTCCAGTCCCTGGGGTGAAGCCAGCCGTCAGTCCGCCGGGAAAGGCGGCACGAAGCTGCAGGTGCTCGACTCGAGGCACCCTTCCATCGGCAACTCCGCGCCGCTGGTCTGCAGGTAGCGCCCCAGCATGTTCAGCATCACCGCGCCCAGGTTGAACGGCAGCGAGGGGTCAGGGGTGTCGAACCCGTGGCGGCCCGTCGGCACCACCATGGGGAAGATGACGCCCGTGACGCCGCCCACCCGATCGCTGTGCTTGACCAGTCGCAGCGGGGGCGTGAGCCGCGGCACGTCGAACAGGTCCTGCGTGCCGTCGCCCGAGAGCGCCGAGAGGTGATCGATGTCCATCAGCACGTCTTCACCCTTGCTGTTCTGGAACTGGCCCACCCGCTCGACCGCCTGGATCACGCCGTTGTCGATCAGCACCCGGTTGGGCGTCTTGCCGTAGCGCGCGTCGGGCGCGTAGAGGTCAATCATGCCGGCCGCGCGAGCGACCGCGACGCCGCTGGCGACGGGCACGTTCATGTCGCCGATGGTGTTCACCACGATCATGCGGGTGCCGACCGTCTCACCCGTGCCATAGCGCAAGATGCGGTGCTGCTCGGTGAAGGGCAGGAAGTTCACCGGGTCGCCGCGCTCGATCGCCAGCTGCGCCAGGTTCAAGAAGCGGCGAATCTCAGGCGACTGCCGGCGCAGGCCGAAGCCGTCACCCAGCGCGATCAGCGGCTCGCCCGCCTTGTGGGGCACCGACTGGAACGTCGCGTCGATCCCGAAGGCATCCATCGTCCAGTACGGGGTGGCGTCGAAGGGAACTTCGCAGCCCTCGCGCTCACGCGGCGACAGCGCGCCCGAGTACACCGCGATCTTCCACTGATCGTTCTGATCGGAGCTCACCGCCGCGCGCAGCAGGCCATTCTTGCCCACGCGCGCACAGCGGTACTCGCCGGAGGTCACGTTGGTGAGCACCGCCGTGTCACCTTCGTCCAGCGTCGCGTCGACCTTGCCCAGCTTCACCCGGGCCAGGTCGTTGAGGTTCGGCAGCACCTGCCAGG
>JAYVNA010000091.1:0-7199 GCA_043758715.1 Archangium sp.
GGCCCGAGCGGGACGGCGACCTTCGAACTGCCCGCCGGCCAGTACGCGGTGCTGGTGAGCCGCGGCCCGGAGTATTCCGTGCACCCGCCCGCCTACCCTTCGATTCCCGGCCAGGCGATCGATCTGCGCACCACCGACGCGACGATCAACGCCGTGCTGGCGCGGGTGCTCGACACCACCGGGTGGATGAGCGCCGACTTTCACGTGCACGCGGTCAACAGCCCCGACTCGATCGTCGACAACGCGAAGCGCGCGCTCACCTTCGCCGGTGACGGCCTGGACATCATCGTCAGCACCGATCACGACGTGATCACCGACTTCGCGCCGATCATTGCGCAGACCGGTTTGAGCCCCTTCCTCGCCTCAGTCATCGGTGAAGAGGTCAGCCCGATGGAGTGGGGGCACTACAACTTCTTCCCGCTGACGCTCGATCCCACCAACCGCACCAACGGCGGCGCGCTCGATTGGGCGGGCGGCGAAGGGCCCACGCTCTCGGTGGGCGAGATCTTCAGCGAAGGCCGCCGCCTGGGCGCGCGCACCATTCAGGTCAATCACGCCCGCGGTTCACTGGGCGGCTTCACGGCGCTCCAACTCGACACGGACACCATGGCGACCCACATGGACCCCGCGCTGCTGCGGATGTCGCCGCAGACCGGCGCGACCGCCGATGACAGCAAGCTCATCAGCACCAACTTCGATGCGCTCGAGCTGCTCAACCCCGGTGACGATTATCTCGACGGCACCGCCACCCTCGCGCGCGGCAAGTTCAATGACTGGTTCACCCTGCTCTCCCGCGGGTTCCTGGTTGCGGGCACGGGCGTCTCAGACACGCACTACGCGCTGCTCGCCACCGGCTGGCGCACCTGGGTCGACGTGGGTGTGGACGCTCCGGGGCAGCTGGATCCCGTGGTGCTGAGCAGCCGGCTCAACGCGATGCGCGCGATCACCTCGAACGGGCCCTTCGTCACCGCGCGCGCGTACCGGGTCGACGGCGCCGGCGCGATCGTCACCACACCCGTGGGCATCGGCGGCACCGTGCCGCCCGACACCCGCCAGCTGGGCGTCACCGTCGAAGTGCAGGTGCCCGACTACCTCGACATCACGAAGGTTGAGCTCTACACGCACAGGACCGACGACGACGGCCAGTGCCCGCTCGACCCCATGAGCGCGCGGGCTCGCACCACCCGGGTGTCCTGCGCTGGCGTCACCAACTCGAACTGGCCCGCCGCGAGCATCAGCGCGAGTCAGATCATCAGCCTCACCGCGGGTGATCGCGAGCTCGTCACCACCGATGGCGCGCAGAGCTTCTATCGGTACCGCAAGCAGGTGAACTTCAAGCTGCCTGCGCCCACCACGGACAACTGGCTGGTGGCGATGGTGTACGGCTCGAAGTCGTTGGCGCCGGTGCTCTACCCGTACCCGGGCGGGGCCAGCAGCGCGACGCCGTTCGCGTTCACCAACCCCATCCTGATCGACGCGGACGGCAACGGGTACGATCACCCTCCGTTCGCCAGGGTGCGCAGCCGCGTGCAGCAGGCGCCCGCGCCGATTCCGCTGCAGCCGCGCGGGTTGACGGCTGATGAGCAGCTGCGCCGCTGGGGCGAAGCGTTCGGCGGGCAGTAACCCCGCCCTGCGTTCGCCCTCTCCCCCGCGGGGAGAGGGGGACAGGGGCGCGAGGGAAGGAGTTCGTCTTCATCACCCGCACCGGCGGACTGGTGCTATCCCGGTAATCCGTGAACACGCGATCCACCGACCAGATGGTCGAAGCGGCCATCTGGCTGCTGGTGCAGGGAGACCGCGCGGGGGCAGAAGATCTCCTCGCCCAGGTTCTGCGCATCGATCCCACGCACGAGCGCGCGCGCGAAGCGATGAAGTCAGCCGGCGCGCCCACCAGCCCCGGAAGCTTGCCGCCGCGGCAGCCGGTGCCCGATCGCACCGTGGCCGTCATTCCTCCGGCCAGCCTTCGTGCCGACACCAACAGCACCCCGCTCGAGCCGCTGCCGGCCTTGCAACGCGACGTGCCCCCCGGGCTCATTCGGCGCTCCACGCTGCCCGGCATGGGTGCCATCGAGCCGCCGCCCCCGGCCGATCTTCCCTTCGTTTCCACCCCCAGCTCGATCGAGAAGAAGGAAGAGCGCACCGATCGCCACCTCTCGCTGGTGGTGCCTGACGCCCCCACGCCGGCCGTCTCGACCACCCACCCCTCCCACGAGGCGGTCACGAGTTCCACCGGAACTCAGAAGGTGCTCACCGCCCGCAACTGGGCCGTTGAGGTGCTCACCGGGCCCAACGCCGGCATGAGCGTGGCGGTGACCAAGCGCCCCATCTTCGTCGGCAAGGGCCAGGGCGTGCTCGACGTCGAGGCCGATCTCTTCATGTCGCCTGGGCACGCCTCGTTCTTTCTGCGTGCGGGCGAGTTGTGGATCTCCGACGGCGCCAGCCCTTCGGGCTCGTGGCTCTCGATCGACGGTCCAGTGCGGCTCGACCCGGGTGAATCGTTTTCGGTGGGCCTGCAGCGGCTCAAGTACCTGGGCCCGCTCGACAGCATTCCTGCCGAGCAGCCCTGGCCTTACGGTGCCCCCCGCCCGGCGGCGTCGTGGCGGCTCGAGCACGTGCTGGTGGGCGCCCGGGCCGGCCGCACCTGGATTTTGCGGGGCGTGGTGAGCGTGGGCCGCGACGGCACCATGGTTCGGTTCCCCGAAGACGAGTCGATGTCCCCGCTGCATTGCGAGCTTCGGCCCGCCGGTCCCGCTCTCGAGGTGGTCGACAAATCGGGCGAGATCGGGACCTTCGTGCTCGTCCCCTCGGGGGGTGAGCGCAAGGTCACCGAAGGCACGCGCGTTCGGCTGGGAAGCACGGTCTTCCGCGTCGTCGCGAGATGATTGCTTGCGTGGGCCCGGTCGGCTGTGTCACACGCCTCGCCCCTGAAGCAGTACGTCTCGGAAGGAGGTGACATATGACCACCATCAAGTTGAAGGACGGCGAGTCCATCGAAGGTGCCCTCAAGCGTTTCAAGAAGGCCACCGAGAAAGCCGGCATCCTTTCCGAGATCCGCAAGCGCGAGCACTACGAGAAGCCTTCCGTGAAGAAGAAGAAGAAGGCCATCGCGGCGAAGAAGCGCGCGGTAAAGAAGAACCGCCGGTCGTACTGACCGCCCCCGGGCTGTCAGGAGTACACGGAGGTTGGCATCAACTGCCAACCTCCGTTTTCCGTTTCGCGGTACCCGAAAGGAAACTCAAAGCCATGGCCACTCTGCGAGAGCGCCTCGACTCCGACCTGAAGGACGCGATGCGCGCGAAGGACGAGCTCAAGCTGCTGACCATCAGGGCCATCAAGAGCGCGGTGAAGTACAAAGAAGTCGAAGCCGCCAACAAGGTGCTCGACGAGCCGGCGATCATCGCGGTGATCACCACCCAGGTGAAGCAGCGCCGGGACTCCGCGGCCGAGTTCAAGAAGGCCAACCGCCTCGATCTCGCCGACAAGGAAGAGAAAGAGATCGCGATTCTGCAGCTGTACCTGCCCACCCAGCTCAGCGCGGAACAGCTGACGGCCGAGATCGCCAAGGCGATCACCGAGGCCGGTGCCACGTCGATGAAGGACCTCGGCAACGTGATGAAGATCGTCACCCCCCGCCTCAAGGGGCAGGCCGAAGGCAAAGCCATCAGCGACGAAGTGAAGCTGCAGCTGGGTAAGCTCGGCTGATCTTTCGTGCTGATTCCCGACTCCAAGATCCAGGAAGTGCGCGAGCGCGTCGACATGATCGCGCTCGTTCAGCGTCATGGGGTCGACCTGAAGAAATCGGGCCGCAGCTACAAGGGCCTGTGTCCGTTTCACGGCGAGAAGTCGCCTTCGTTCTACGTCTGGCCCGACGAGAAGCGCTTCAAGTGCTTCGGCTGCCAGGCCGGCGGTGACGCGATCAGCTTCGTGCAGCGGTTGATGGGGAAGACCTTCCTCGACACGGTGCGCGATTTGGCGAAAGAACTGGGCGTCGACATCGAAGGCGCGGTCGACCCCGGCATGCTGGAAAAGCAGCAGGTCAAAGACGCCACCGACTACGCGGCCACCCATTTCGCGGAGCGCCTGTGGGACCCCGTCATCGGCCGGCACGCGCGCGACTACCTGCACAGCCGCGGGCTCACCGACGACTTGATCAAATCGTTCGGGCTCGGCTGGGCGCCGCTCGCGTGGACGGAGCTCGCTGATCAACTTCGTGAGCGCGGGCTTTTGGCCTTCGGGGAAAAGGCCGGGCTGTGCTCTCCGCGCACCAAGGGCGAGGGGTACTACGACATGTTCCGCGGGCGGGTGATCATTCCCATTCGCTCACCCGAGGGGCGCACCATCGCCTTCGGAGGCCGCCTGCTCGAGGGCGAAGACGGGCCGAAGTACCTCAACTCGAAAGAGAACCGGCTCTACAACAAGTCAGAGATTCTCTACGCCACCGACCAGGCCCGAGACGAGATCCGCAAGAAGAAGTCGGCGGTGCTCTGCGAGGGCTATTTCGACGCCATCGGCATGCACCAGGCCGGGGTGAAGAACGCGGTGGCGCTGTGTTCGACCGCGCTGACCCCGGGGCACCTCGCGCTGCTGGGCCGCCTCGAGGCGAAGGAGCTGGTGCTGCTGCTCGATGGCGACTCCGCCGGGCGCAACGCTGTCGAACGGCTCGCGGGCGCCCTGTTCGCGGGCGGCGTGAATTGCCGGGTAGCGGTGCTGCCCGAAGGCGAAGACCCCGACACCTTCGCCCGAAAAGCAGGCGCGGAAGCGGTGCAGGACCTGGTGCACGACGCCGCTTCCCTGAGCAGCCACCTGTTTCAGACCCTCTTGCCGGCGGGCATCGAGGCCGAGTTCGAAGAAAAAATGGCCGCCCTCGACCGGTTCCGGCCGATCGCTGCCCAGGTGCCGGTGGGGCTGACCCGCAGTGCCCTGTTCGGGGCGATGGCCAAGCACTTCGGCCTGCCCGCTTCCGAGCTCGAAACCGCCCTGCGCACCAAGGCGCCCCCGCCGGTGAAGGCCGCCCCCAAGCCGGTCAGTACGGTGCCCGATGGGCCCCCGCCTGATCAGTTGGAAGCGAGCTGGATGGCCGCGATCCTGAAAGATCGGCGGTTGCTGGCCAAAGACGAGTTCCGGGTCGCTGACGAGCTGAAACACTTAGGATTACGGCATCTTGTGGCCGCCCTGCAGTCGGGGGGCAGCCCTGAAGATGCGCTGTATGAGAGCGGCGAATCGACCAAGAATGCGTTAACGAAGTCCCGCGACATGCTGCCTGCCGACGAAGCTTCGTTGGAACAGGCGTTCTTGTCGGTTTGTAAAAGGCTCAAGTTGAGGGCCATCGATGATCGGCTGGCCTTCATAGCGAAGGAGACAGCCAACACCCTGGGCGGCACATCGGAGCTGACTCAGGATTCCCGCGACCTCCTGACTGAACGGGGCGAGTTACTTGCCCTGAAGAGGCGGTTGTCACAAAAGTGAAGTCTCACCGGTTCATTGTATGAAGCCCTTGAAATGAGCTAAGGGCGGCCGGTTCACCAGTACCACAGCGTTCCTCCCTGTCGGAGACCACCTCGCATGGCGACGAAGCACGCGTCTACCTCCAAGACTTCCAAGAAGGATTTGGAGAAGAAGAAAAAGGCCGAGGACAAGGCCAAGGACAAGGAAAAGAAGCGCAAGAGCGACGCGAGAGCGGTCGCAGCGGCGCACGCTGTCCAGTCTGCGGATGCCACGGCTCTGGCCAAGGAGAAGCTCAAGAAGCGCGGCAAGGGCTCCACCGAGGTCTCGGATGACGAGGTCGAGGAAAAGGCCATCGAGATGATGGGAGGCGCCGAGGTCGACGCCGATGCCCAGAAAGACGATGACCAGGAAGATCCCGTCCACGAGCGCAAGGAGGTCCAAGACCTTCTCGCTGCCGGCAAGCAAAAGGGCTTCGTCACCTTTGACGAGGTGAACGACGCCCTGCCCGGTGACGCGGTCTCGCCCGAACAGATCGACGACGTGATGTCGATGTTCGGCGACAACGACGTCGAAGTGGTCGACGCCCAGAAGGCGTCGGAGGGCACCGTCGAGGTCAAGCCCACGGTGGCCGCCGAAGAAGACGCCGCCGAGGAAGAGGAGGACGACGACGACGACGAGGACGAAAAGCCCGCCGCGGTCGCCGCTGCTCCGGGCCGCCCCGCGCCCAAGACGTCGGCCGACGACGCCGGCACCAAGTCGAACGACCCCGTGCGGCTCTACCTGCGCAAGATGGGCTCGGTCTCGCTGCTCACGCGTGAAGGCGAAGTCGAAATCGCCAAGCGCATCGAGGACGGCGAGAAGGACGTGATGCGGGCGTTGCTCGACTGCAAGGTCGCGGTCAACGAGATGCTCGACATCGGGCCTCGCCTCAAGACCGGCAAGCTGCGCGTGCGCGAGGTGTTCAAGGACGCCCCCGAAGAGCCGCAGCGGGAAGAGGAAGAAGAGAGCGAGTTTGAGCCGGAGGCTGAGGTCGACGCCGAGGGCGCGAAGGAGATCCAGCTCAACGCGGCTGAGACGAACCGCATCGAGAACCTCTGCAAGCAGCTCGACAAGCTCAAGAAGCTCTACAAGGAAGTCGAGGACAACTTCGAGGACCAGAACGGTCGCAAGAAGCTGTCTGAGGTGAAGAAGAAGGAGCTCAAGCAGGAAGACAAAGAGCTCCGCGAGAAGATGATGGAGCAGGTCGAAGAGATGCGCCTGTCGAAGAAGGCCGTCGACCGCATCGCCGAGCACGTCAAGACCATGATCGACACCGTCGATCGGGCCGAAGAAGAGCTGCGCGACCTCCAGCGTCAGTACGGCATTCCGCTCAACGATTTGAAAGTCGCGCTGAAAGAAGCCGTGGGCAACCCGCCCGCCGCCAAGCGCCTGCAGCGCCGGCTGAACATCACTGAAGAGCACATGGAGTCGCTCGACCGTGACGTGCGCACCTCCCTGCGGCGGATCAAGAAGGTCGAAGAAGACGCGGGCATGGAGATCGAACTCCTTCGCTCGAAGTACGAGGCCATTCGCGTGGGCGAGCGCCGTGCCGAGCGCGCGAAGAGCGAGCTGGTCGAGGCGAACCTTCGTCTCGTGGTGTCGATCGCCAAGAAGTACACGAACCGCGGCCTGCAGTTCCTCGACCTGATCCAGGAAGGCAACATCGGCCTGATGAAGGCCGTGGATAAGTTCGAGTACAAGCGTGGCTACAAGTT
>JAYVNA010000092.1:0-7186 GCA_043758715.1 Archangium sp.
CGCGCGTGGGCGAACGTGGAAGATCAGCCCTCCGACATCCAGGCGATCGTTCACGTGGGCGCTGATGGTCGCGTGGTGATCCCCCTGCCTCCGGGGGAATACGAGGTGCTGGTCTCGCGCGGCATGGAGTACTCCGCGTTCCCCGACACCTTCCCGACCCGCGGTCAGCCGGTCGATCTCCGCACGGCGGATCAGATGGTCACCGCCACGCTCGCGCACGTGGTCGACACCACCGGCTTCATGAGCGCCGATCTGCACGTACACGCGATGGGCAGCCCTGACAGCTCGGTGGCGAACTCCGTGCGCGCGATGAGCTTCGCGGCCGAGGGCGTCGATGTGCTGGTGAGCACCGATCACGATTTCGTCACCGACTACCGCCCCGTGCTCGAGCAACTGCAGCTGACCTCGCAGATGACTTCGATGATCGGTTGCGAGGTGACGCCGTTCGACTACGGCCACCACAACACCTTCCCCCTGCAGCGCCGCAACACCGTGAACGGCGGCGCCTTCGAGTGGGCCGGCGGTGATGGACCGAGCCTGCGCCTGGGCCAGATGTATGCCGGCATTCGCGCCGCGGATCCCGAGGCGGTGATCCAGATGAACCACCCGCGCGGTTCTCCCGGGGGCGCGCTCACCATGATGAAGATCGACACCGAGACCGCGGCCACCCACGCCGACCCGGCGAACTTCCGGCAGGAGCCCGCGCCCAACGCCACCGCGCTCGACACCAAGCTCTACGACAACGACTACGACGCGATGGAGATCATGAACGGCACCAGCCCCAACCCCGCCGTGCTCAACGACTGGATGACGTTCATGTCGCGCGGCTGGCTCAAGGTCGGCACCGGCGTCTCTGACTCGCACTACACGTACAACGTGGTGGGCGGTTACGGCCGCACCTGGCTCAAGCTCGGCGTCGATCAGCCGGGCCAATTCACCACCAGCGCGTTCACGACCGCGATGAAGCAGCGCAAGGCCACCTTCTCCAGTGGGCCCTTCATCACGCTGACAGCGCAGCGGGTGGTGGGCGGCGTGCCCAGCGGGCCGGTGTTCGAGCTGGGTGACACCGTGACGGGCGGCGGCGAACTCGAGCTCACCGTCGACGTGCAGGCGCCCGACTGGATGCAGTTCGACTCGGTCGAGGTGCATACGCACGCGACCGGCCGTGGCGCGCTCAATGGTGAGGGGAACAGCACCCTGCTCCCGGCGCAGGCGACGCTGAAGAAGACCTACGATCCCACCATGTTGCCGATCGAAGCGGTGCCGGGGCTCAACGGCTTCGCCGCGCGGCGGGTGCACGTGCGCGAGACCTTCCGCGTCACTCCGACGTCAGACACGTGGTTCATCGCGATGGTGCGCGCGTCGTCCGCGAGCCGGACCCTGGCTCCGATGGCGTGGGATGGCGTCAGTTGTTCAGGCGGAATTTGCGCGCCGTCGGGCAGCCGCGCGTGGGGCGTCACCAACGCGATCCTCGTTGATGGTGATGGCTCAGGGGCGTACGACGACTTTCCGCTCAAGCCGACGCAGCCGCTGACGGCCGCTCAGCCCGTGGAAGATCGCGGAGCGCGGCGGGTGCCGACCAACGCCGAGTTCGAGGCGTGGCTGCGAAAGTTGCTGCGGCACTGAGGGCTGGAATTGAACGGCAACAGCCCGTGGGAAGGTGGTGAAAAGGGTATCGGGCGGGGCTCTCGAATCGTGAGGGCCCCTGGGCCCGGTCTTCTTGTGACGCATTTGACTCGGGCTTCGACTCGTTCACGTTCGACCTGAACCCGCTCCGTACAACCCGTTGTACGCTGCGGGTTCCAGTCGCCCACTTCGTCCCGTGAGCGTCCTGCTTGAGCGCTGAGGGCACGCTCGCGACGAGCACGTACGAGATCTTCGATTTCCGCCGGTCTCATCTGGGCTGACTCAGTGCCCACCAACTGCGGTTCTGCCTGACTACCGGAAGCAAGGCCTCAATGAGGATGAACCGACCAACGTGCGACCAGTCGGCGGGCGTTCATGTCCACCAACGCAATCACTGTTCTGGGATCCGTTTCCATGCCTCTCTCGGCTCCGACGAGCAGCCCATTTCCCTCAACGGCGATGATTCGGAACTCTGCCTCGTCCCTGAAGGTAGCCCACAGCGGCATTTCCATCCGCTCGTCGACAGAGGGCCCTTCTGCGTCGGGTAGCAATCGCTGCCGCACCAACTCGGCGCGTGAAACCACTTCCCCTTTTTCCAGCAAGACCGACGCCTCGTCCTCGCTTGGATAAGCACCCAGGTAGGCACCGCGCATCGGACCGGCTGCCCAGGTCAGCAGCGAAATGGCTGCGTTGTTGGGGGAGTGAGTAAACAACTCGAGGCCGCTGACCATGCAACCGCTCGTCGTTCGCGGCACTCGAGTCACGCGATTGAGGTTGTAGAACTTGAAGCCGGGCAGGCCGTAACTCATCTCCACCGCGTCACCGCGCAAGAACGCGAACGCCCCGCCCGCGAAAGAAGCGAGCGCGACGACGAGGGGCAAGCACGCAAGCCCCATCAACCCACCCCGAGCATGACGAATGAGGCCGAAGACCGTCGTTGCGGCTACCCAGACCGCTCCGATCCAACTGCTCATCAGGAGGCCAGAAGGGCCAATATCCGCTCCTCAGTCGGCGGCGGGCGTCGGGGTGTAGATGTACGCGTCCTGCAGGATCTCGACTGAACCATCGACCAGTTCGTTGACGCCGCCGGTGACGAGCACCGACCCATCGAGCATCGCGGTGCACGTGTGGAAGTAGCGCGCCTTCGGAAGGTTCGGCGCACCGATGCTGGTGATCCCGCCCGTGCTCGCAGCGGTGATCAGCACCGCCGTCGCATCAGAGCGCGGAGGCCCACCGGAATCAGACGTGCGGCCACCGAGCGCCAGCACCGTTCCATCGGCCATCGTCACCGCGCAGACGTCGCCGCGCGCCGTTCGAATGTCCGGCCCCATGCCGACGGTCGCCGCCGAAGCGTTGAGCACTTCAGAGGAAGCCAGCGGGCGCACCAACGTGGGATCGGTGTAGCCACCGAGCATCAACAGGTCGGCCGAATCACGAATTAACGCGCCCGCGGCACCCCGGCGACCACCGCCGGAAAGAAGCGGAGGCATCGAGGTCGACTGCTTGGCGAACGTGGTCCCGTTGAACTTGAAGAACGTGATGTCGGTCTTCACCGCAGTGCCATCGGTGCCACCGGCGACCGCGATGAACTCGCCACCCTTGATGGGCATCACCGTCGCGTCGAGCCGAGGCAGCGTCACGCCGTCGACGATCTTGTAGATGTTGGTGGTCGCCGCGGGGTCGAGCCATTCGACTTCGTTCGCGAGGGCCCCCATGCGCGTGAGCCCGCCGACCACGAGCACCTTCCCGTTCTGATCGATCACCATGCGGTGACGCGTGCGCGGAATCTGGGCTGGGCTTCGCGAACCCACCGCTCCGAAGTCATCGACGTCGGCGTCATAGAACACGATCGTCGCCACCGGGCTCATCGCGTTGTTGGTGCCGCCGGAGTACGTCTCGCCGCCCCACAACACCACCTGCCCGCTGGGCAGGCGCACCGCCGCCTGGAACGCGCGGGGAAGCTCGTACACCGCGCCCTGCGAGGTGATCGAGATGGGCTTGCTCAGCTCGAAGGCTCCGGTTGCCGGGTTAAACGTCTCGGTGCTGGCGAGCGCGACTTTCTCCGGGCTCCCCGCCTTGAGGTTGTAACCGCCGGCGATGAACACCTTGCCGTTCTTGAGCAGCGTCGCAGTGTGGCCCGCGCGCGGCACCCGAAGCTGCTGGCACTGCGTCGGCGCCGCGGCCGAGACGATCGGCGCGAAGGTGTTCACCTTGCGCAAGATGACGTTGATCTTGATCGAGCCGCCCATCAGATCATCAGGCACCACGTCGGGAACATCGAAGGGCAACGACTTGCCCGCCGAGATCACCCGCGCCCCGGAGTTCGGATCGCCGTCGTACCCGCGCACCTCGATCACTCGCGCCAGGCCCGCCGGAATTTCGGGAATCTTCAATTCCTTGGTGGCGGGGTTCGAGGCGGTGATCTCGGTCTTCGGCTCCATCGCGGTGCCGGTGACCCGAACTCGAAGGAACTGCACCTTGTCGAACGGATCCGACGAGGGATCACAGCTCTGGGTGACGATGTTGAGGGCGTAGTTGACCTCCTTCGGAGCGCAACCGAGGGCACTGACCGCCACTAGACACAGCACAAGTCGCTTCATGATCTCGCTCACCAGCTCGCCGTGACGGTGCCGGTCACCGGCCTGAACGGCCCTGTGCTGGTCGCACCCATGATTCCGAACGCAGCCCCGGTGCCGAGAATGGCGACGCCGGCCACGATGCCGATGATCACCCCCGCGGCCACCCCGCCCTTCGCCTTGGGCTCCTCGGGCGGCTTCTCACCCATGTCGGGCACCACCTCTTCTTCGACCTTCGGCTTGGTGGGCACCAACACGACCTTCTTCGACTTCGGCCCCGACGTCTCGAGCTCGTCGCCGTTGGTCGGAGTGTCGTTCTTCGCCACCACCGTGCTGGTGCCGGCGCGCGCGGGGCGGCTGACCAGGTTCAACGGAATCGCCGCCGCGCTGCCGAACGAGGTGAGCCGCTTGACCGTCTCTTCGCCGAGCTTGAACGCCTCGGTGTTCGCGGTCAGCACGTCGGTGTCGAAGGACACGGGCGTCAGCGCGCTAAAGGCGGACTTCCTCACCGAGAACAGGGCCGTGCCCGCCGTCAGCTGCGAGTCGCTCGTCTTGTACACGTAGCCGATCAGCGCCCACTCGGCGTTGGCGGCCTTCAAGTACGCCCCCAGGCGCTGCACGTGGCCTCCATCGAGGCTCGCGCTGATCGCCGGGTCGACGATCACCGGCTTGACCGCCGCGACCGGACCGCGTTCACCAGGACCACCGAAGTTCGCCTTCACCTTCACCAGGCCGCCGGTGACGTTGATCGTCTGACCGAACTTCTCGCCCTTGGTGCCTTCGACCTTCACGTAGTGCGTGCCGCCGGGAACGATCTCGTCGAGCACCGGCACCATGCCCATGTCGCGGCCATCGAGGTACGCGGTCGAGCCCGAAGGCCCTTCGATCGAGATGGTGCCCTTGGGCTGCTTGTCGAGGCGCTTCTTCGCCTTGTCGAACTCGCGCTGGAAGATCGGGGGGAAGCCGGCCGACAGCTCGTACGTGGGGGCAAACCGGGCGAACTCGAGCAACGCGTTCTTCGCTTCCTTCTCTTCACCCATGCGGAAGGCGGCGGCCGCGAGCTTCACGTACGCGTCGGTCACGCCCTCGTAATCAGCGGTCGCAGGGTCTGCGAGCATGCCCTCGATGCCCTTCTTCAGGTTCATCACCGCATCTTCAAAACGCAGATCGTCGAAGGCCTTCTTGCCCGCTTCCAACGCGGCCACAGCCTCAGGCGCCGGGCCCCGCTTCACCACGCCGGGCTTCTCGGGCGCAGGCGCGGGCTTGGTCGATGGAGGCGCGACGAGCTCGAGCGCGTCACTGCGCGTCTTGAGTTCCTCGAGCACCAGCGCCTGGAATTTCGCCGACGCGGTCTCGCTCGCGCCTTCGCCTGCGACGAACGGAAGGACGACGACTCGCGGCTTATCCGCATGGGCAGGAGAGGCCCCCACGGCGACAGCCACACACATCAGCGGAATGAGACGGGACATGGATAGTTTTGGCTGATAAAACAAACGGTTAGCCGCGGCACCTTAGTGTTTCCCTGCCTCCGCGGTCAAATACCTCACACGTGAAGCTGTCACTGACCACCCGCATCTTCCTCGGCTACGCCGTGGTGCTCGTCACCTTCGGAGGGGTGTCGGGTTTTTCGGTGCTCACCCTGCGGCAGAACCAGGTCGAGATCCGCCTCGTCTCCGAGGGGTATCTGGGCCTCTCTCAGACGGTCGCGGCGATCGAGACGTTCCAGGCCAACCAGGCCAAGGACACCGAGCGGCTGCGGGACGAAACCAGCGTCGAGACCCGCAAGGCGCTCATTCGCCTGGCCAGACTGTACTTCCCCGGGCTGATGGCCGGCCGGCTGCAATCGGGCAAGGACACCGCGGTGAAGGTGCTCGAGTTCGCCCCTGACGCCGAGCGGCCCTTCGTCACCGACGTCGCGAAGAAGTTCGACGAGCTCAAGGTGCGCTTCGACGAATACGAGCAGGCGGCGGACCAGGCGTTCCGGCTGCTCGAGTCGCCCTCCCCCGATTGGGCCAAGGCCAACGCGGCGCTCGATCGACTGCAGCAGATGGAGAACGCGCTCTCGTCGACCATTCGCCTGCTGCACGGCTCACTCGAGGCCCGCATTCACGAGCGCGTGCGCCTGACCCAGGAACGCGAGCGGCGCACCGGCGTGGCGATCATCTTGCTGCCGGTGGTGGCCATCGGCGTTGGTCTGCTCGCGACGGGTTTGGCGGCGCGGAGCCTGCGGCCCGTGCGAACGCTGATCGAAGGTGTCTCGCGAATTCGGCAAGGCGACTACGAGGCGAAGATCGGCGTCGAGGGCGAAGACGAGATCGCCGTGCTGGCGCGCGAGTTCGACGCGATGGCCAGGGCGCTCAAGGAACGCGAAGCCCAGCTGCAGCAAAAGCAGCAGGAGCTGATTCGCGCCGAGCGCTTGGCGGCGATCGGCAAGGTCTCCGCCCAGGTCGCGCACGAGATCCGCAACCCGTTGTCGTCGATCGGGCTCAACGTCGAGATGCTGCAGGACCAGCTCGTCGCCAATCACTTCGCAACCCCGGCTGAGGCGAAAGAAGCGACCGACCTGCTCACCTCGGTGATGCGCGAAGTCGATCGGCTCACCGAGATCACCGAGGACTACCTGCGCCTCGCCCGCCTCCCCACGCCCGCCAAGCGCCCGGAGGATCTGAAGAAGCTCCTCGAAGAAGTGCTCGGCTTCGCGCGGGAGGAGCTCGAGCGCGCTGGCGTCAAGGTGGTGGTCGACTTGCCTGAAGCAGGCCTGCCGATCTCCGCCGACGAAGGGCAACTGCGTCAGGTGTTTCTCAATCTGTTCCGCAACGCCCGCGAGGCGATGGCCACCGGCGGCACGCTCACCGTGAAGGCCGGCGCGTCGGGTTCGCTGCTCGACGTTCGGGTGAGCGACACGGGCTCGGGCATCGCGCCCGAAGTGCGTGAGAAGTTGTTTGAACCGTTCTTCACCACCAAGCCCGGCGGCACGGGCCTGG
>JAYVNA010000093.1:0-7170 GCA_043758715.1 Archangium sp.
TCGGGGCTGCGATTTCGGCGATGGCGCTCCTCGGGCTGCTTGGGGTGTTGATGAGAAAACGTTAGCCCTCTCCCCAACCCGCTCCCCCGCGGGGAGAGGGAGAACGGCGGAGAAGGTGGAGAGGAGGTTTGAGGCTGCTACGCTCCGCACCGCGTGGAAGGCCGACTCCTCCTCAAGAACTGCAGTCTCTTCCGCGCCGACGGCCGCGTCCGTTCGGGGATGTCGGTGCTCGTCGAAGGCCGCCTCATCACCGCGGTCGGCCCCGATGAGTCGACGCCCGTGCTGCCCGGCGACTGGGAAGTGAGGTGCGAGGGCCGCCTGGTGATGACAGGCCTCGTCGACTGCCACACCCGGCTCGTCGGCGGTCCGCTCACCCCCTGGGCGGGCGATCTCTTGCTTCGCCCGTTCAGCCAACGCTTCGAGCAGGAGCACCGCCTCGAGCGAACCCTCACCGTCGGCGAGGTCGAAGCGCTCACCGCTTTCTCGATGGCGCAGAACCTCCGGCGCGGCGTCTCGATGGTGGTGGAGCACCTGCACGCCCCCGCCTGCGTCGAAGAAGCGATGAACGCCCAGGCTCGCATGGCCGAGAAGCTGGGAATTCGTCTGCTCAACTCGCACGCCTCGACGAGCGTCATCGCCGAGTCGCCCGGTCCCGCGCAGGTCGAAGCCAACGCCCGCTACGCCGAGTCGCGAAAGCCTGAGTCGCTGGCGCACGGCGCGATCGGTGTCCGCGCTTCGTTCTGCGCCGATGACGATCTGCTGCGCCTCGCCGGGAAAGCCAAAGAAGAGCTCTCCATCGGCGCGCACTTCGGCCTCGCGGAAAACGACGACGATCTCGCCATCACCTGGTCGCGCACCGGCTCACGCATCGTCACGCGCCTCGAGCGCTTCGGTCTGCTCGGCGGGGCTTCGGTCGGTGCCCACGCTCGCGCGATCGATCGGGCCGAGGCTGCGCGACTGGCCAAGAGCAAGACCCTGGTGGCCTTCACGCCGCGCGCGGCCCAGACCGTCGAAGGCGGTTCGGCCCTCGGCATGGAAGCGGTGCTGGTGAATCAGAACCTCGTGGGTCTGGGGTCTGGCGGCACGGGCTCACTCTGGGAAGAACTCGCCGCCAGCTACACCGGCGTGATGGCGATGGCGCGCGCAGGGCGCATGCTCGACCCCGACAACCTGATGTCGTCGTTCCTGGTGGGCGGCCCCGCGGAGCTCTGCACCATGATCTTCGGCGCGCCCAGCGGCAGCGTCGAAGCAGGTTCACTCGCCGATCTCGTCGTCTACGACTTCGTTCCGCCCCGCGAGACGGGAAACTTCACGCCGCACCTTTTGATGCAGCTCAGCCAGATGCCCGTTGGCTGGACGATCGTGAACGGCAACGTCGCCGTGCGCGAGGGCGTGCTGCTGGGCGCCGACTACCTCGAGCTCGCCCGCGAATCGGCGCGCGCGTTGGAGAGCGCGTGGAAGCGCGCTGGCGTCACGGGCGGAGGCGCGGCGCCGTCTTGAAGCTGCAAGAAGCACTGGCGCAGCGGCTCGAGCGCCTCCCTCCGGACACCACGTGCTTTCGCTGGCTCGACGAAGCGGAGGTCACCGTCGATCGGTTCGGCCCCGTCGCGGTGCTGAGCCTGTACACGGACTCCGCGGACGAAGGCGCGATCGCCGCAGAGCTCGCAGCCACGCCAGGCATCGAAGCCGTCTACGTGAAGCGCCGGCCCCTCGAGGCGAGGAAGCTGGCGAACGAAGTCCCCGAAGAACTCGCACCGCCGCTCCCTCTGCTCGGAAAGACGATCGACACCCTCACGGTGAAGGAACTGGGCGCGAACTTCGAGATTCGCCCGGGCAACGGGCTCTCGGTCGGGCTCTACCTCGACGCCCGCGATGCCCGAGCCTGGGTGCGCGCGAACGCCAGCGGCCGCACCGTGCTCAACACCTTCGCGTACACCTGCGGGCTCGGGCTCGCCGCGCGACTGGGCGGAGCAAAGCGCGCAGTGAACGTCGACGCGTCCCGCAAGGTGCTCGACTGGGGCGAGAAAAATCACGCGCTCAACGGGCTTTCCACCGAGCGCTACGACTTCATCTCAGGCGACACCTTCGACTGGCTCGCGCGCTTCGCGAAGAAGGACGAGACCTTCGAGCTGGTGATCCTCGATCCTCCGGGGTTCGCCACCACGAAGACCAGTCGCTTCACCGCCGAGCGCGACTACCACCGCCTGGTCGCCGCCGCGCAGCAGGTGATCGCTCCGGCGGGACTGCTGCTCGCGATGTGCAACGTCGAGCAGTCGGCGCGCGCGTTCGAAGAGCAGCTCATCCGCGGTCTCGGCAGCCGCAAGTCGCGTGAAGTGAAACGATTCGGTGCGAGCGAGATCGACTTCCGTCAGCCCTCGGCGCTCAAGTGCCATGTCCTCGAGCTTGGTCCTCAGCAGCTGAAGGCTCGTAGAACTGCACCACGTTGATCACCCAGGGCATCGAGGTGCCTTCGTAGGGCAACAGCTCCCAGGAGACGTCGTCGTTGGCGGCGGTGAGCCCGATGAGTGACTTCGCCGCTTCGTGCAGCGTCTCGACGCGCAGCTGTTCGGCTCGCAGCGCGTTGACCGCCTTGCGCCGTCGAATGAACGCCAGCACCACCAGGGCCGAGGTGCCCACCCAGACCAACGTTCCGCCCGAGAGCAGCAGCGGCCACCACGGATAGCGGCGGGGCAGTTCTTTGCGGAACGCTTCTTCTTCCATCGAGAGCGGCACGTAGAACGCCACGCCGAACGCCTTCTCGAAGTTGTCCCCGCCCTCGACGCGCTCGATCAGCCGTTGGAAGGCGAGGGACCCGTGGCGATCGCGCAGGAACTCCACGAAGGCGACGCTCTGCGCGTAGGCGATCTCCACGTCGTCGGGCAGCGACGGAAAGTGCGCGGCGAGATCGTCGAAGAAGAAGACCCTGTCCTGTGTGACGGCGCGGGTGAGCGTGGCGACCTGCTGCATGTGCCACTTCCGCTCTCCGGTGAGTTCCTGGGCCAGCCCTTCCTGGAACCAGTGCGGCCACACGGTGCCGAACTGACCCAGCGCGGCGTGCACCAGTTCGTGGCGCAGGGTGAGCGGGCCATCGCCACTGACCAGCGAGTGCGCCTCGACCAGCACCAGGTTCTTCCCGGGGTAGGCGAGGGCGATGGCCCAGCTGGGGGGGCGGCCTCCGGGCAACGAGAGCGCCTCGTATTCTTCACGACCGAAGCCCACCCGAATCTCGGTGACGCCTGGCCAGTCGCGACCGAGCAAGCGGGCGATGTCATCACGCACGGCCTCGAGATCGCGCGACAACACCTCGGCCGCGCCCTTCGCCCGCGCCGTATAGACGATGCGGAATCGCGCGGTCCTCAGCTCGGAAGTCTGGAGCGACGCTTCCGTCACCGGACCTGAAGAGGGAATGTCGACCGGCTCCGCGTCAGGCGCGGGCGGAGGCGCGACCAACAACGCCAACGCGAGCAGGGGAGCCAAGGTCATTGACCCAACTTGACCATGACTTCGGTGGGCGCCACCCCCCGAACGGCCAGCCTCTTGCGGCGACCGGTGTCGCCATCGAGCAGGGTGACGTCGGACTTCCGCACGCCCAGTTCGTCACTCAGAAACGCGATCAGCGCTGCGTTGGCCGCTCCGTCCACTGGGGGCGCGGCGAGCGCGATCTTCAAGCGGCCATCGTGTTCGCCCACCACCTTCGTGCGCGAGGCCCGCGGCTGCACCAACACCATCAGCTCACTGCCGCCCTCGACGGCCTTGAGCCACGCCGTCACTTGTTCACCATGAAGCGTGAACCTTTCGCTTCACTTCTTGACCATGAACGCCAGGTCGCCGCCCGGCTGGGTCTTCCAGCTGTCGAGGAGCTTCTTGTGCGAGTCGACCAACGCCTCCAGGTGCGACTCGAACTGCACCTTCTGCCGCTTCATCTCGTTGAGCTCGCGCACCAACTCGACCAGGCGGTTGTTCGCGCTGGCGACGATCTTGTCGGCCTGCAGCTCGGCGTCAGCGATCACGACCTCGGCTTCCTTCTTCGCCAGGGCCTTCACGTCTTCGCTGATGCGCTGCGCGGTGACCATCGTCTCCTGCAGGGCCTTCTCGCGCTCGAGGTGTTGCTCGAGGCGGGCCTGCAGCCGCTTGCCGTCTTCCTTGAGCGAAATGTTCTCGCGCACCACTTCTTCGAATTCCCCGGCGGTGAGCTCGAGGAAGGCCTCGACCTCCTTCTTCGAGTACCCGCGCATGTTCACTTCGAAGCGCTTCTGGCGGATGTCGAGCGGCGTCATCTTCATGGGGTCATCCTCTTCAAGTCAGGGTTTCTGGAGAAAGGCTTCGCCGAGCTCGCGCGCGCGGTTGGTCGCGGCTTCGACGGCGTCGATGAGGGTGGTGCGCAGGCCGCCCGCTTCGAGCGTGTGCAGGCCGGCGATCGCGGTACCGCCAGGGCTGGTCACCTGGTCCTTGAGCTGACCTGGGTGCTGGTTCGTTTCCTGGAGCATCTTGGCGCTGCCGAGCACGGTCTGCGCCGCGAGCTTGAGCGACTGGTGCCGCGAGAGCCCGACCTTCACCCCCGCGTCGGAGAGCGCCTCGATGATGAGGAAGATGTACGCAGGGCCGCTGCCGGAGAGCCCGGTGACGGCGTCGAGCTGGTACTCGTCGACGACGGTGGTGATGCCCACCGAGTCGAACATCGCGGTCGCCAGCTCCAGATCTTCCGGGGTCGCGTGTTCACCCGAGGAGAGCGCGGTGGCGCCGAGCCCCACGAGGCAGGGCGTGTTGGGCATGGTGCGCACGATGCGCGCGCCTGCGCCGAGCCGGCGTTCGATGGCGGCGATGGGCACGCCCGCGGCGACCGAGACGATGAGCTTGGTGCGATCGATGGCGGGCGCGATCTGCGTGAGCACCTTGTCGAGGGCCTGCGGCTTCACGCAGAGCACCACCACCTCGGCGTCCCGCGCGGCCGCGACGTTGTCGAAGCTGACGCGAATTCCGTGAGCGGTCTCGAGCTCGGTCTTCTTCTCTTCCCGGCGGACCGTGGCGAAGACCTTCTCTTTCGAGAGCCCCGCGCGCAGCAGGCCGCGAATGATGGCGTTGCCCATGTTGCCCGCGCCGATGAAGGCGATGCGGCGGTCGATCACTTCGTCTCTCCGGGGAAAACACTCGGCTGCATCGCGGGCAGGGCTGGTCTGACGTCGGGGAGCGCCGATTCAGGCGTGGGCACCGGCAGCACCGCCGACAACGAGCGCGCCTGCTGCAGCAGCTCGTAGATGCCGGTCGGCTGCTTCGCCGTGTAATGAATGAAACGCAGCGCGGTGGGCGTGTTCTGGAAAGGCAGCAGTGAGAGGGCGAACTGCTTGGTGGCCAGCGGCGCGGTGGGGTGACGCACCAGGTTCGAGAGGATCTCCTCGGCGCGGGGGTTGCGCATGTTGGCCACCGCCCTCACGGCCGCGCGGGCGATCGCGGGGTTGGCGTCGAGGGTGAGCGAAGCAAGCGGGTTGAGCGCGCGGGCATCACCCAGCAGGCCAAGGTCTTCGATCGCCTGCCCGCGAATCTCGATGGGCGCGGGCTCGAAGGCCCAGGTGAGCGCCCGCAGGAAGGCCGTATCGACCCCCGAGGTTCCGGCGGGTTTGTCGGGGCAGGGCTCGTCTTCCTTCGCGCTGCCGATGGCGGTCGCCCGTTTTGGGCTCGCGGCCGCTGCGGCACCGAGGGAGACACAACAGAGGGCGGCGAAGGCGGTGCGAGTCATCGAGTCCATGATGCCCCAGAGGAAAAGGCGGCCAATTTTTTGCGTCGATCCACCACGCGCATACAACTCGTCACAAGGCTGTAGCACACCCCGACGAGGACCCATCGACATGCACCAAGCCGCGACAGCGTGTACCACCCTCGAAGACGTCGACGTCGAGTGCACGCAATGTGCGGTGCGGATGACCAGCCATGTGGGCAGCGGCGGCAAGGTTCGCTACCACCACTGCCCCTCGTGCTCCCGCTGGACGACCAGCGTGTATTCGGAGGTCCTGCGGGCCGACACCAAGATGCGCACCCGCCGGCCTGGTGCACCGGAACCGACGCGCGCCATGGGCTCTGTGAAGGAACGCCTCGAGTCCTGGCTGCAGTCGTTGACCGGCAACGATCCGTACCAGACGCTCGGCGTCACCTCGGCGATCTCCGATGTGGGCCTGCGCGAGCGCTATCTGGCCCTCGCACGCACCCACCACCCGGACAAGGGCGGCGAGGTCGATCAGATGCGCCGCATCAACGACGCCTACGAGCGCGTGCTCAGCTTTCGCGAGCAGAACCGCGCCCCGCCGCGGCCGGGTTTGCCCCTCGCCTCGCGCTGAGGTGGCAGGGGCGGGGTGCGCTCGTTAGTGCGTGCGGATGCAGAACGGCGAACCCGCTCCGGAAGTGAAGCTCACGAAGGCTGACGGGAGTTCCGTCGCGCTCCAGGAACTGCTCGGCAAGGGCCCCGTCGTCCTCTACTTCTATCCGAAGGACGAGACCCCGGGTTGCACCGCCGAGGCGTGCTCGTTTCGCGATCAGTACGAGGACTTCAAGGCCGCGGGCGCTGAGGTGATCGGCGTCTCGTCAGATGACGGCGCCTCGCATGAGGCGTTCAAGGCCAACCACCGGTTGCCGTTCACGCTCTTGAGCGATCCCGGTGGGGTGGCGGCCAGGGCGTTCGGGGTGAAGAAGACCTTCGGGCTGATCGCCGGCCGGGTCACCTTCGTCATCGATCGCGCGGGCGTGATTCGACACCGCTTCGATTCGCAGATTCGGGTGCAGAAGCACGTACAAGAGGCGCTCGAGATCGTGAAGTCGCTGGGCGAGAAGTCCGCGACGGCGCAACGGGTTTCTACGACCTGAGCAGCCACCGCCATAGCGCCAGACCCGAGAGCACTCCGGCGAGGACCTTCAGCGGCCAGGGGAAGAACGGGCCCGGGCTCACGAACCCTTCCACGATGCCGATCGCGACCATGAACGGCGCGCAGCCCAGCAACAGCTGAACGGCGACCTGCGCGTTCTCCCGCACCGCCGCGCCCCTCGAACGTTCACCGGGGTCGATCATCGCTTTCCCGATGAAGAGCCCGGCGCCGCCCGAGATGCAGATGAGCGAGAGCTCGACCGGCCCGTGTGCCGACATGAACGTCAAAATGTTCGGGCCCACGCCGGCCTGAAAACACG
>JAYVNA010000094.1:0-7159 GCA_043758715.1 Archangium sp.
GCCCGCCTGAAACGGGCTTCACGTTCACCCAAGGGGAAACAAACTATGACCAGATTCAATCGAGCACTGTGGCTGTCAGCGGCCGCGAGCGTCGTCTTCGCGATGGGCTGTGGCGGCGGCGGCGACACCGATGCCGGCACCGGCAGCTGTACCACTGATGCCACCTGCGGGACGGGCAAGGCCTGTCACCCGGTGCTCAAGACGTGCGTCTCTTCGTGTTCCGGCTCGAGCGACTGTCCGTCATCTGAGAAGACCTGCGCAAAGATCAACAACTCGGCCGCCAGCTTCTGCACCTGTAGCACCGACGCGCTGTGCGCCGCGGCGACCACTGGCAACATCTGCAACGGGGCGACCCGTCAGTGCACCGCGAAGTGCCCCGCGAACAGCTGCCCGTCTGGCTTCACCTGTGACACGGCCAGCGGCAACTGCACCGGCGGCGGCAACACCGATGCCGGCACCGACGCGGGCGTGACCACCGACGGCGGCGTGACGTGCAGTTCGAGCAACTTCGAGCCTGACGTCTGCATGTACGCGAACGTTTGCTACTCAGACAACCGCTGCGACACGGCCTCGAACGACACGGCCTGCCCGAACATCGCCGCGGCGATCAATGGCGGCAACTACACGGCCTGGAACCCGTCGAGCAGCACGGGCCCGGTCATCTACAACGTGACCGACGACACCGACGTGAACGCGGGCTGCACGGGCGCCGGTGACGTGGCCTTCACCACCACCGTTTACGCGTACGCCGGTTCGGTCAACTTCGACGCCAACATTACCGCCGCGGTCCAGCTCGCGTATTACACCTCGACCGGCGCCAAGCGTCCGATCAACGGCGTGCAGGTCGGCAACACGGCCAACGCATGGTCGAGCTACACGGTGAGCAACGGCGGCAAGAACGCGGCGGTCAAGATGACCCTCTGCGCTCCCGCGGGCACCACCTCGCTGACCGCGGGGTTCGCCTTCAGCAACGGCAACGCCTACTGCGCGAATCTCACCCGGAACTGAAGAAGCGGAATTCCACTTCGTCAAACACACTGTCCGCATTCAGGACTCAAGGAGAACACAATGATCCGCAAGATGATGATGATGCAGTTCGCCGTGGCAGGGCTGGCTTTGGCGCAGGCACCGGCGCTGGAGAAGGCGCCGGCGATCGGCACTGGCTACAAGATGGCGTGTCCGGCGGGCTCCAAGCAGATCGGCGGGCCGAAGACTGACTTCGGCGCGTACGCCTGCCTCAAGGGCACCGCTGACGGCATGCGCATCTTCACCGGCCCGATGGTCTCGTTCGACAACGCAGGCCACGTGGTGGCGATCGGTCAGATGGAGGAGAGCTTCCGCACGGGTACGTGGAAGTTCTATGACGTCAGCGGCCGCCTCACCGGCACCACCAGCTTTCACAAGGGCGAGTACGACGGCCTGCGCGTGGAGTACCAGGCTGACGGCAAGCTGAAATTCGAGGAGACTTGGGTGATGGGCAAGCGCCAGGGCGCCCAGAAGACCTTCGACACCGCGGGCATGGTGACGGTCACCGAGTACCGCGACGATCGTCCGGTCACCAAGTAAGCGTGAACCCGTAAGGCAAGACGCACCGTTCCAAAGAGGCCGGCTCCGATCATCGGGGCCGGCCTTTTTCATGCCCATCGCAGGGCGGCCCGTGGGAGAAACGCGCCGCCGTGACTGCCCCGTACCTGCAACCGCAGCTCCCCGATCTGCCCATTCGCCGGGTGGAAGAAATGGGTCTCAAAGAGCTCGAGCGCATTCGCCTGATCTTGCGCGGTGGCTCGGTCATCGAGTGGCGGCGAATGCACTTCAAGACGTGGGACGAGGTCGATCGTTTCCTGCGGCTGTTGCAGATCGACCCCACCCGCAAGCACGACGATCGCTGGGTGCGCACCGTGCTCGCCGACGCGGTCGAGTACCTGCGCAAGACCTTCAACTACCGGGTGGCCGACGTGGTGGCCAACCCCAACATGATTCACGACCTCTTCCTGTTGGCCTCGGGGGAGATCGATCGCAAGTACCGCAAGATCGCCTGCATCGTGCTCAAGACGATGCACGTCATTCAGCACATCGAGGCGCGCGACCTGCTGTTCAAGATCGCGGTGCCCGAGGCCGAGATGGCGCGGATGGTGAGCGAGCGGGTCAACGGGGTGATGGACGAGGCGCGGCAGAAAGAGCTGCCGATCGTCGAGTTCTCCGACTCGATCAAGACGCGCGAGTCGACCATCACCAAGCTGATCGCCAAGAAGGACAGCACCGCCGCCGCCATCTACGACCGCACCCGCTTTCGCATCATCGTGAAGGAGCGGGACGACATCATTCCCACGCTCTACTTCCTCACCCAGCGCCTGCTGCCCTTCAACTTCATCGTGCCGTCTCAGACCGAGAACACGCTGATCAAGTTCAAGGACCTGGTGAAGGCGTACCCGAACTTCAAGAAGTACGCGCGGCAGCTGCACCTGGACCTCGACTACGAAGAGCGCGAATTGGCGGCGCGCCTGGGCAACACGTTCTCAGGCTCGACCTACCGGGTGCTCAACTTCGTGGCTGACGTGCCGATTCGGCTCGACGCCTTCCTGCCTCCCCCGGAGCAGGACGAACGCGAGCGTCAGGGCCGCATCACCCTGGCCACCTGCGAGTTTCAGATCGCCGACGAGAAGACCGCCCTTCAGAACGAGAAGGGCGAGAACAATCACGAGCGCTACAAGCAGCGGCAACGCGACGTGGTGCTCAAGCGCCTCTCGTCGGGCCTGGTGGTGCCCAAGAAGCGCCCGAGCAGCTGAAGCGTCAGGGAATCGCGCCGCCGTCGGCGTTCCAGCCGATGTCCCACGGGCCGACGGTGTTGACGATGATGCAGCCCGTGCCGGACGGCATGTCACTGGCGAGATCCCACTCCGTGAAACGAAGGTTGCTGGCGGAGCCCTGTGTGCGGCCCACGGAGGCTTGGTCAGCCCGGGTGACAGTCATGGAGCCCGACTGCGCCAGGAACTCTCTCTGGCAGGCGGTCGTGTTCGGATCGCAGCTCTCGTAGTAGATCGCGCATGCCTTGCAGTTGCCGTAGCGGGTCGAGGTGCTGAACGTCTCGGTGTACGGGAACGTTGGGAACACGTTTCCCGGGTACACCATCTCCATGCGGAAGCTGTCGGGGTTGCCGCCGCTCTGCAGGTAGATCCACCCGGCGTAGTTGTAGTGGCCGTTGGCGGGGTTGGTGAACGAGCGGTACTCGGCGAGGCCGAGGTTCTGCTGCGTGGTCGCGAGCATCGTGATCATCCGGCAGCCGCCCCCGCCGCCGGTGCCCGTTCCGCCTCCCGTCGTGCCGCCGCCCGTGCCGGTGCCGCCGCCGGTGGTGCCGCCGCCCGTGCCGCCTCCGGTCGCCCCTCCGCCTGAACCGCCGCCGGTGGTGCCGCCGCCCCCGCCGTTCGAGGCGGCGCGGCATTCACTCTGCTGGCAGATCGTGCCGGTGCCGCAGTGCGCGCAGGCGACGCCCGCCGAACCACAAAAGTCGGGAGTGGCGCCCGACTGGCATTTCCCCGCCGTGTCGCAGCAACCACCGCAGGTGGCCGGCGAGCAGGTGGCCGCGGTGCCACACGCCGACGCCACGAGACCGCCCACGAAACCAATGACGAGCATGAAGAATGTACGGGGGTGCATGACGCTCCAGTCTTTCCGGTGGTTGCGCGAGAGGGGAATCGAACCCCTACGACCCACCAAAGGGTCTGCGGATTTTAAGTCCGCTGCGTCTGCCAATTTCGCCACTCGCGCGCATCGCTGAAGCCCTGTTTAGCAGGGTCTCTGTAGTGTAGGAGCGCGCCATGCTGGAAACGGTCACCAAAGGCTTTCGCGCTGCCAAGAATCGCCTCCTGGGCAAGGCGGAGTTGACGCCTGAGCTCATCGACGAGTCGCTGCGCGACATTCGCGTTTCATTGCTGGAAGCAGACGTCTCGTTCGACGTGGTCAAGAAGTTCGTCGCGCGCGTCCGTGAGCAGGCGGCGGGCGTCGAGGTGAAGACCTCGGTCACCGACAAGTCGGGCAAGAAGATGAAGGTCTCGCCCGGCGATCACTTCGTGAAGATCTGCCACGACGAGCTCGAGGCCCTGATGGGGCCGGTCGACACCTCGTTCAAGCTCAAGGGCAAGGGCCAGGTCAGCGGCATCATGATGGTCGGCCTGCAGGGCTCCGGTAAGACGACCACCACCGGGAAGCTCGCCTTCAAGCTGAAGAAGGAAGGGCGCTCGGTGCTGCTGGTGGCCGCCGACATCTACCGGCCCGCCGCCGTCGATCAGCTCAAGGTGCTCGGCGAAAAGCTCGGCGTGCCGGTCTTCCACGAGGCCGGGCTGCAGCCCCCCGAGCTGGCGCGGCTGGCCTACGAGAAGGCGCGTGCCGAGAAGATCGACACCGTCATCATCGACACCGCCGGCCGCCTGGCGATCGACGACGCGCTGATGGCCGAGCTCGAGGCGATCAAGGCGATCGTCAAGCCGGACAACATCATCCTCGTGACCGACGCGATGATTGGTCAGGACGCCGTGAAGACCGCGGCCGAGTTCAACCGCCGCCTCGAGATCGACGGCTTCATTCTCACCAAGCTCGACGGCGATGCCCGCGGTGGCGCGGCGCTCTCGATCAAGGAAGTGACCGGCAAGCCGATCAAGTACCTCGGCATGGGTGAAGGCCTCGACAAGCTCGAGGAGTTCCGGCCCGCCGGTCTCGCGTCACGCATTCTCGGGTTCGGCGACGTCGTCGGCCTGATGAAGGACTTCGAAGGCGTCGTCGACCAGGACAAGGCCGAAGAAGACGCGAAGAAGCTGCTCTCGGGCCGCTTCAACATGAAGGACTTCATGGGGCAGATCCGCACGGTCCGGAAGATGGGGCCGCTGAAGGACCTGATGGAGAAGATGCCGTTCCTCGGCGAGATGAGCGAGCAGCTCAACCCGAACGAGGGCGAGCTCGACAAGATCGACGCGATGTACAACTCGATGACCGAGCAGGAGCGCGCCCAGCCGCACCTGATCGCCAAGGGCCGGGTCGAGCGCATCGCCAAGGGCTCCGGCCGCAAGCCGCAGGAAGTCTCCGAGCTGATGCAGAAGTTCGTCGGCATGCAGCAGATGATGGGCGCCATCGGGCAGGATCCCGGCATCCTCGGCAAGCTGCCGTTCTTCAAGCAGCTGGGCCAGATGAACCAGATGAAGAACATGGATCTGGGCGCGCTCTTCGGGAAAGACCCGATGATGGCGCAGGCGCTGGGCATGGGCGGGCCGGGCGGCATGCCGATGCAGATGCCGCCGGGTTTGCCGCCCGGCTACACGCCCCCGATGAGCAAGGCGCAGCTCGCCCAGGCGCGCATGCAGGGCTACTCGCTGGGGCCGCAGAAGAGCGGCCAGACGGACGCTGAGCGCAAGGTTCTCAAAGAGAAGCGCAAGCGCGAGAAGGACAACAAGAAGAAGAACCGCCGTCGTTGAACGAGGGCTCACCCATGAATGACGAAAACCCCGTACTCGCTCCGTGGACTGGTCCATGGGGTGGGGTGCCTGCGTTCGATCGCATCTCCGTCGCAAGCTTCAAGCCGGCGATCGAGCAGGGCATGGCCGCGCAGTTGGCCGAGCTCGAGGCGATCACCGCGAACGCCGAGCCGCCGAACTTTCAAAACACCATCGTCGCGTTCGAGATGTCAGGCCAGCCGCTGACCCGCGCGATGAGCCTGTTCGGGGTCTGGGCCGGTGGCCTCGCGACGCCTGAGTTCCAGGCGGTCGAGACCGAGCTGTCGCCGAAGTTCGCCGCCTTCCGCGATTCGATCGTTCAGAACGCGAAGCTCTTCGCGCGCATCAAGGCGGTCTCCGAGGCCCCGCGCGACGGGCTCACCGATGAGCAGCAGCGCTTGCTCTGGCGCCACTACACCTCGTTCGCACGGCAGGGCGCGGCGCTCGATGACGCGAAGAAGACCGAGCTCTCCGCGCTCAACCAGCAGCTCGCCACCCTCACCACGCGCTTCAGCCAGAACCTTCTGGGCGACGAGGAAGAAGGCGTGCTGGTGATCGAGTCGCGGGCGGGGCTCGCCGGGCTGCCCCAGGCGCAGATCGAAGCTGCGGCCGCGGAAGCGACCCGTCGTGGCCGCCCGGGCGTGTGGATGATCTCGAACAGCCGCTCCGCGATGGAGCCGTTTCTGTGCTCGTCGGAAGACCGCGCGCTGCGAGAGCGGGGCTGGCGCATGTGGACCAGCCGCGGCGACAACGGGAACGCGCGCGACAACAACGCCATCGCCGCTGAGATCCTGTTGTTGAGGGCGAAGAAGGCCAAGCTGCTGGGCTTCCCAACCTTCGCGCACTGGCGCCTCGATGATTCGATGGCGAAAGATCCGAAGGCCGCGCTCGCGCTGATGACCTCGGTGTGGACTCCGGCGCGCGAGCAGTTCAAGCGCGACGTCGTGGAGATTGAGAAGCTCTCGGGCTTCAAGATCGAGCCCTGGGACTATCGGCTGTACGCAGAAAAACTGCGCCAGGCGAAGTTCGATCTCAACCTCGATGAGCTCAAGCCCTACCTGCAGTTGGAACGGCTGCGCGAGGCGATGTTCTGGGTGGCGGGGCAGTTGTACGGGCTGCGTTTCGAGTTGCGCGAAAACGTGCCGGTGTTTCACGAAGACGTGCGCGTCTACGAAGTCACTCGCCACGGGAAGATCCTCGGCGCCTGGTACTTCGATCCGTTCGCGCGGCCGGGCAAACAGTCCGGCGCGTGGATGAGCGCGTACCGCGATCAGCACCGCGTCGAAGGTGACGTGCTGACGCTGGTGTCGAACAACTCGAACTTCATCAAGGGTCAGCCCACCATCTCGTGGGACGACGCTCGCACGATGTTCCACGAGTTCGGGCACGCGTTGCACGGCCTGCTCTCGAACGTGACGTACCCCTCGCTCTCGGGCACCAACGTGCTGCGCGACTTCGTGGAGCTGCCCTCGCAGCTGCACGAACACTGGCTCTCGACGCCCGAGGTCTTGAAGTTCCTCGTCAACGACAAGGGAGAGTCGATCCCCGCCAGCCTGCTCGAGCGTCTGGAGAAGGCGCGCACCTTCAACGAGGGCTTCGCCACGGCCGAAGCGCAGGCGAGCGCGTTGGTCGACATGAAGCTGCACCTCGCGGGCGAGACGCCGATCGACCCGAAGAAG
>JAYVNA010000095.1:0-7158 GCA_043758715.1 Archangium sp.
GCGGTGCGGTGAACTCCAGCGAAGCGGCAGGAACCAGAGCCGGCCCTCCACTCGGAGGTCCGGCTCTTTCGCTTCTCAGCTCAGGCCCAGCTCAGCTCAGTTCGACGCGAACGAGCTGGCGGCCGATGAGAAACTGATCGCCGTTGTCGACGAACGAAGGCGCACCCAATCGCAAGAAGGTGCCGTTCGACGAACCCAGGTCGCGCAGCAGCAACCGCTCGGGAGCGACTTGCAGCACCGCGTGCCGGCCCGAGACGAAGCCGTCAGAGGGGAAGGTGATGTCGCCGTTCTCACGGCCGATGTTGTTTTCGCCGTCTTTGAGCGGGTAGGCGCCGCCGCGAATGCCGCCCTCGAGCAGCTGCACCAGGCGGAACCGGTGGCCGGCGTCGGGCGAACCCCAGGCGGTCGCGCCATCTTCGGCGGGCGTGAGCGGAGGCACGGGCTCGACCACCAGGCGCTGACGGCCCACGCGAATCTCTCCCCCTGAGGGCACTTCGCGCTCGGCGCGCAGGCGGGTGAACACGCCGTTGCCACCGCCGACGTCTTCGACGGCGAGGCGGGCGCCCGAAAAGAACAGCCGCATCTGGGTGTCTGCGACGAAGGGGTCATCGGCGATCGCGAGATCGCCCGTACGACCGCACAGCATCACATCGCCGCGCATGGGAATGACGGACTCAGGGCCTCCGTCGGCGCGGACGACGCGCACAGCGACGCGAGGGCGATTGGCAGCTGGCATGACGCGTCACTGCATACCACGGGTCCGGCAGTGCGGCGCTCTTTGGAGAGGCTCAAGAAAAGCCCGGGGGAATCTGGTGTGGCGCAACCCGTCAGGGCGTGGAACAGTCAATGACGATCGTGGCCGCTCCGGACGAACTCATCGGCAAGACCGTCGCCACGAAGTACCTCGTCGAGCAGATGATCGGCGAAGGCGGCATGGGCAAGGTCTACAAGGCCATCCAGATCGCGCTCGATAAGCCGGTCGTGCTCAAGGTGCTCCGGCAGGCGCTGCTCTCCGACGAGCGCACGGTGAAGCGGTTTCAGCGCGAAGCCAAAGCCGCCAGCCGCCTCAATCACCCCAACTCGATCAGCGTGCTCGACTTCGGCCAGGCCGACGACGGCGCGATGTACATCGCCATGGAGTACGTGCAGGGCAAAGACCTGCACCACATTCTTTCGCGCGAATGGCCGCTCCCCGAGGCGCGCGTGATTCGCCTGATGAGCCAGGTGCTCTCGGCGCTCGCCGATGCCCACTCGGCCGGCGTCATTCACCGCGATCTCAAGCCCGAGAACATCATGGTGGAACAGCGCCGGGGCGAAGCCGACTTCGTCAAGGTGCTCGACTTCGGCATCGCCAAGATCGTCGACGGCAGCATCGACGAAGACGGCCCGGCGCTCACCCGCGCAGGGTTCGTGTGCGGCACGCCCGAGTACATGTCGCCCGAGCAGGCGCGCGGCGCGCAGCTCGATCACCGCAGCGATCTCTACGCGGTCGGCGTGATCATCTACCAGCTGATGTGCGGCATGTTGCCGTTCGACTCTGATTCGGCGGTCGGCTTCGCCACCAAGCACCTCACCGAGGTGCCGCTCCCGCCCACCAAGCGCCGCCCCGAGGCGCGGGTGTCGGTGACGATGGAACGCCTGATCATGAAGGCGCTGTCGAAGAACCCCGATGATCGCCCGCAGACGGCCGAGCAGTTCCGCGCCGAGTTGCTCGCGATCGAGAAGGAACGCCGTGCTTCGGTCGGCACCGTGCGCCGCCCGGCGGCCAGCTCGCAGCCGGGCCTGGCCACCGTTCGCAAGGTCACGCCCATCGATCAGCAGGAGACCCGGGTCAACCCGCCCTCTCCGTGGGCCTCGAACGAGAACACCGTCAAGGCGTCGTCACCGATCGCCGGCCCGGTGCCCAACGAGAACACCACGCCCAACACCTCGCCCGATCGCGACACCATGCCGGGCGCGGGTGCCAGCTCGCTCATCTTCAAGGTGGCCACCGTGCTGCTCGCGCTCCTCGCGCTGGCCATCGGCGGGCTCTACGCGTGGAGCCTGATGCAGAAGCCGCGCGAGGTGTACGTGCCTCCGCCCAACGCGCCGCTCACCGGCACCGGCCAGCTCTACGAATACGATCCCCCGCGCGAAACGCGGCGGCCCGGTGACGGTGCGCGCGAAGCCAACGAAGGCGATGACGCCTGGCACCGCGGCAACATGGAAGTCGCGCTCACCAGCTACCTGAGCGCCTGGCGTGCCGACCCGCAGCCCGAGCTCGCGTTGAAGATCGGTGAAATCTACTTTCAGAAAGAGATGACGCCCGAGGCGCGCGCGTGGTGGGCCCGCTACCGCAAAGATTCGAAAGACGCGAAGGCGCAGCCGTACATCGATCAGATGCTCTCGCGCTGACGTGAAGGCGGAAGGCAAACGCCTTCATCAGCAACTCAGGTAAGCGCTTCGACCTGCAGTGTCTGCTGACCCACGCGCAACCGATCGCCGGCCTTGAGCGGACGCTCGCCGCTGACGCGCACGTAGGTGCCCAGGCCGCCGGAGAGATCACGAATCATCGCGCCGTCGGGCAAAGGAGAGATCTCGCAGTGCCGCGGCGCGAGGCCTTCGTCGTTGGGGTAGCTGAAGTCGCAGCGCCCCTGGCCGACGGTGAGCACGGGCCCGGGGCTGAGCAGACAGCGCCCGCCGCGATCACCGAGCATCACTTCTTCGACCGCATAGTGAATCTGCCCGTTGGGCACGGTGGCGCCGTAGACCAGCACGTCGCTCTTGTTCCACGGCTCGGCCGGCTCGACCGCGCCCACGAAGCGGAACAGGCGCAGCCCCGTGCAGAACGTTCCATTCGCCGGAATCGTCTCGGTGCTGTTGATGCTGACGTAGACGCCCGAGGTCGAGGTCTCGTCGCGCACGAAGAGCTTGCCGTCGCGAATGCTCAGCGTCGCGTGCAGCGGCGAGATGAACGGATCGTCAGGGAAGAGGATCGCGCCCTTCGCGCGGCCGACCTGCGCCCCGGTCGCGGCGAGGCGGAAGCGCTGACCGCGCGCAGGGCCCGCGAGCACGGTGAGCCCGAACTTCGGGCCGGCGACTTGAGGCGCGGTCTGCGTGGGAGCGGAAGACTGAAAGGTCGGGCGCGGCGGCTGCCCCCGAGCCGGGGCCGCGGGAGGAGGCGGGGCGGGCGGCGGCGCGGGCTGCGTGGCGCGGCCCTTGAGTCCCGGAGGCGCCGTGGGCGCGACCGCGGGAATCGGAGCGGCGGGCAGCGTCGTCTCGTTGGTGCCGAAATCCATCAGGGGAGGCTGGAGCTTCGGCGAGACGTCCGTCCGGGCGGCCACCGCGGTGCCCTCGGTCGCGCTCCCGCAGGCCATGCAGCGCACCGCGGCAACGACGTTCAAGAAGTCGCACGATGGGCAGACAACCCCAAGGTTCTTGGTCAACAGCGCGGGCATGAGCCCGGCATAGTCCGGCAACCCGAGTCTTTCCGCAACAATGGCGAACACTTCGTTCGATTCCTCTCACGATGGTGGGGGAGTCGAAGGAAAGTGGGCTGACGCATTGCAGCACGTCAGGCGGGTGTTACGCTTCGGCACGTTTGATCCGTCTGAACGACATTTTGCAGCGCGTCGCCGGTTATCACCCCGATCCCGACCTCGACATCATCAAGAAGGCCTACGTGTATTCGGCGAAGGTCCATCAGGGGCAGGTTCGCAAGTCTGGCGAGCCCTACCTGATTCACCCGCTCGAGGTCGCGGGGATCCTGGCGCAGCTGCGGCTTGATGAGGCCTCCATCGTGGCGGGCCTTCTCCACGACACCGTGGAAGACACCCTCGCGACCATCGAGGAGATCAAAGAGCTCTTCGGCGATGAGGTCGCGCTGATCGTCGACGGCGTCACCAAGCTCGGGAAGTTCAGCGCCAGCCAGCAGCTCTCGCAGGAAGAGAAGCAGGCCGAGAACTTCCGCAAGATGCTGGTGGCGATGGCCCAGGACATTCGCGTGATCCTGGTCAAGCTGGCCGACCGCACTCACAACATGCGCACCCTCGATCACATGAGCGAGGAAAAGCAGGCGCGCATCGCGCAAGAGACGCTCGACATCTACGCGCCGCTCGCCAATCGCCTCGGCATCAGCTGGGTGAAGACCGAGCTCGAAGATCTCTCGTTCCGCTACACGCGCCCGAAGGACTACCTCGATCTCGAGAACAAGGTCGCGCGCAAGAAGAAGGAACGCGAGAAGTACATCGATGACGTGGTGCAGATCATCGAGGCCAAGCTGAAGGAACAGGGCGTGCCCGCGAAGGTCAGCGGCCGCTTCAAGCACTTCTATTCGATCTATAAAAAGATGAGGTCGCAGGGCATCGACTTCGAGCAGGTGCCCGACGTCATCGCCTTCCGGGTGATCGCCCCCGAGCTGGGCCAGTGTTACGGCGCGCTCGGCCTGGTGCACCAGATGTGGAAGCCGGTGCCCGGCCGCTTCAAGGACTTCATCGCGATTCCCAAGCCGAACATGTACCAGTCACTGCACACCACGGTGATTGGCCCGCTGTCCGAGCGCATCGAGATTCAGATTCGCACCGAAGAGATGCACCGGGTCGCCGAAGAAGGCATCGCCGCGCACTGGGCCTACAAAGAAGGCCGCAGCGCGATGAGCAGCGACGACGAGAAGTTCGCGTGGCTGCGCCAGTTGCTCGAGTGGCAGCAGGACCTCAAGGACCCCAAGGAATTCCTCGATACGGTGAAGGTCGATCTCTTCACCGACGAGGTCTTCGTGTTCACGCCCAAGGGCGACGTGAAGAGCCTCCCGCGCGGCGCCACCCCGATCGACTTCGCCTACGCGATTCACTCCGGCGTGGGCGAGAAGACCGTGGGCGCGAAGGTGAACGGCAAGATCGTTCCGCTCCGCTACAAGCTGAAGAACGGCGACCAGGTCGAGGTGCTGACCAGCCCCCAGGCGCACCCGAGCAAGGACTGGATCACCTTCGCGAAGACCAGCCGCGCGCAGCAGAAGATTCGCGCGTTCATCAAGCAGCAGCAGCGCGACAAGAGCCTCATTCTCGGCCGCGAGCTCACCGACCGCGAGTTCAAGCGCTTCGGGCTCAACCTCAACAAGCTGATCAAGGGCGGCGATCTGAAGAAGCCCGCCGAGGGCTACGGCTTCCGCACCGAAGACGATCTGCTGGTCGCGGTCGGCTACGGCAAGATTCAGCCGAGCCAGCTGGTCGACCTGCTGATCCCGAAGGAGAAGCTCGAGGAACTGCGCGAGAAGGAAAAGTCTCCTTCCGAGTCTTCAGGCTCAGGGCTCTTTCAGACGGTCAGCGATCTCGCGAAGAAGGTGGTGGGCCGCAAGTCTTCGAGCGGCGTCACCATCGGCGGCATCGATGACGTGCTCGTGCGCTTCGGCCGTTGCTGCAACCCGGTGCCCGGCGACGCCATCGTCGGCTTCATCACCCGCGGTCGCGGCGTCACCGTTCACACGCACAACTGCGACAAGGCCAAGGCGACCGATCCCGAGCGCAAGGTCGACGTCGCATGGGACGTGCGCGGCGACTTCCGCCGGCCGGTCACCCTGCGCGTGCTCACCGCCGATCGTCCGGGCCTGCTCGCCGACATGTCTCAGATCTTCAGCAAGAAGGGCGTCAACATCAGTCAGGCGAACTGCCGCGCCACCGGTGACGACCGCGCGGTGAACACGTTCGAGGTCACCATCACTGACCTCAAGCAGCTGACGGATCTGATGCGCAACATCGAGAAGCTGACGGGCGTGTTCTCAGTCGAGCGCGTCTAACTTTGATCGATCCGGCCGGGTTCGGGCATCTGATAGCTTGGCCGCATGGCGCGTGACGTGATCCATTCAGAGCAGGCCCCGAAGGCGATCGGCCCTTATTCCCAGGCCATTGCGGCCTCGGGCAAAACCGTCTTCCTGTCGGGACAGATTCCGCTCGACCCGGCGACCATGGAGATCGTGCCCGGCGACGTCAGCGCCCAGACCGAGCGCGTGATGAAGAACCTCGAGGCGGTGCTGGCGGCGGCGGGGTGTGGGTTCGCCAACGTGGTCCGCTGTGGAATCTTCCTGACCGATCTCGCTGATTTCGGAAAGGTGAACGAGGTCTATGGTCGGTACTTTCCAACGAACCCTCCCGCGAGAGCGACCGTTCAGGTCTCAGCGCTCCCGCGTGGTTCGAAGGTCGAGATCGACTGCATTGCAGTCATCTGAGGGACGGCCGGCAGACGAAGTGGAGAGATGGACATGTCGCTCAAGTCATTGCTGATGGTGGTCGTGCTCGTCCCCCTGGTGGGGCTCGCGCAGACCGTCGTTCCCACGCCTGATTTTTCACCGCCGCCGATGGTGCCGGCCGCGCCGCCTCCGATGCCGCCGGCGGATCCGTCGACGGTGCAGCCAGGCACGCCGCCGCCGCCCGCCACCTACGTGCCGGGTCAGCCGGGCAAGTCGGCGTACCCGTATTCTCCCTACGGCCAGCCCAAGGCGCAGGAAAAGCCGGGCCCTGAAATCGGTCTGATGGTGAGTGAAGCGCTCTTCGGCGCGCTGACCGCGGCAGGGGTGACGGTGCTGCCGTACTTCCTGCTGTTCAACGGCAACGCCGGCATCGGTGAGCCGCTCTCTTCGATTCTGTTCTGCGCGATCTTCGGGGCGGCTCCGCTCGCGGTGGCGCAGACCCAGGTGAGCCTCGCCAATGGCAGCCGGCACTATCAAACAGAACTGTGGATCCCCGCGTTGGTGGGGCTCGCAGGGCAAGCCGGCGTGCTCGGGATCTTTTTTGCTACGGGCTGGCTGCCGAAGCCCCAAGCGAGCGGCGGCACACCCGTGAGCGGCAGCGTCGCCTGGTTGATGATCGGCGCCATCGGCCTCGTGCCCCTCATGCAGATGGCCGCGATCAATTTGTTCAAGCAGCCCAAGGCCGGTCAGCAGTTCGGCGTCTTCGGGGATCCGGTGAAGGGCATCGGCGTCGCGTTCGCGCCTCCCACGGCCGGGCCCATTCTCGCGCCTTCTGCTTCAGGCACCACGATGGGTGTTCAGGTCTCGTTCCTGCGCGGCATCTTCTAAAAGAGCCGGTAGCCGATGCCGAGCCGGCCCGCCCACGCCACCCGGTAGTGCGGGTCGAAGTCCACCGGGCCCTTGGTGGCGTCGAAGCCCAGGTGCGCGGACACCAGCAG
>JAYVNA010000096.1:0-2250 GCA_043758715.1 Archangium sp.
GGCTGCCGCGCGCTGCGGTGGAGCGTGGTCCAGGGGACCAGCGAGAGCACCGCCGCGGGCCGGCCGTCGTCGAGCACCACGCCGCCGCGCACCATGCGCAACGAGGGGTGGCTGAGCTGACCGAGGGCGTCGAGGCGCGCGAGGAACGCGGCAGCGTCGACCGCGAGGCCTTCCTTCACCACGCGCAACTCGACCTCGACCCCGTCGACCTTGCCGCGGCGGCGCTCAGAGCGGGGGTCGCCCGAGAGCAGCTCACCGACCTCGATTGAAGGCTTCGTCACTGGAGCAGACACTTCACTTCCCAAACTCCGCGGCCCTGATGCCCATCCCCTCCATCATGACCGCGCGGGGGAAGTCTAGACCACCGTGTCTTCTGGGGAGAGCCTCACTCACTCTTTGAGGACGCGGGAGAGCACGCGGGCGGTGAAATTCACGAGCGGAATGACCCGTTGGTAGTCGAGCCGGGTGGGGCCGATGACCCCCACGGTGCCGAGCACCTGATCGTCGGTTCCGTAGGGGCTGGCGATCACCGTGACGTCACCCTGGCTACCGAACTCGCTCTCGGCGCCGATGAAGATCTGCATTTCGCGGGCGCGCTGCACCCGATCGAGCAACGAGAGCAGCTTGTGTTTGTCGTCGAGCGCCTTGAACAACGCGCGCATGCGGCGCACGTCTTCGGCGAACTCCGGGCTCTCGAGGAAGCTGCCGGTGCCTTCGATCACCACGCGTTCCGCCGAGCTGACGTCAGTGGCGGCAGCGCCCAGCTTCAGCGCGCGGGCGGTCAGCTCGTCGTACTGGGTGCGCTGAATCTCGAGCTCCTGGAGAATTCGGCTGCGAACGTCTTCGATGCTGCCGGCGCTGCGCAGGAGCTCGTTGAGGTAGTTGCTCGCGTGCAACAGCTCCTCGCTGCTCACCGGGCGGTCGAGCATCACGAGCTTGTTCTGTACCTGCCCCCCCTGCCCCACCAGAATGGCGAGGGCGCGATCGTCGCTGAGCCGGACGAACTCGATGCGCTGCAAGGTGCCGGCAGAGGGCCGGGGAATGAGCACCACGCCCGCGTGATGCGAGAGCTGGTGGAGGACCTTGCCGGCTTCCTGCAGGCGGTCTTCCACCCCGCTGCCGGCGTTGGCGAGACCCGTTTCGATGAGTTGCTGATCAGCCGCTGACGGCGACTTCAGCTGCAGCAGCGAGTCGACGAAGAATCGGTAGCCCTGGTTGGTGGGAATGCGCCCGGCGGAGGTGTGGGGCTTCTCGAGGTAGCCCAGCGCCTCGAGCTCGGAGAGCACGTTGCGCATGGTGGCAGGCGACACCTCGAATTCACCGCGGCGAGTCAGTTGCTGACTGCCGACGGGATCACCCGAGGTGATGAATTCCTGCACGACGGCCCGGAGAACGTCTCGGGCGCGATCATCCAACTCTTCAGCCATGTGCGCTCATCCTGTCACATATCCGTGCCTCCCTCTCCCCGAGGGGGAGCGGGTCGGGCAGAGGGCCTGGATTTCTTCTTCTTGCGCACCAACACTAACTTCTCCGCCCGGGTGAGCTGTTTCACCTTCCATTCCCGTGAAAGCGCGGCCGATTTGTCCTTCACCCGCACGCTCCACACCACCTTCACGGGCCCCCGGGAGCGCGTATATCGGGCACCCTTTCCCGCATTGTGGGCCGCCACCCTGCGCGCGAGATCGTTCGTGCACCCGGTGTAGAGCGAATCATCAGCGCAACGAACGATGTAGACGTGCCAGCTCGGCATTGCCCCGTCTTATACATCTGCGATGTTCCGCGCCGTGCCCACCCTGAAAGCGAAGCCCGACTCGACGCGCGTCATCGCTGACCTGAAGGAGTTCAAGGCGCTCACCTCCGATGAACGGGGCGCCCAGCGCGTCGCCTGGGGTCCCGTCTGGCGAACCGCCCGCGAGTGGTTTGCGAAGAAGCTGCAGGCCGAGCTGGGTCTGACCACCACCAGAGACCCCGCGGGCAATTTGTGGGCGACGCTTCCGGGCGCCTCCAGGAAGAGCATCGTCATCGGCAGTCACCTCGACTCGGTGCCGGGGGGCGGCTGGCTCGACGGCTGCCTCGGGGTCATCGCGGGGATCGAGGTGCTGCGGCGGGCGAAGGCGGCCGGCACTCCGCCGCTGACGTTGCACCTGGTGGACTGGGCCGATGAAGAAGGCGCGCGTTTCGGGCGCAGCCTGATGGGCTCGGCGGCTTCCGCGGGCGCGCTCGACGCCCAGAAGGAGCTCGCGCACCTGG
>JAYVNA010000097.1:0-7100 GCA_043758715.1 Archangium sp.
GGTGACGCCGCGGTGATCGCCAAGCTCAAGACCTTGATCACTCCCGACGCCCTGGCAGCACTCAAGCGCCCGGAAGTGGGTGTGCCGGTGACGATTCTCTAAGGCAGAAAGTCGGGGCGAGGGGTGCAAAACATGAAAGAAGCTCAGGCCATGTCTGACACAGCTGCCCGGCGCATCGCGCTCTTCATCGACTTCGAAAACCTCGTCACCAACACGGGCATCACGCCCTCGAGCTTCGACCTCCAGCCCTCGCTCGATCGCCTGCTCGAGAAGGGGAAGGTCATCTTTCGCCGCGCGTATTGCGACTGGTCACGCTTCAAGGAAGCGAAGACCCACCTGCACGAGTTCGGCGTCGAGCTGGTCGAAGTGCCGCCTTCCACCCGCGCCGGTAAAAACAGCGCCGACATGCGCCTGGTGATCGACGCCCTCGAGCTCTGTTACGCCCGCGAGCACATCGACACCTTCGTGATCGCGTCGGGTGACTCGGACTTCGTGCCGCTCGCCAGCAAGCTGCGCGAGAACGACAAGTACGTGATCGGCATCGGGGTGAAGCAGTCGACCAGCCCGGTGTTCGTCAAGGCCTGCGACGAGTTCATCTACCTCAAGACCGAAGGCGGCGGCCGGCGCGGGCGTGAAGAGCACCGCGGCGACGATCACCGCGAGCGTCGCCCGGACAAGCCGAAGACCGAAGGCGGCGCCACCGCGGCCCCCAGCTCGGGTGGCAGCAAGAAGCGCGAGATCCCGCAGATCGCCCGCGAGGTGGTCAGCAGCCTGCTCAGCCGTGCCACCGGCCCCATCAACCCCTCCTTCATCAAGGAGACCATCGTTCGCAAGGAGCCCGACTTCGACGAGCGCGAATTCGGCTTCTCCACCTTCAGCCGGCTGCTCGAGGCGATGGAGAAGGAAGGCCTGTGCCAGCGCATTCAGCAGGGCCGCCAGTGGTACGTGGTCTCGAAGGAAGGCGGCGGGAAGTCGGGTGCACCGCGCGAAGTGGGCGCTGAGCCCTCGGGTGACAACGACGAGATGCCCGCCGAAGACGTCGGCGAAGAGTTGATTCCGGACCCCGAAGAATAAATTCCCCAACAGGAGCTGCCATGACCATCCGCACCACGAAGCGCGTCGAGACCCTGCTGTCGAACAAGAAGGTCAACTCCGAGGCCAACGACTACCACGCGTACGGCCGCACGATGCCGGGCCACGTCGCGCCGCTGTTCGGGCAGCAGTACAAGTTCGGCAAGGCCGAGGCGGTCAAGCTCTCGAAGATGATCACCGCCGACTACGAGCCTGCGACGCAGAAGCGGGTGCTCAAGGAGATCTACGCGCGCTCCAGCACCAACCTGATCTCGAAGGGCACCGTGGCGCTGACCAGGGACGCCGCGGTCGAGCTGAACAAGTTGGCGAAGAGCCTGGGCGTGGCGATCACGTTCACCTCCGGCCAGCCGCGCCCGATTCACCCGGTGGGCTGAAGGGCCATGGCGGGAAAGAAGAAGCTCACCACCGACGCCGAACTCAAGGCGGAGGTGGACTCGTTGCTCGGCCAGTTCGGCGTGGTGGGCGAGGCCGAGGGTGACTTCGGCGAGGGCGCGCTGCCGTTGGTGAAGGACGGCGGCCGTCATGACACTGCGCCGTCGGGCGACGTGGACGCCCTCTGGGGCGGCAAGAAAAAGTGACCAGGTGAAGCGCGCGGGCGCGAGCTCGGCTCCGGGGGGTACGTGGAAGAAGCTCAGGTCTGCCCGGGCCGCGCGCGTTCGTTCAGCCCTCTTCGAGTTGCCTGAAGGCGCGGTGCCGAAGAACGATTCAGCGCGCCGCTTCTGGTCTGAGCGCACCTGGAGCGAGTTCGCCGCCGTGCCCGCGGTCTCCCAGGTGGTGTTGGCGTTGGTGCGTGAAGGCGCGCCGCTCGACACCCTGGCCGCGTACACCGCGATCGCCGATGACGAAGTTCGTCACGCGTTGTTGAGCCGCGAGCTGGCAGAAAAACTGGGCGGCTACGTGGACGAGATCCCCGAGGGGCTGGCGTATGCGCCTCGCGGGCTGGCCACTCCGTCCGATGTGCCCGTGCACGTGTGGGCCCTGGCGAACGGGTGCTTCTCGGAGACGGTCTCGCTGGCGCTGATTCGCGCGCGGCATGCGGCCACCCCACACCCGGTGGTGCGCGCGCTGCTGGCCGAGACGCTCAAAGACGAAGCGGTGCACGTGCGGGTGGCGTGGGAATTAGCGGAAGGTCTGCTGCCCACCCTCGACTCCGTCACCCGAACTGATCTGCGCGGGTACGGAGCGGATCTCGCGGAAATGCTCAGGCGCACGTTTGGGACTCAGGGCCTCTCTGCGCCGCTTTCGCGCAGTGAACGGAAGCTGCGCGATCGCACCGCGCAGGCCGGGCTGGGAGCGCTGAGCGCTGCTGCAGAGAACGAGGTGGTGGGCGCGGCGCTCGCAGAGATCGATGAGCGGCTGCGCCCGCTGCTCGAGTGAACCCGTTCCAAGCGCTGCCCCCAGGTGACGGTCTTCGGCCCGGCCCGCTCGATGGACGCGCGGTCGTTGCCGCCAGCGTGTTGCTGATGGTGGTGGTGCTCTTTCGCGTTCCGCCCTCTTCGCTGACGGGCATCGACGCCGCTTGTTACGCGAACATCGCGGGCGACCTCGCCCCGCGGCCGTTCAGCACCTGGGCCGACGTGCGGTGGTACGGCGATCGGTCCTTCTCCGAACATCCTCCGCTGGCGCTCTGGCTCGAGGCCCTCTGGTTCAGCTTCTTCGGGGTCTCGGCGGCCGCGGCGGTCTGGTGGGCCCGCGTACTGGCCTTCACCTTGGCACTGCTGGTGGGCGCGATGGGCCAGCGGTTGGTCCCTCGTGGAGGCGGGGTGGCCAGTGTGCTCGGGCTGCTGAGCCTCGCTTCATTTCAACGCGAGTCGCAGAACCCGATGCTCGAACTACCCCTGGCGGTGGCCTGCGCTGCGGCGTTGCTGGCGGCGCAGTCGCTCCCGCGCTCAGGCAGCGCGGTGATCGCGTTTGCCCTCTGCGCGGTGGCGGCGTTCTGGGTGAAGGGCATCGTCGCGCTCGCGTTGCTGGTGGCGTTGCCGTGGGCCTTGATGCGGGGCGCCTCCTGGCTCCGCGTGCTCAGCGCCCTGGCGCTCACCTCGGTGCTCGGGCTCTTCAGCGTGCTGCTCTTCGAGTGGCTTCGCGGCCGGCTCGGGCTGCCTGGATATTTTTCGTTCTATCTGCAGGACCAGGTGTTGCTCGCGTTCACCCAGGGCCGGCACTCGGTCGATCCAGATCCGTTCTTTCATGTCGGCACGCTGTTGGAGTGGCACCTGACGGCACTGCTCGCGATCCCGGTGATCGGGTGGCGCTGGCGTTCGAGCCCGATGATGCGCCCGCTCGCGGCGCTGGGGCTGCTGTGGCTCGTCTGCGTGACCCTTCCGTTCTCGCTCGCGGCGCAGAAGGCGCCGTGGCACCTCAACGTGCTGATGCCCGGCACCGCGTGGCTCGCCGGCGCCGGTCTGCTGTGCGTGCCCGAGCGCTTCCATCGATTCGTGGCCCTGCTCTGCCTCGGCTGGGGCACGGGGTGGGGCGTGCTCGAGGTGCGAAGCCGGTTGCATGAGTCGCCCCGGCAGGCGGCGTTTCGCGCGCTCACCGAAGTGGTGCCGCCAGCGCCCGGCCTGGTGGTGAAGAACTGCTCGGTGATCAGCGAGTGGCCCGCCACGCACCTGTTCAGGTTTCACTGGAAGGCGACGATGGTGCCTTGCGAAGGCGAGGCCGCGTGGCGCTTCGATGGCGCCTCGTTGATCGACGAAGGCTCAGGTCTTCGCTGAGAGGAACCAGGCGAACGCGAACGGCAGATCGTGAAGGAAGAGCGCCGCGACTCGGCGCTGCGCGAGCGTACGCACCTGTGCGCTGGGCGCTTACTTGCAACCCCAAAAAATTACATCGCGAATTCGGTACGCCGCGCGCGCGCGCAGAATTTTTTTCTGCCCACTCCAGATCTCAGGCCGACATGTCGACCTGGTACGCCGCTGAGAATTTCGAGGCGAAGCGACGGCGGTCTATCGCTGCACCACTCGCCACGCCTGCGTTGTCAGCCCCCTTGACGGCGGCAACTGCGCTCGATCGCTCGCGAGACTGCTCACATGAAACTGTTTCGTCGCAGCGCCCCGATCGACCAGCCCCGCAGCGTGAAGAACCCTCGGCCCACGCCGAACCAGGCGAAGGCGCAGCCGCCTCGCGTGGGTCATTCCGGCATCGACTCCTTCGTCTTGAAGGAGGCGCCGCCCGTCAGCCTGAAGACGAACACCAGGGGCTACGACCTCACGTACCGGGGCGGCAAGGTGCTCAAGAACCCCGTGTTCCAGCCCATCTACCTGGGCGACTACTGGAAGACCGCCAAGGGCGCTGCCGATCGAAAGTACAACGATGCCTTCGCCAGGGAGTTGGTCACCAGCAAACACATGGACGTGCTCGCCCAGTACGGCGTGGGCAAGGGCGGCAGCCAGCCTTCGGTGGTGGTGGACGGAGCGCCCTCGCGGGTGACGCAGGCCGAGGTGATCTCACTGGTGCAGAAGCAGCTCTCGATGGGCGCGGTCAAACCGGGGCCGGAAACGGTGCACATGGTGGTGTTGCCCCCGGGCACGGTGCTCGACGCGGGCGACGGCGTCGACTCGACCCAGGGCCTCGGCGGGTTTCACGGCAGCTACGTCGATGCGTCGGGCAAGAACGTGTACTTCGGCGTGGTCGCCTATTCCGAAGGCCGCAACGGCATCGACTTCAACGGCAACGCCCGCGACAACATCACCATCACCGAGTCACATGAGTTCGACGAGGCCGCGACCGACCCCGATGTCGGGAACGGAAAGCTCGGTTGGTACAACGCGAAGTACGGGGAAATCGGTGACCTCGCCGTGAACAGCGGCCTGGTGCCCCTCGAGCAAGCGCACGTGAAAGACGCGCAGGGTTACGAAGTGCAGGTCGAATGGAGCAACAAGGACCACAAGTTCATCGGCTGACCCTGAGCAGTCCCGCCAGACCCGGGGGGGTTGAAAAGGAATTGCTGTTCAGCGCGCGCGGCGTGGTGGAAATGAAGGCATGCCAGTCGCAGCGCTCGCCGTTCGGTTGCCCGCAGGCCGCTCCAAGCTCGTGCTCTGGCTGCTGGCCTCGCTCCCGGTGCTGCCGCTGCTGCTGGTGTTCTGGGCCTACCAGTTGCCCTCGGCAGCGAACGGGGCAGTGATCCCCCTGGTGGGCGCCTGGACCGCGCACGTCGCGACCCCGGAGTTCAATGCTTTCGATGACGCTGAGGGCTGGAAGGCGCTCAAGTTGCCCGGCGGCTTCAGCGCGCAGGGCCTCGAGCCCCAACACCTCTGGGTGCGCCGGGTCTTCACGCCCCCGGCGAGCGTGCTGGGCCACGACGCCGCGTTCGTGATCGGCGGGGTTCGTGGCGCGACGTTGCGCCTGTTCCTCAACGGCGAGGCGATCGGCGTCAAAGGCGAACCGTCACAAAACTTCCTCGGCATCGAGTCGGGCGCAGAGACGTTCTTCGTGCCCGCGGCCCTGGTCCGGCCCGAGGGGAACGTCCTCACCCTCGAGGTCGTCGCGTTGCATACAGGCCGGGACGGCATCACCGACCCCCGGTTGCTCTTTGGCCGGCGCGACGTGTTGGGACCCTGGAGCTTTCACGAGCAACAGGTGCGCGCGGTGCTCGAGCAGGGCGTGCTGGTGGTGATCGCGTTTCTGCTGGTGCTGCTGGTTGCGCTCTGGGTGCTGCAAGGTGGTCGAACGGACCGGGGGCTCTACCAGAGCACGCTGGCGCTCCTGATCGCCGCGGGGCTCTACCTGCTGGGCAAGAGCGGGTTCCTGGTCTCGGCGGTCTTCAATGCCGGCCAGCAACTGCAGCTCATCCTCACCTCCGTGTTCCTGCTCGGGTTTTCGATCGGCGAGTTCGTCGAGTCGTACTACCTGCACCGCACCACCTGGCTGCGCTGGGTCAACCGGTCCTGCAGCGCGCTGGCCATCGCCCTCTCCTTCGCCGGCGTCGCGCCGGTGTACCGGCTCTACTCGTTGTGGCTCTTCGTGCTGGTCATCTACGCGCTCGCGCTGGCGGCCCGCGACCTGGTGAAGCAGACGACGGTGTTCGGCCCGCTGGTGGCGATGGCCACCTTCCTGGTGGCGGGCGCAGGGGTGAGCGATCTCCTGGGCGACCTCGACCTCGTCTACGCGCCGAGGCTCTTCACGTTTGCCATCGCCAACCTGGCCATCATGTCCGGGGCGGTGGTGGTGGCGGAGTTTCTCCAGCTCGCGCGCGAGAACACCCGCTTGTCTGCGTCGCTGCAGTTGCGGGCGGAAGAATTGGCTGACGCGCTGGTCAAGGCAGAGGAAGGCTCGCGCATCAAGAGCGAGTTCCTCGCGAACACCTCGCATGAGCTGCGCACGCCGCTCAACGCCATCATCAACATTCCGCAGGGGCTGCTGGAGCAGTTCCACGAGGTGCGGCGGGTGCGGTGCGCCGGGTGCAACGCGCTGTTCGAGCTCGAGGGCGAAGAGGTCGCGCCTGCCAGCTGCCCTTCGTGCGCGAAGATGGAGTTGGCGCTGGAGGCGAAGCTCACGATGGAGCTCGCGCCCGAAGAGACGGCGAGGCTCCTCAAGTCCATCGTGCGCAGCGGCAATCACCTGCTCGCGGTCGTCAACGACATCCTCGACTACTCCAAGCTGGAGGCGGGGCGGGTGGTGCTGCACCGCGAGTCGGTGAGCGTCGAGGTGATGTTGGAGGACCTGCGTCTATCGATGGAGCCGGTGGCCACCCTGGCCGGGGTAAAGCTGGTCATCGAAGGGCTGGCGACCGGAGTCACCCTGGAGGTGGACCGGGTGAAGGTGAGCCAGGTGCTCATCAACCTCGTCGGCAACGCCATCAAGTTCTCCGACGGCAAGGGCACCGTCACGGTGCGTGCGAGCGTGACCAACGGCCTCGTGACCTTGTCCGTGCGCGATGAAGGCATCGGCATCGCGCCTGAGCACCAGGCCCTCATCTTCGAAGGTTTCCGGCAGGTGGAAGGCAGCAACACCCGGCGCTTCGGTGGGAGCGGCCTGGGCCTGGCCATCTCGAAGCGGCTGGTCGGCCT
>JAYVNA010000098.1:0-7093 GCA_043758715.1 Archangium sp.
TCGAAGGCGCGCTCGCGGTCACCGTGCAGGGCTACACCGGCTTCTTTCGCCGCCACGTGCGCGAGGGCGTGTTGCTGCTGCCACTCACCCCGCCCGTGCGGATCCCCTTCCCGCTCGACATCGCCGTGCTCACCCAGGCCCTGCGCTACGAGCGCCGCTTCTCGGAGAACGGCGACTGGTCCTTCGAGCCGCTGCGCGTGTCGTTGCTGTTCGACCCGGTGCGCTCGGCGAGCAGCCAGTTCCACCTCGGGCTGGGCGTCACCGCGGCCTGGCGCATGGTGCAGCTCGACAAGGTCGTCTTCCACGAAGTGACGCCGTTGACCGCCGCCACCCTCTTCATGAGCTTCGAGAGCCATGACGGACTCTGGCTCGCACGCGGCACCTTCACCGGAGGCTGGAGTCTCATCGCCCCCGGCCCCACCTTGAGCCTGCGCGCCCGGGGTGAGCTCGAGCTCTCGCGCGTGGTGTTCGCCATCGCTGATCAGCCGCTCGCCTTCTTCGTCAAAGCGAGCGGCGCGTGGCGTGATGCCGGCGCCCGCGCCAGCACCGAGTGGAACGCCACCGCCGGGCTGCAGTTGCGCCTCTTCTCTGCACGCTGACCTTGCTTTCCCAGAGCGAACGCTCCCTAGACTCAGGCGTGCGCAAGGTCGTTTCGGGAGTGGTGTTGTTCAGCGTGGCCGCCGCCGGCTTGTTCTTCTGGGGCCGCGCTGACGAACCGCCCGCCACGCAGCCGAGCCGTGCCCGCGTCCCGCTCAGCGCCCGCGACGCGCTGGTCAGCGGCGACCTGAAAATCGGCGTCGGCACGCAATCACTCCACGGGCACGTCTTCGACCTCAGCGGTCCGGTCGCGGGCGCGACGCTCGTCGCGGTGCGCATCGACGAAGAAGAGAATCTCGCGGACACCGACTGCGAGGCCCCCTGCGGTCTGAAAGCCACAGAGTGCCCCTCGCCCGAAGCCACCGAGCGCGTCGCCGAGTGGGTCAACACCCGTCGTGGTGAAGCGCCGCCGGTGGCCCGCACCACCTCCTTGGCCGACGGCAGCTTCGTGCTCACCGGCCTGTTACCGGGCCCCCATCGGGTCTGGTCCTTCTCTGACAAGAATGGGGTCGCCGCCTCGAAGCAGGTGACGACGGGCGCGGCGGAGGTCGAGATCGTGTTTGGGCCTCCGCTCCCCATCGAGGGAACCCTGGTCGATGGGCGCGGCAACCCGCTCGTCGGGCGCTGGGTCACGGCTTTTCTGCCCGCTGCGCCCCGCTACTTCGACGCGCAAACGGGCGACGACGGCCGCTTTTCGCTCGGAAATCTGCCGCGCGGCGAGGTGTCGCTCTTCTCGCTGGGCCCGGACGGCGCAGTCGCGCACCATCGATTTGGCGATGCCACCGGGTCGTTCAGTCAACTGTCCCGAAGCAAGCTGATCCTCACGCTGGCCGCGCCTATCGAGCAGAGAGTGCTGGTGCTCGCCGACGGCAAGCCCGCCGGGGGGGCGCTCGTCACCCGCTTTCAGGGGACGCATCGCCGTGAGTGGACAGCCGACGCCGAGGGCCGCGCCCAGGTGGTGCTGCCGTATGGGTACCCTGTCTGGCTCTCGGCCTCTCTGGGGAACCGGGGCGGGACGATCTACCCGGAGGCTGCGTCTGCGCCGCGGACCAAGGCCTTCGTCATCGAGCTCGGCGCGATGGATTGGGTCAGCGGAGAAGTGAAGAACGAAGAGGGCGCCCCCATCGCAGGTGCGCGCGTTCAGGCGGGGAACGGGCTCATCGTGCTCACTGACCAGGCTGGCCAGTTTCGCATCGGCCCTCTCGCGATGGCCCCTGGGTCGGGAGACCGCCTTTTCACCGCGAGCGCCACGGGCTACCTGACTGCCGAGCTCACCTCGAATGATCCCGCGACGAAGGCGAACTTCACGCTCGCGCGGGCGTCGCTGGTGAACGGGCGCGTGCTGAGCCCCGACGGTCTTCCCATCGAAGGGGCCTGGGTCGGCGCCACCAGGGCCGACGACAAATTCGAGAACACCCTGGGCTCGCAGACGACGGGGCCCGAGGGCCGCTTCTCGTTCGAGGACCTCGCCCAGGGCACCTTCAAGCTGACCGCCGAGCACCCGCTCTGGGGGACGGTGAGGCGAGAGATCACAGCGCCTGTCACCGGAGTGGACTTACAAATGGAAGCGGGCGCGGAAGTCGAGGTGACGTACGTGGACGAAGAAGGCCGCCCGCTGCAGTTCGAGGTGGCGCTGGAGAGTGACGACTTCCGCGTCGTGGGGGGTCGGCGCGAGGCGCAAACGGATCGTCTTGGCAAAGTGCGGTTCAAGGGCCTTGCCGCGGGTCCCTACGTGATCATTCCTTCGCAAGACCACCAGCGGCGCTCGCTCTCGACTTTTGAAATGAAGCCACGAGAGCACAAGGCCCTGCGGCTCGTGCTCGCGGAAGGAGCCGCGCTCGAAGGGCGGGTGGTCGATGCCGAAGGCAGCCCGCTGGGCGGGCTGAGCGTCGAGGCGCGGCCGGAAAGATCGGGCCCTGCATTCGCCATCAGGCGGCCCAGCAAGATGTTCGCGCAAACAGAGGGCATCGCGGAAGCCGAGACCGACGCGCAGGGACGCTTCGTGCTGCGTCATCTGGGCCCCGGTCGTCACACCGTTTGGACGCAAGGCCCCACAGGAAAGGCCACCACCACGGCGTTGGCGGGCGCCACGGGCCTCGAGCTCGTCCTGCCCGCCATGCTGTTCGCGAAAGGAAAGCTGGTCGACGAGCACGGCGCGGCGGTGACCCACTTTCGCGTCAACGGCGAGACCATCGACTCGGACTCGGGCGAGTTCCGGGTGCAGGCCAGGCCTCACGAGTCAGCGCTGCGAATTCAGGCCGAGGGCTATCCCCTGTTGGAAGTGACGCTTCCCCCGCAGGCGCACGCGCATGTCTTCGAGTTGGGAACGCTGGCCCTCGTCCCATCGCGCACGGTGAAGGTGACGGTGCTCGACACGCAGACCTCCACGCCCCTGGAGGGGGCCGCGGTGACGGCAAGCTCAGCGTCGCGTGTGTTGATCGCCGACGCCCGGGGCGTGGTGAGCCTCGAGGGCGTGGGCAGCGCAGAAGAGGCGTTGTTCGTGACGTGCCCAGGCTACATCCCCGAAGAAGCGTTGCTTCCCCCCGGCGCCGAGAAGCTCGACGTGAGGCTCACGCGGGGTGCCCGGCTCGTGGGCCAGGTGCTCGCGCTCGATGGAGGCCGGGCGTACGCCTACCTGAGGCTTCGGTCCTCCGATGGAGGGTTCGCCTCTTCCAACCCTGATGAGAAGGGTCACTACGAAGTCACCCTTCCCCCCGGTGACTGGGAACTGCAGGCCGACTTCGGTGAATCGCACCTCAAGCCGCGTCCCGAGCAGGTGACCTTGATTACGGGCCAGACCACCCACCTTGACCTTTACGAGCCGGCCGCGGGCATCGGCATCGCGGTCTCACTCATCGACGCGCAAGGCGAGCCGGTCTCGATGATCGCCGTCCTGGTGCCCGGCGCGATCCCCATGCCCGAGCGCTTCGAGACCGTCTCGAAGCTGATGAACGCCGGCCATCAGCGGGTCCTGGGCGAGGGTCGAGAGTCGGCCGCCACCCCAGGAGAATTCACGCTCGTCGCGGCGACGGGCTCGGTCGACAAAAGTGAACTCTACCTCTTCACGGAACGACTGACGGTGACCACGGCCCCGCACCAGGCGTTCACCGTGCGCGTGCCCGCCCACCTCACGTCAATCAAGCGGCCCCCGCGGTAAATTGAGTTTCTAGAGGTGCGCCCGCGCCCGGTTGAGGCATCATTTGCCCACCATGGAACAACTCGGACCCGTCCTGGCCGTCGTCGGCGTCATCGCCCTCATCGGCGGCATCGTCTACCTGGCGTGGTTGATGGAAAAGAAACGCACCGAGGCGATGACCGCCTGGGCGCAGGCCCACGGGTACGTCTTCGAAGGCCCCGCGCAGCCGCTGATCGACGAGCTCTCGGCGTTCAAGCTCTTCAGCCAGGGCCGTTCGCGCACCGCGAAAAACATGCTGCGCGGCGCCAAGGACCCCGGCGCCGTGCGCATCTGCGACTACCAATTCACCACCGGCAGCGGGAAGCATCAGCAGGTTCACCAGCAGACCATCTGCGTGCTGAAGACCCCGGGCCGGCAGGCGCCGCACTTCTTCGTTCGCCGCCAGCGCGCGCTCTTCGATGCCCTGGGCAAGGCCTTCGGCGGCAAGGACATCGACTTCGACGACGATCCGGCGTTCTCGAAGGCCTACGTGCTGCAGACCAACGGTGACGAGCAGCAGCTGCGCGGCTTCATGTCGCCGGGCCTGCGCGACCAGCTCACCAAGCTTGCTGACAAGAACATCTTGATGGAGGTCGTGGGCGACACCTTGGTGCTGCACATGGGCCGAAGGCTCAAGCCCGACCAGTTCGAGGGCCTGGTGGCTGACGCGGTGAACATTCGCCGGCAGTGGAGCTGAGCTGAGACACGTCATCTTCCGGCTCGAGCGCGATCGGTACGCGCTGCCCCTCGACGCGGTCCGCGAGGTGGTCAACGCCCCGCCCAGCTACACCCGGGTTCCCCATGCCCGGGACTGCGTCAAAGGGGTGATGACCCTGCGCGGCCGGGTGGTGCCGGTGGTCGACCTCGCCCGGCTTCTGAGCGCTGCGACCGGCTCAGAACCCCTTCCTCCAGGCAAGGTGGTGCTGCTCGAACTGGCCCGCCGCGAGCTGGGGTTGTGGGTGACAGATGTCGAGGGGATCGAGAACATCGAGAAGGTCGGCCCCCAGAATCGGTCCCGGCTGGTGAAGGGGCTGGCGAGGGTGGGTCCGGTCAGCGTCACCGTGCTTGATGTCGAAGGCCTCGACGCGGCGGTAGCCGCGTCATTCGCGAATGGCTAGGGTGTCAGGTCAGGTGACTTCCATGTCCAAGCGGGTGCTGGTCGTCGACGACAGCGTCTTCATGCGCGACATCATCAAGGACATCTTCGCCGCCGGCGGTTTTTCCGTCGTGGGCGAGGCTGGCAATGGCGTTGAAGCGGTGGAGAAGTACAAAGAGCTCAAGCCGGATCTCGTCACGATGGATCTCGTGATGCCGTACCGGAATGGCATCGATGCCACCCGGGAGATCCTCCGCGGAGACGCGCGCGCCCTCGTGGTGATGTGCAGCGCGCTCGGTCAGGAGACGATGGTGATGGAGGCCATCGAAGCGGGCGCGGTGGACTTCATCGTCAAGCCGCCAAGGGCCGAAGACGTGCTCGCGGTGGTGAAGAAGGTCCTCGGAGAAGGCTGATCCCTCGCGGCTGAACGGGGTAGTCTCGGCCAGCCGTGGCAGCTCAATGGGACACCAGCCGGTATCTGGGCCTCTTCGTCAGTGAGGCCACCGAGCACCTCGATGCGCTCGGCAAGGAACTCGTGCGCCTGGAGGGCGGGGTCACGCCCGAAGCCATCGACTCCCTCTTCCGCCATTCCCACTCGGTCAAGGGCATGGCCGGGTCGATGGGCTACGAGGCGACCACCGCGCTGGCCCACTCGCTGGAAGACCTGCTCGACCGCGTGCGCATCAACCCGGCGCGGCTCGATCGCGCGGTCGCCGACGTGGTGCTGCAGGCGGTCGACGCCCTCGGTGGGCACGTCAAAGCCGCCAACGCCGGCAAGCCCTTCCCCGACTCCACGCCGCTCATCGCGCAGCTCAAAGAGCTGACCCACGCCATTCGGCCCGGCAACGAGCCGCAGCCCTCTTCTTCACCGCCGGCGAACGCGCCCCTGGTCGAATCGGAAGCGCCCAAAGAGCCCGAGCTGCCCCCGCGCTGGCTGGTGACCCTGCGGGTGGTCGCCACCTCGGCTCAGCCTGGGGTGCGCGGCTTCCTCGCGTACAAACGGCTCTCGTCGCTGGGGAACCTCTTCCGCTGCACGCCCGGCATCGACGAGGTCAAGGCCGGCAAGCTGCCCAACGGCACCTTCACCGTCGAGCTCGAGAGCTCCGAGCCCGAGGCGGTGGTGGCGAAGACCATCAGCCAGGTCGCCGACGTCGAGCTGGTCTCGTTGAGCCGGGTGGCGAGCGCGCCCGCGGTGCCTGCGCCCGAAGAGGCCAGGCCGTCCGAGCCCGAATCGCGCGTGGTGGGGCAAGAGCCGCCGCGCACCGTGCGCGTTCGCACCGAGCTGCTCGACGAATTTCTCGATCTCGCCGGCGAGCTGATGCTGGCCACCGCGAGCGTCCGTGAAGTCGGCCGCGGCCTTCAGGAAAACGAACGCGGCCGCTTGAACGAGACGGTCGATCGGCTCCACGGCCTGGTGCGGGGGCTGCACGACAAGGTGATGAAGGCGCGCATGACGCCGGTCTCGCTCATCACCGACCGGCTCCCGCGCGCCGCCCGCGACATCGCCAGGCGCCGCGGCCGCGAAATTGAACTGGTGCTCTCCGGCAGCGAGGTCGAGCTCGATCGCGCCATCGTCGACGAGCTGGCAGACCCCGTGCTCCACCTGCTGCGCAACGCCATCGACCACGGGGTGGAGCCGCCCGAAGAGCGACGCATGCGTGGCAAGCCTCCGCGCGGCACCGTGAAGATCTCGGTCAAGCGCGCTTCCGATCGGGTGTTGCTCGAGGTGGAAGACGACGGCCGCGGGATGGACGTGGAGCGCCTCAAGGCGTTGGCGGTGGAGCGTGGCCTGCTCACCGCGGAGGCCGCGCGCGAGCTATCAGAGAAAGAAGCGCTGCTGCTCTCGACCGCGCCGGGCTTGAGCACCGCGGCGTCGGTGACGGACATCTCCGGGCGCGGCGTGGGGATGGACGCGGTGAAGCGCGCCGTGGAAGCGGTGGGTGGAACCCTGGAGATGACCAGCCGTCGCGGCCTTGGCACGACTTTCAGGCTTTCTCTCCCGCTCACCGTCGCGATGGTGAACCTGCTGCTGGTGTGGCTGGGCGACGACGTCTACGGGCTGCAGATCACCAAGGTGGCGGGGGTGGTGGAGACCAGGCGCTCCAGCCTCACCCACAGCCGCGACGTCCCGGTGCTGCAGTTCGGCACCTCGGTGGTTCCGGCGCGCGAGCTCTCCGCGGTGCTGGAGGTGCCGGGCCGCCCACACGACGTCGACGCGGTCTCTG
>JAYVNA010000099.1:0-7092 GCA_043758715.1 Archangium sp.
TCGACCGAGAGCGGGTTGCCTTCGATTGCCACCGAGGCCTGCACCGACCTCACATGATTGCGCTTGCGGAGCAGTGGCTGAGGCTCGCTCAGCGAAAGCCCCTTCAGTCGGCCCAGCCCCTGGTCGATTCGGCTCAGCGCCCCGAAGAGCGCCGGAGTGAGCTGAAAGGGCGGCGGCACCCCATGATAGTATCAGTTGATACTATCAACGACCGCCGAACTTCCGGGCGGGCTGGGCTCGCAGGTACGTCCACACCGCGGTGAGTTCGTCTTCCGACATGCTCGCGTACGCGTCCCACGGCATGAACTTGTCGATCATGCTCCCGTCGGGCCGCTTACCGGTGCGCATCGCGGTGGCGAAGTCGGCGAAGGTCCACTTGCCCAGGCCCGTCTCGACATCGGGGGTCAGGTTCGGAGGAATCGGCAACCCCGGCGCGCCTGACAGCTTGCCACCCGACAACGTCTCGCCGTGGCACCCCTGGCACTGCAGCCGCAGCACGTACTTTCCGAACTCCGGCGCGGCGCTGGGGGTCGGCTCGGCCTCGTGTTTGCGTTCGTGATCGACCTGGTCAGCGGTGGTCACGTCGAGCCAATCGAGCCCATGAAACACGTACGAGAGCGCCGTGATTCGCAGCGGAGGGTTCGCGCGATCGACCGCGGGCACCGACTTCACATACGCGAGGATCATCCCCAGATCCCCGTCGGTCATGAACTGGTACTCCTTCGAATCCATCACCTGGGTGGGAAGGCCGTCGGGCTTGATCCCGTGCCGCACCGTGCGCACCCAGTCGACGTCGCTGTACTTCGCGACCGCGCTCCCCGCCCCCCGCGTGAGGTTCGCGCCGTACACGGTGCCCAGCAGCGCCTCGTCGAGAATCAGCGCACCCGCCGCGTCCTCGCCATGACACTTGCGGCAGCCGCGTGCTCCGAAGAGCCGGCCGCCTTCCTTCAGCCCCGCTTCATCGAGTTGCGGGATTGCCACCGCGGCAGGCTGCACGTTCCACCGCCGCGTCACCTTGTTCATCGCGCGCGCGTACGCCCCACCGCACACCACCCCGGTGAGAACCGCCGCCGCCAACATCACCCCGCCCAACCACTTCAACGCGCGCTTCATTGAGCCAGGGCCAGCTCCTGCGAGATGTGGCCCATCAACTCAGCCGAGTAGTGATCCGTCAGCTGCACGTATGCGCACTGCAGGCGTGGCTCGGCGCCGATGCGGGTCTTCTCGCGTTCGGCATCCATGCCCAGCTCGAGCGACTTGAGGCCCGCTTCCTTCGCGCGCAACAGGGTGCGCCAGAGCAACTGCCGGTAGACGCTCACCTCCCGCTGCACGCCATCGAGGCCGGCGATCGCCGCGACCATGCGATCTCCGCCGATGAAGCTGATCGACATCGCCACCGCGCTGCCATCGAGCGGACCTCCCGCGCCGGGCGAGAGGTACAGCGACATCAGTTCCCACCCCGGCGTCATCCACAACTTGCGCACCACGTCGATGGGGAGATCGAACGTGTTGAGCCGGCGCTTGCGGTCCTTCACGCGCTTGTAGAGCGAATAGAAGTGCTCGAACTCCGCATCGGAGGGCGCCGCATCGACGCCGTATTTCCACCGACGGGCCAGGAACTGGCTCTGCACCGCCTGCACCTCGGCCCGCACTCTTCGCCGCGTGCGACTGCCCAGCGTGGCGAAGAACTCGTCTTCGGTATTCCACCGCGTGAGATCGACCACGTGCCCCGCCAGCATCGGCATCTTCACCAGGCCGTGCTCGAGCAGCACCCCGTCGACCTCCACGTCGCCTTCGGGGAGATCGCGCAGCACCAGGCTGGTCGCGCCCACGGCCCGCTGCGCCTTCGCCGCCGCCTCGAGAATCAGGCTGATGGCTTCCTGCCAGGGACCGGTGCGATCGAGGAACAGGTGATTTCCCTCGGTGAGCAGCGAGCCCATGCTCATCGCGCGGGACGTGAGGAAATAGCGATCGTGCGCGCGCGCCTGCTCGATGCGGTCCGAAACTTCGGCGCGCATCAACATGTCGTCCTTCCACAGCGCGTCGGTGAAGAACGTCGCCGCCACCGGCCGGCCCGCGCTCTTCACGATGAAGTAGTGCCAGCCCCAGTTGCTCTCAGGTTCGTCGCGCCCGGTGAAGATGGCCTCGAACGAGCGCAGCGTCGCGTGATCGAAGTTGCTCCGATGGCCCACCAACCCGTCCCACTCGGCCGGGGGAATCGCGTCGATGGTCGTGAAGGTCTCGAGGGTGAGCGCAGTGCCCGTGGTGCCGGGCTTGACCACCGGAGCCGCGCGCGCGGCCGGCACCGCCATGTCGAACAGCGAGGTCAGCTTGCCCAGGCGCGCGCGTTCACGGGCTTGCCCCAGGGTGTCGAACTCCCGTTCTACGTCGGCCAGCGTGAGGCCCACGTCTTCGAGCGCCCTGGGGTAATGGTGCTCGAGCGCCTGGCTGAGCGCGGTGAGATCGGCCAGCGAGTGATGCCGGGTGATCGACAGCCGCACCCCGCTGCGTTTGAGCGGCACCGCCGGGTATGTCGCGACCGTGAGGAAGAAGCCTTCGTTCATCAGCCGCTGCACCACCGCGTACGACATGCGGATCGGGCCCCCCTTGATGAAGAAGATGGGCGTGCCGTTTTCCTCGAGCAGCGGCAGCTTGCGGTGAGTCAGTTCGTGGTTGAAGTGAGCGACGCCGTCGTTGAGCTGCTGCTGAAACGTGGCGATCTCAGGTGAGAGGTGAAGGTCAGCGCTGGCGATCGCCGCGCCGAGCATCGGGGGCTGCACCGGCCCGCCGAACGTGAACGGCCCACCGCACAGACGCACCTGGTCGCGCATCTCGGGGTCTTGAAACGCGAGGCAACCACCAGCCGAAGCGAAGGCCTTGTTGAGCGAGGTCGCGATGACCATCCGGTCGTGCCAGCCCATGCGCGAGAGGTGCATGCCGCGCCCGTGCAAGCCCGCGAGGCTCATGCCGTGCGCGTCGTCACAGTACAAATGCAGGTTCGGGTACGCCGCCAGCAGCCGCTTGAGCTCGCCGACGTCGGGCAGATCGCCAAACATGCTGTAGACGCCATCAAGCAGGTACCAGACGCGCCGATGCAACGGCGCCAGCTCGGAGATGCGTTTCTCGAGCGCCGCCCAATCACCGTGACGGACCAGCTCGACGTGGGTGCCCTGCGCGCGGGCCTGGGTGGCCGCGAGTTGCACCGAGTGGTGCACCATGCGGTCGAGCAGAATCGCGTCCTTCTCCTGGCAGATGACGGGAATCGCAGACAGGTGACCGAGCGTGGTGCTGCTCACCGGGAGCACGTGCGCACCGAAGATGCGGCTGAGCTTCTCTTCGAGCTCCGTGTACGGAGGCGCGGAGAGATACGCGCGCGACGAAGAGAACTGCGTGCCGTAGCGATCGACCGCCCGGCGCACGCCCTCTTTCAAGCGGGGATCGGTCTCGAGCCCCAGGTACGAACACGAGCCGAAGCTCAGCAGCGTTCGCCCTCCGAGCTGCAGGTGCTTGCCGTCGAGCACCGTGTCTTCTGCGTATTGATGCAGGAGGCGTTGCTGCCGCCCCATGTTCACCACGTCGTAGATCGTTCGCTGCAGCTCAGACGCTTCCATGCCCACGCCTCCCTTGAACGAAACCTCAGCGCAGCCCATCTGCGCCCCGCCGGAATCAACCCAGCGGGCCCAAAAGCACGAACGTCACCAACAGCAGGTCAAAGCGACCACTCGATGTGCAGCATCGCACCGGGCGGAGGAGACGCAAGCAGAGTCACTTTGGGTTCCTTCGCACCGATGATCGTCACCGCCGCTTCGAACAAGCCCTGGTAGTACGTGGGCAAGCCGTGCACCGCGCTCAAGGCCACCCGGGCATCGCGTTCACCCAGCTCGATCAAGCTCGCCTGCAGGTAGTTGTTGTTGTTCTTGAAGATGCGCTCGACCCGCTGAAGGCTGCGCCGCGGGCCGATGAGCTTGAGGCCGGCCGAGAGCGCCTTGCCGATCATGCCTTCCTCGAGCCCCGACACGGCGCGGTGGCCGATGCGCCGGACGGCTTCGTCGCGCTGGAGGTCCGGGTAGATGGCCGCTGACACCTGTTCAATCCATCGGTGGAATTCGGCAGCGGGGTAACCGGGGCGCAGCGGCTTGTCGAGATCGAGACCTGTAGCTCGAAGCGACGTCTTGATTGCGGGGGTGAGCATCGAGCCGAGGCCCTTGATGAAGAGGCCTTCGACGCTCTGCGAGAACTCGATCTGTTCTGAGGACATTGTGCGGAGGGGATTACATGCGAACGGCAGATCACTTCAGCACGTAAATTTTCGCCACGATGAAAGGTGGATGCAAAATGTCCTGGCTGATGAGCGCATTGAGCGCCGTCAGCCGGTATTCCTGATCAGAGGCGACCACGAGCATCGAAAGGCCGTTCCCGCCGCTTACCGGAGGCAGAAACTGCGCGCTGACCGGGAAATCGAAGAGCGTCGGGTCATCGGCCACCACCTCACGCGCTCCGGTGGCGAGATCGACGCGCAGCACGCGCTGACCGAAGGTGTCCGTCACGTAGAGGTGGTGGTCGCTGGGCTTCCAGCGGTTGAAGGTGAAGCCCTTGAGCGATTCCGAAGCGACGCCCGCGGCGCGCGGTGAGACGTCGACGATGTCGTCGGCGCGCTGCCTGGGGGAACGGCTGACGTCAGTGAGGCTGGCGAGCGGAACGCGCGCCACCCCGCCCCGGCAGCTGCTGCCGAAGTAGAGCTGCCCGTCGCGCACCGCGAGCGAACCGACCCCGGGAGCAAAGTTGCCTGCGGTACTGAAAGGAATGCCCCCGATGCTCACCGGCGTGAAGGGGCACGGCGCGAGCGCGGGGATGCCGTCACCGGGCGCGAAGCTGTCGGGCAGCAGGCCGGGCGCGATCTGCCCCGCGGCCGACACCGTCCACAGCGCGCCGATCACCGATTCCGACACCACGTAGCCGCCGGCAGGCAGCACCTCGAAGTCTTCCGCGAACACCAGCGGCAGCCCCTCGAAGCTGATGGTGCGCACCAGGGTCGCTTCGAACTGGCGGGTGCGCCGGTTACGCGCGTAGTCGTATTCGTAGAGGCGCGCGATCGACGGCACGAAGGGGTTGGGGAAACCGCCCGCGTCGAGCACCACCAGGCGCCCGCTGTGCGGAATGCGCATCGCGAACGGCAGCTGCCAGCCGAGGGGCGGCGCGGGCAGGGTGGTGAGCTCGCTGCCTGTGAGACGATCGACCACCGCGACGCGGCCCGAGAGCGGCTGCGTGACGAACACGAACTGCTCGTCACCCGTCACGCCGTGCGGCAGGTGCTGCGAAGGGTAGTAGTCGTAGGCGACCGAGTTGGGACTGAGATCGATTCGCAGCTCTTGCGCGACTGCAGTCGCGCTTTGGGTCGCTGCACCAGCCGACTCGTCCACCCCCGTACAACCCGCCACGCCCAGAAGAACTGCCGCGACCCACCCGACCCTCGGACGACTCAGATGCATGTGATGCTCCCTTTCGATCAAGCGTTGAGCGGCGCACGGTACGGAATGAAGGCGCGGAGCGTCCATCCCACGCGAGAGCCCAGTCACCTCCGTCGAGCCCACAGTTCGGGAGAGGGAAAGGTGGTCGTCACATTGCAGAACTGAAATGGCGTTTCTTTGCGCTTGCGCGTTCGCCGATCTTCCGGGTCATGAATGAAGCGCGTGAGGTGTGTGTTCTGCATGCCTGGGTACTCGTGACGGAGTGCACGCGGGAGCACGCATGAAACGCTTTCTTCCTGTCCTGGTTTTGCTGCTGGCTGGTTGTTTCGTCAGGGCCCAGGACGACGTCTATGGCTCCGACGACTCGAGCTACGGCTCCGTGAGCCTCGAGACCTTCGGGGCTTCACTCGACCCCTACGGCCAATGGGTCGTGATGCCGGGGTATGGCCGCGCGTGGCAGCCTTCGCCTCGGTACGTCGGGGCTGATTTCTACCCGTACGGCACCGGGGGTCGATGGCTCTCCACGAACGCGGGCTGGGTGTTCGACAGCGAATACCCCTTTGGCTGGGCGGTCTTCCACTACGGGCGCTGGTACCGCGACGTCAGCTACGGCTGGCTGTGGCTGCCCGGGCAAACGTGGGGGCCGTCGTGGGTGAGCTGGAGAGCCGGGGGGCCGTACATCGGCTGGGCTCCGCTCGGGCCGCGGGGCGCACCGGGCTACGACAGCTGGTGCTTCGTGCCGTCGCAGCGCTTCACCAGTGGGTACCCCCGGCGTTACTCGCTGGGCGATCAGGAGTTTCATCGGGCGGTCGCCGTGACCGAGCCGATGCAGACGCGCAGCCGCAGGGGCCCGCCTCCCTCGTTCGTCTCTTCGGCGACGCGGGAACAAATCGTACCGGTGCCGTTACAGCAGGTGCCGAGCGCGGGCCGGACCCCTGCGCGTGATCGAAGCCGCTTCACGGTGCCCCCGTCTCAGTCTCAAGAGGGTCGGCGCGGCCGGTACTCGAACTCGACGCCTCCGCCGCCGAGCGGGTTTGACTCGAGGCTGAGAGATCGTTCGAACTCCCTTCCTGCGCCGCAGCCCCCTCCGTCGGGCTTCGATTCGAGGTTCCGGGATCGGGCGGCCCCGCCTCCGTCAGGTGGGTTTGATTCGGGTCGTCGCGCGGCGAAGCCGCCGATGATGCCGCAGCCGGGCCACGATTCCCCGCTCCGAACGCATGGCGCCGCCCGCCCCGATTCAGTCAACGCCGCCCTCGCAAACGCCGACCTATCGGCGCTCGACGAATCGGAACTCGCCACCAGCTCCCGCTCCAGCTCCGAGACGCCGGTAACCCGGCTATGACCAGGCGATGCGAATTCTCCGCACGCCTGAGTCGCGCTTCGTGGGGTTGCCTGATTTTGCGTTCGCGCCTCAGCGCCTCGAGGTCGCGAGTGGACTCGAGATGGCCTGGGTCGAAGCAGGCCCGCGCGACGCGGCTCCGGTGCTCTGCCTGCATGGCGAACCCAGCTGGAGTTTCCTCTACCGCAAGATGATCCCCGTCTTCGCAAGCGCCGGGCGGCGGGTGATCGCGCCGGATCTGATCGGCTTCGGCCGCTCGGACAAACCAGCGGACCGGGAGGACTA
>JAYVNA010000100.1:0-7084 GCA_043758715.1 Archangium sp.
TCACCGGCCCTGACGCGCGGTTGTGGTTGTGGCGCCACCACCGGGCTCGAGGCCTGGGTCGCGCTGGTGCTGCTGGGGGCGCTGCGCCGCCGTCGTTGAACTCATGGGGCCCATCTGAACGGTGCGCTCGAAGCCCTTGGGCAGCATGATATGGCGTTGCGCGTTCCCGTCGCACGCTGAGGTTCCACTTGGGTTTCCTGGGTTCGCTGTTCAAGAAGAAGACGCCTGTCGTCCGTCCCGCGGCTCCTGCGGCGCTCGCCTGGCGCGTCACCACGGTCACCAAAGAGACCCCCACCACCGTCAGCTTCGAAGTCGACGCCAGCATGGACTTCAAGGCGGGGCAGTTCGTGTTGCTGCGGCCCACCGCGACGATGCCGTGGCGCGCGTATTCGTTCAGCCGGGCTCCCGGAGCGCCGCTGCGGCTGACGGTGAAGAAGGTCAAGGACGGCCAGGTCTCCACCCATCTCACCGAGACGCTGGCGGCCGGGGACATGCTCGAGGTGAAGGGGCCGTACGGGCACTTCGTGTTGCCCGCTTCGTTCACGCGCGCGCTGTTCATCGCGGGTGGCAGCGGGATCACGCCGTTTCTCTCGATGCTGCAGGAACAGCAGATGGCGGGCTGGCCCACGGCCATTTCGCTGCTCGATTTCAATCGCACCGGCGTGGAGCAGATTCTCAAGGCCGAGCTCGACGCGTTCGTGGCGAGCAGCGGCGGCAAGCTCGAAGTCACGCACGTGCTCGATGACGCGGCGTCAGGGCCGAAGGGTCCGCCGTCGAAGGACGTGCTCGGCGCGTTGCTCGCGGGGCAGGCGCAGCCTGACGTGGTCGCGATGTGTGGACCGCAGCCGATGATGGACCTGGCGCGTGAAGCGGTACACGCGCGGTTCGCCGGCGTCACGGTGCTCGAAGAGAAGTTCACGATGTCGCATGACGAAGGCGGCAGCGGCGCGACGATGACGGTGGAGTTGGTGCAAGACGGGAAGACGAAGTCGTTCCCGGTGAAGGACGGCGAGCACGTGCTGGCGGCCGCGCGGAAGGCCGGGTTCAATCTGTCGGCGGGCTGCGAGATGGGCGCGTGCGGCGTGTGCCGGGTGAAGGTGTTGTCGGGGGAGATTCACATTCCCGATGATGCGTGCCTCTCTGATGGCGAGAAGGCGGAGGGCTACGCGCTGGTGTGTGTCGGGACGGCGAAGGGGAATTGCCGGATCGAGCCTGCGCCGTAAGCGGGGAAAAGCAGCCCTTGGGTGCGAGGGGGTTCAGGACTTGCTCCTGTGCTCGACACGGGCGGGCCCTCGGCGCCTCGTTTTCTTGACCCGGTGATTCAAGCTTCGACTCGTTGACGCTCCCTCAGTTCCGAGCAACGGAGGACTCAACCGACCACAGCGCGTCCTGCTGGGCGCTGGTCACTTGAGTCATGCCTGCCGTCGTCGACTCATGTTCCCAAACCGGAGCGGGTTCCGGTTTCAGTCAACTTCGCTCAGCCACGACGTCCCGTGAGCGAACTCGCCGCGAAGCTCGAGAGCCCGCACGGGTCGAGCAAACGTGGCGAACCCTGAACCCCCACGCACCCGGGGGCTGTTGTTGTTCATCGCGCCCTTGGAGAACGCGTCACTTCTTCTTGCCCTTCTTCACCTCAGGCTTCTTCAATTCGGGCTTCTTCACCCGCAGCAAGTCGAGCACCGGCGCGAAGTCGCCATCGACCGCCACGCCCCAACCATCGACCCGGAAGACCTCGAGCACTTTCTTCCCCTCGGGCGATCCATCCATCCGTCCGAACGCACCGATGACGTCGTTGACCCGCGTGGGCGGAAAGAAATCACGCGCCGCGATCACCTCGTTCGGCAGATTGCCCGTCGACGCGAGCACCTTGAAGTCGCTGAGCGGCGGCGCGTCATCGCAGCCACTGGGGACGACTTCTTTCCCTTCAGCGGGCTCCGACGCGAACGTGGCCCCGACGTCGACCTTGCCTTCACGCACGGCCTTGCAGACCGAAGGATGATCACCCACGAACACTTCCTCACCGAAGAAGCCTTCGGGGTTCAGGTTTTCCTTCGAGATCATCTCGCGCGCGAACAGGTACCCGGAGGTCGAGGTCTTCGACACGAAGGCCACCTTCTTCCCCTGCAGCGACGCGAGCGACGTCAGCGGGGAACCGGCCTTCACCACGTAGGCCGCCCGGTAGAACAACGAGCCCTTGCGAGTGGCCTTCGAGAGCGCCTCCACGCCGCTGTTCTTCTGCTGCGCCCGCACGAAGGCGAGCGGCGTAATCCACGCGAGGTCGACCTTGCCCACGGCGAGCGCGTCGACCAATTCCTCAGGCGTGTTGAAGCGCACCACCTTCACTGGGCCCTTGAGTTCCCGCGTGAGGTACGGCTCGACCAGGGCCGGCACCTTCTGGGCCGCCTCGGGGCCGTAGGGCTGCGAGATGCCGAACGTGAGCGGGTCCTGGGCAGCCAAAGAAGTCGAACCAGCGAGCAACGACACGAACGCGACCGCGCGGAAGACCGAGTGCATGAAGCCAGTGTGGCGCAGCGATCGCCTCGCACCAATGGGTTTGGCTCGGGCGAGAAGGGTTGTTGTAGACCTCACCCATGCTCGCCTTCGCCCTGTGCCTCACGTTGTGCGCCGCGCCCTCGGCGAGGCTGGTCAGCGATGAGACTTCGCTGTCCGACGCCGACATCGCCGCGCTGGATCGCGAGCTGCGCGTGCTCGACGGCAACATTCAATTGCTCAAGCCTCAGTTCCCCCACGGGCTGGTCGTCGGAATGGTGCTGGGCTTCTCCTTCTCGGTGCTGCTGCTGCCGGGCATCCCGTTGCTGATCGCCGGGACGAGCAGCACGGCCGTCATCTCCTTGCTGTCGCTGGGTGTCGCCGTCACTAGCCTCGGCGGTCTTTCGCTGCTGGCAGCCCTGCTGTGCCTGGTGGTCGCCAACACCATCGAGAACGAGATGGCCGCTGAGCGCGCCGGCATGGTGGAGCGGCGCGACGCCCTCAAACACCAGCTCGAGCCCTACCGCCCGCCCGCTCAGCCAGTGAGGCCGCCGCAGCAGCCGGGCTTCGTGCCGGGCGTCCAACTCGACGTGCCCACGCCGTGGTTGGTCACGCTCGCGCGGTACTGAGCCGTTCGTTCTTCGTTCGCCGCAAAGCCCTGCTAGACGCGCTCCATGAGCACCCTGACGCCTTCCCGCTACTACGCGCGCGTCTTCGGCCTGGTGACCGCCGCGGTGCTGGGCTTGGTCACCTTCCGGCTTCTCTCGCCGTTCTTCGCGCCGCTGATGTGGGCCTCGTTGCTGGCCTTCATGCTCCAGCCCGCCAACAACAAGCTGCTCAAACGCGGGCAGAAGCCGCCGGTCGCCGCGGGGCTGCTGACGGGCGCGGCCTTCGTGGTGGTGGCCGGGCCCTTGACGCTGTTCGTCTTCGCCTTCCTCCGCCAGGCCGGTGAGCTGCTCAAACAGTTTCAGACCGAGGCCGCCGAGCGCCGCCTTCCCGCCCTGCAGATGGTGCTCGCGTGGGGCCCGGTGCAGGCCGTGCTGGCGAGGGCCGGCGAGTTCACCTCGCTCTCGAAGGATCAGATTCTCTCGTCGGCCGCGGAAGCGGCGCAGGGCGCCTTGCAGGAAGTCGCTTCGCTGGGCGGCACGGTGGTGGTGGGCGCGTTCAACGTCATCACCCAGTTCGCGTTCACGATGTTCCTGCTGTTCTTCTTCCTCCGCGACGGCAAGCGCATGCTCGAGCGCGGCATTCGCCTGGTGCCGATGGCGATCGACCGGAAGATCGAGCTCGCCGCCACGCTCGGCGGAGTCACCCGCGCCGTGGTGCTCGGCACCGCCGTCACCTCACTGGTGCAGGGCTCGCTGGTGGGCATCGGCTTCGCCATCTCCGGCCTGCCTTCGCCCCTCGTGTTCGGCGCGGTCGGAGCGATGGCCTCGCTCATTCCCATCGTGGGCACCGCGCTCGTCTGGGTGCCCGCGGCCATCACGTTGGTGGCGCAGGGGCAGACCGGCTGGGCCATCTTCCTGGTGTTGTGGAGCGTCATCCTGGTGGCGGGCAGCGACAACGTCATTCGACCGTTGATCATCTCGGGCAGCTCGAACGCGTCGACGCTGCTGGTGTTCGTGGGTTTACTCGGCGGCATCTCGATGTTCGGCTTCGCCGGCATCTTCATGGGGCCGTTGGTGCTCACGCTGGTGGCGGCGCTGCTGCAGTACGCAGACTCGGAGCTGCCGAGGTTGTCGATCGTGCCGACCGGGCCGCCTTCGGAGCCCGCGCTGGTCACGCTCACGAAGGAGGCAGTGACGGAGCCGCCTTCCGCTTCGCTGCCAGCCGTGTCCGCCGAGCCCGCGCTCACCAAGGTCGACAAGTAACCTCGCTCAGCCGAGCGCGGAAGGATCGAGCAGCCGGTGCTCGACCAGGTAATCCCAGACCACCTCCGGCACGAGCGCGACCAGCTTCGCGTGTTCGTAATTCTTCCCGCGCTCCCGCACCAACGACGACGAGATGTTCGAGGTGACCACGTTCTCGCGCAGGTACACGTGCCGCTCATCGGCGAGCAACGACTTCGCCTTGTCCCAGTCGTAGCCGAGGCGATGAATCACCCACATGCGAAGGTGCTGCGCCATCCACTCCGCGCCCTTCCACTGCTCGAAGGTCTGCGCCACGTCGCTGCCCATCACCCAGCTGAACTGGTACCCCGGGTACGCGGGCAGGAAGTAGTCCCGGAGGATCTCCGCGGTCTCCTTGGTCTGCGCGTAGATGCGCGGTCCGTGCACCATCTCGAAGTCGCACACGCGCAGCTTGGGGTAGCGGGCGATCGCCCGGCGCACCAGCTCGAGCCGATGCTCGGCTGGCATCAGCTTCTTGCCCCAGGGGTGCTCCCCCACCAGGTACAGCCACACTTCGTCGACGTCGGTGAGCGCGAGGATCTCGAGCGCCATGGTGAGGTGAGCGTTGGTGATGGGGTTGGCCGAGGTGCCGATGAGCGCCACCTTGCGGCCGCGCGGACGGGCGTCGAGCTTGTGAATAGTCGCCCGAACCAGCTCGTCGAGTTCGAGTCCCATTTCATTGCACAGCTGCAGCAGGCTCCAGCCCACGTCACCGGCTTCTTCCACCAGGTTTTTCGGGTCGCGGTGGTGGGTCAGTTCTGCCACCTCGTTCGCGAGATCTCGCAGGCGCTCGCGGAGCTCGGTCTTGCCGAAGTGTTGATCGTGACAGCGACGAACCAGCGCTTGCAGCTCAGTAATCGTCATTGAAGTCGATACTATCCGCGCTTCCCCGCCGTCCCTCTCAGGAGTCACCCATGAAGAAGATGATGATGATCGCTGCCGTGTCCGCAATGGTTGGTGGGTTCGCCTCGCAGGCGTTGGCGGACAAGCAGCCGGCCATGCACAAGGCCCTCGTGACCCTCGAAGAGGCGCGCAAGGAGCTCGAGAACGCCACCGCCGACAAGGGTGGTCACCGGGCGAAGGCCATCGGCCTGGTCAACGACGCCATCGCCGAGGTGAAGGCGGGCATCGAGTTCGACAACAAGCACTGAGTTACCGGTCATTCAGCGCTTGGTCTTCCGGGGCGGCGGCTGAACGTCATCACGCACGAACAGCCGCACGTCCCACAGGCAGTCTTTCTGCGGTTCCTCGACGACGGTGTACTCGCCGAACCAGGCCGCGGTCGCGAGGTCACCCTTGAGCAACTCCAGGGCCTCCTTCGACTTCGCAGGGTCCCGGCCGCAGACTTCGATGCGCGACTTCGCGGTGTCGGTCTCGGTGCGCGGGCCAATCCACACCACGGTGCTGTTGCGGCCGTGGTTGCGTTCGATCAGCGCGTCTTCGACGGCGCTCAGCGCTTTGAGGTTCGCGCCCTTCGAGAGGATCTCCACCCCGATGCGCGGCTCGCAGCCGAGGTAGTGGCAGTAGTAGCTGCCCGAGGGGAAGAACGGGGGCGGCGCGTTCGACTGCAGCTCCATCGCGCGCGCAGCGGCCACCTTCACCTTCGCGGTATAGTCCTTCTTCGCGTCCTTGCAGGCGGGGCCTTTGCAGCCGGTCGCCTTCACTTCGATGGTGTCGCCGTTGAGCTTCCACGAGCCGGACACCACGGTCTCGCCCCTGGCCTTGTCCACCAGGTGGCCTTCGTAGACGCCTTTGCTGCGCAGCCCGATGTACTGCTTCGCGTCACCGATCTCGGTGTTGTCGATGAAGTCCATCGGAGAAGGCAGCTGGGACAGCGAGAGCGCGAGCAGGGCGGTCAGCATGGTCGCGCAGTGTAGCTTGAGATTTCACCCCGGGAGATTTTGTGGTGCCCTCCCTCTCCCTGCGCCAGCGGGGCGAGGTGGCCGGGGTGAGGGGCTCCCTCAGATGGAAAACGCGGCCCGCATCGCCCGCATCGAAGGCACCGTCGGAGCGCCTCGCCTCAGCGCCTGGAACTTGTCCGCCCAGCTCAACTTCCCCGCATAGAACCGCTCGATGACCTCGGCCTCGTGCCGGTAGAACGATTCGAACACGCGCACGCGGCTTGCGGGCTCGGCGCCCTTGAACAACATCCGGTTGAGCAGGCGGAAAAAGCCCATCGCGCGCCAGTGCTTGAGCGCCGCGTCGTTGAGCAGGAACATCAAGCGCGAAGGGTCGAGGTCAGACTGCGCGCTGATCAGCTCCGCGGTCGCAGCGGCGAAGGGCAGCGAGTACCCGGTGGTCGCGTGAAAGAAACCTCCGGCCACGCCGATGGTCGGTCGGGTCTGTGAGGGCGGTGCGTGACCTGAGAGCGGAATCGGCAAGGCCGCCGCTTCTTCCCGGAGCACGCGCTCGACTTCCCAACCCCGCGTGGAAAGCCAGGCATCGATGTCGCGGCGCAGTCGCGGTGCCTCGATCGTCTCGGTGTCGCTGTACCGCGTGTCTTCCACCAGCACCCGCCGCTCGTCCCAGGGGAGCACGTAGATGAAGCGGAAGCCGTCATGCTGCTCGACTGTCGCGTCCATCAAGAGCGGCCGGGTGAGCCCGTGCGGTGCGCGCAGCAGCAAATCGCGCCCGAGGAACTTCTGGAAGCCGCAGTCGGAGTTCGACGTCGTGGGAAAGCCGCGGCCGTCGATCACCACGTCGGC
>JAYVNA010000101.1:0-7075 GCA_043758715.1 Archangium sp.
GCCACCAGGCGCTGACGCACCGCCACCTGTGCACGGGCGGCCTCGGTCTCGCGATCGAGATCGGCGAACGCGCCACTGCGTACCGAGAAGAGCTTGTCGCCCTGCTTGACCCGGGCGCCCAGGCGAATGAGCACCGACTCCACCCGGCCGGGCAGGGGCACGCTCACCGCGGCCGTGCGCTTGGGATCGAGGTCGACGTGACCGGGCACGGGCAGGGGGGCGAGCGAGGCGCCCGCGGTCGCCACTGCGAGCTCGACGTATTTCCACTGCGGCGCGTCGGCGGCGAGGGTCACGCCCTTGGCGTCGGCTTGAATGGCGGAGGCGGGATCGACGGCCTTGTTGCCCCGGCTGCAGGCGGCCACGAACAACAAGACGGGAAGGAGTCGTTTCATGAGGGACCTCAAGGAGAAGGAAGGGCGTCGAGCGAGCTGGTGAGGCGGGCGCGGGCGACGTGCAGGTGGAAGTCGGTGCGATCGAGCTCGGTCGCGGTCAGGGTCAGCTCGGCCAGAGATCGGCGCGCCAGCAGCAGCTCTTGAATGGGCGCCGCTCCCCGGGTGACGGCGGCGTTGAGCCGGTCAACCACGCTGTGCGCGAGCGGGAGCGATTGTTCGCGCAGCCGCTTCTGCCGCGCTTCCACGGCCAGGAGTTCGGAGGTGAGCTGCGTGAGCTGCGCGCGCGCGGTGGTGAGCAGTTGCTCGCGGGTGTGCTGGGCGGCCAGGGCGGCGGCCGCGGCGGCGTCAGCGTCGTCCTGGTGGCGATCGAAGATCGGCAGCGGCAACGAGACGCCCACGAAGAGGCTGTTCTGCTGGTTGCCCGAGACGATGAATTGATCTCGCACGTAGCCCACGCGCACCGTCGGATCAGGAATGGCGAAGTTTCGCGCGAGGCGCTCGGCGGCGCGGTTGGCTTTGATCGACGCCTCGAGCGCGCGCAGGTCGGGCCGCCGTTCCAGCGCGGGCTTCGAGGGCTCCATGTGGCGATCGAGCCAGGCGTTCGCCTGAGCGGCGTCAGAGAAGGGCGTGCAGGGCGACGAGATGAACTCCGCGCACTGGCGCAGCTGCTCGGTGAATTGCGAGCGCGCCTCGCCCAGCGAGGTGATGGTGCTCTCCTGCTCGAGGCGGGCGCGATCGGCGTCGAGCTCCGAGGTGTCGCCTTTCTGCACGCGCATCTGCTGCAGATCAGCCAGGCGGGCCGCGTCGGTGCTCAGCCCCTCGAGCGCGTCGACCCGCACCTGCGCCGCGGCCACGTCACCGATGACGTCTTCGAGCTCGAGCACCTTGCGGCGCAGCTGTTCCTGCGCGTCGAGCGAAGCGGCGCGCGCGGTTTCGGCGGTGGCGTCCTGGCGGGGCTCGCGCTTGCCGATCTCCAGCAGCATCGAGAGTCCCACCGCCACGTTGGGCACGTTGAGAAAGGGCTCCTTCAAGTCGGTGGGGTTGAGCGGCCCGACCGGCAAGGTGTTGACCGAGAGATCGAGCGCGGGGTTCGGGAGTCGGAGCGCGCGGCGGCGATCGGCTTCGGCCTGCGCGACTCTCACGCGCGCGGCCTGCAGCTCGGGCGACTGCTGCCACACGAGCTCGGTGAGTCCTTCGCCATTCCCGACTGCTGAAAGTTCCAACGGGCCCGCGGCAAGCAGCGCCGGGACCACCAAGGCAGACCACATGGGGCTGGGCTCTCTCCAAGCCCCGCGCCAGCGCTAAGTTGCTGGAATCACGGTCGCCTCTCGGTGCAGGTCAAAGAACTCTTCAGGCCGACTCAAAGAATCTTTCAGTCGAACTTCGGCCGCCAGCACGCGGTGCCCAGGATGGAGAAGTGGGTCGCCCCCAGCTCGGCCGAGCCGAAGTTGAGCTCGGCGCCAAGCGCGAGCTGAATGGGTTTGATCACCACGTTGGCCTGCGCTCGATGCGCGAAGGTGAGGTTGACTGTGGGCAGGGTGAGCCAGGTCGCCTCGAGGGAAACGGCGTCGGCGATGCCGATCGCGAGGCGGCCGCCTCCGATGAGCGAGGGGCCGCTCCAGAGTGACAACCCAAAGCCCACCAGCACGTGCAGTCGCACGACCAGCGGCCCCAGCCCGGCGTTGATCAACCCCACGTTCGCCAGCGCGTCGAGCTGGCCCCAGAAGAAGTTCTTCGAAGACAACGCGTAGCCGATGACCGCGTTGGCTTCCACGCCGCCGCCCGCACCCAGCAGCGTCTTGTGCGTGTACGCGCCGCCGTGAAGTCGCACACCCATCAACGTCGCCGAAAAGTCCGGCGTGTCGGTCGGTGACTTCACCACCCCGTGCGTCTCATAGGTGCCGCCCAAAAGGCCGAGCTCGAGCGGATCTCCGGCGCCGAGCACGCCTGTCTCTCCGTCTTTGGCGGCGGCCACCGTCGCCAGGGTCATCGTCAGCAGCAGCAGAAGGCGGCTCACAGGCGCAGCCCCGCTTCCAGCTGAAAGCCCAGGGAGTTGAGGTCGAATTGATACCGGTTCCACGAGCCCGTCGCGCGCAGGAAGACCCAGCGGAGCGGGTGCAGCGAGACCGACAAACTCAGCGGCGAGTTGTTGTAGAAGATCGGCTTCTCCACCGGCGTGTCGAGCGACTTGAGGTAGTTCGCCTGCACCACGGTTTGGTCGAAGCCGAAGCCGCCGAAGAGGTTCGGCACCCACTGGAGCGAAAAGTTGAGGAAGCGCCAGTTCGCCATCAAGCGAATGGGGACGCCGAGGTTGTCGTAGGTGCGCAGGCGGGTGTCGCCGGGCACCACGTCGGTGAGGCGGGTGTACGCGAAGGCGATCTCCATGCCGACCTCGCCGGAGTCTGCGAATTCGATGGTGAGCGGCGTGAGCTCGGCGCTGATGCCGCTGGCCGTCGAGATGCCCGGCATCGGCAGGTAGAGCTGCAAGTCGAGGCTCATGTTCGAGGACAACATGCTCTCGCCCGCGGCTTCGCGGCTGCGGCGCATCGCGGCGACCTCATCGGCGGAATAGCGCTGGTAGTAATCGATGCGGTAGCCAGGGCCGTATTCGGTGCCGAGGTGTTTCTGCACCAGGCCTGAGCTCGCTGCCGCCTCTCCCATGGCGAGCAGGAGCTGGGTGACCACGTACACCGTCATCTTTCCCAGGCCGGAGTTGCGCTCGACGAAGTGGAGGCCGGTGAGCGTCATCGGGCCTTCAGGGAAGCCGTACCCCTGGTGCGAGTACACCGCGGAGAAGTCGTAATAGAGCGACGAGAGCGCGGGGGTGATGGGCAGCAGCACCGAGAGGAACGAGAGGTCGAGCGGCTTGGCAGGCTCGGGTTCCGGGACGGGCGCGGGCTGAGGCAAGAGTACCGGCACCGGCCTGGGTGATTCCACCACCGCGGGAACGCCGGCATCTTCTTCGAAACCTGCATCGACCTGCGACCACGCGCTCGTCGCGAGCACGCACCACACCAACGGCACCACACGCAAAAGCGACCTCCTGGAAACGAGAACGGCCGCGCGTCTAGCCGACGCCCTGGGTCATGAGGAGATGAGTCGGCCTTCACTCACCCGGCGCGGTTGTCTACTCTCTGCCTTCCCATGGCCACTCCCCAGCAATACCTCGACCTCGTTGCTGCAGTTCGTCAGATGCCTTCACCCGCGCTGACGCTGCAGCTGCAGAAGATGCTGGAAGCGCAGCCCGAGCTCGCCGACACCGACCCGAAGGATCCTTCGCGCTATCACCATCACAACACCGTGATGCCGCAGTGGCCGGCGAACTTCATTCACCCCCGCTCGGAAGATGAGCTGGTGGCGATGCTCGACGCGCGCAAGAACAACGACAGCTCGTTCCGCGCGATGGGCGATGGCTGGGGTTTCGCGAACGCGGCTTCCACCACCGGGTGCCTGGTGCAGATGGCGGGTATGAACGACCTGCTGCCGTTGGAAGCGGAGAACTTCAAAGACGACATCGACGAAGACGCGTTCATTCGCTTCGAGGGCGGCGTCACGTTCGGGAAGTTGAACGACGCGCTCGCGTTCACCAACAGGACGGTGTGTCAGCAGCCGGGCTTTCGCGAGCTGACCGTGGCGGGGTGTTCGTCGGCGGGCGGCCATGGCTCGGGGCTCGAGCTGTACGGCATCGCCGGGTACGTCGAGGCGGTCGAGCTGGTAAACTTCGACGCGAATCGGAACGTGCGGGTGATGCGCATCGAGCGCAGCACCGGGCCGACGGACCCGGTGAAGTACGCCAAGGCGAAGGATCCGAAGCGGTACGTGCTCAAGCAGGACGACACGCTGTTTCACGCGGCGCGCTGCGGGCAGGGGCACCTCGGGGTGATCTCGGCGATCACCTTCGCGACGACTCCGAAGTTCGTGCTGCAGGAGGATCGCTGGCTGTCCACCTGGGACGAGGCGTACCCCCAGGTGCAGCAGATGTTCACCAACCCCTCGGTGCACTCAGTGCACGTGTGGATCAACCCGTACCTCACCACTCACTCGTCTCCGGTGGTGTTGATCACCCGGCTCACGCGCACCGGGCAGCCCGCGTGGGGTGTTCGGGGCACGGGCATCGTGTTCGGGGGAGCGAGCGCGCTGACGGATCTCGCGGGCGCGCTGCTGGGTGGAAACCCGGGTCCGGGCATCGACTCGGCGCTCGGGCTGTGCGCGAAGATGGGGGTGCGGCTGCGCTCGACCGAGGCGTTGGACTTCGGGCCGCCGAACTCGTTGGCGGTGAACGCGTCGAGCCTCGGGTTCGATGCCTCGCGGGCGGACGAGGTGATGAAGGCGTTGGTGCCGCAGTTGGCTGCGTGGAAGCAGACCGGGAACCTGGTCACGTCGCCGATTGGCATGCGCTGGGTGAAGGCGTCGGAGGATTTTCTCTCGCCGCAGTATCAGCGCGACACCATCATGCTCGAGATGCCGATTCTCGCGGGTACGGCGAACGCGGTGGCCACGCTCGACCTGTATGCGAATTTCATGATGAACAACTTCGAGGGGCGGCCGCATTGGGGGCAGCAGAACCCGATGACGCGGGCGCAATTTCAGAACAACTATAAGAATGGAATTCCGTCGTTCGTCGCGGCGATGAAGGAATTGAACCCGATTGGGTTGTTCGATGGGCCGCTGACTCAGCAACTGGGGTTGCGCGACATCGTCAACGGGAACTGATCAAGGTCTCCTCCGCACCTCCTGTCTCCCTTTCCCCGCGGGGGAGAGGGAGACAGTGGTGATCATTCGTCTTTCACCAGCTTGTTGAACGTCGGGTGCGAGATGCCGAGCGCCTTCGCGGTATCGAGCCTGCGCCCGCCCATCTGCTCGAGCGCCCAACGCGAATACCTGCGCTCCAATGCATCGAGCGTCTCGACCTCCGATGACACGAACCCGGCGCCGCTGACCGCCCCGGGGCTCGGCATCACCAACCAATCGAGCGACAACTCCTTGCCCATCTCCAGCGCCAACGCGCGCTCGAGAATGTTCCGCAGCTCGCGCACGTTCCCGGGGAAGTGGTAGCGGCCCAGCCTCGCGATTGCGTCTTCCGACAACCGCGGCACCTCGCGCCTTCCCTGCTCACGCGCGACCTGCTGCAACAGCCCCACGGCCAACGGCGCGATGTCTTCCCGCCGCGCCCGCAACGGCGGCACTTCAATTCGAAACACGGATAACCGAAACCACAGGTCTTCCCGGAAGCGGCCTTCCTTCACCTGCTTCTCGAGATCCCGATTCGTCGCCGCCACCACTCGGGCCGGGCTGAGCAACTCACTCTCGCCCCCGAGCCGCCGGAACCGCCCGCCATCGAGGAAGGTGAGCAACTTCGCCTGCACCGCCGCGGACAGCTCGCCGACTTCATCGAGGAACAACGTCCCGCGCTGGGCCAGCTCCACCAACCCGCGCCGGGTGGTGCGGGCATCGGTAAACGCGCCCTTTTCGTGGCCGAACAATTCGCTCTCGGCCATCGCCTCGGGCAACGCGGCGCAGTTGAGCTGAATGAACGGCATCGCCGCGCCGAAGCTGCGCTGGTGCAGATGCCAGGCGAGCGCTTCCTTGCCGCAGCCGGTTTCCCCCAGCAGCAACACCGGGCTGCGCGGGCTCGAGCTGGCGATGCGATCGAGCATGTTCATCACCGCCACCATCGGCGGCGCCACCGGAGGCACCAGCCCCCGCCGCGTCGAGAGCTCCTCCTCGGCGTGCTGCAGGCGATCTCTGAGGCGAATCTCATCGGCCGCGCGCCGGGCCTTGAAGATGAGGTCCGCGAGCTCGATGGGCTTGGCGAGGTAGTCCGCGGCGCCGAGCCGAATCGCTTCGACCGCGCTGGCGATCTCCCCGTGGGCCGTGACCATCACCACCACGGCGCCGGGCAAGGCCGCGCGCAGCTCAGGCAGGTACTGCAGGCCGTCTCCGTCAGGCAGGCGACGATCAAGCACCACCAGGTCGAAGCTGCGCTGCGCCACCAGGGCCCGCGCTTCGTGAAGCGAGTGCGCGACGGTGACCGGAATGCCCTCGCGCTGCAGCGTCGCCGCTGCCACCGAGGAGAACGCGCGATCGTCATCGACCAGCAGGGTGGTCAGCATCGTCGGCTCCTTGTAGCAGTGGCAGGGTGATCTCGAACGCGCTCCCGTCAGGCAGCCGCTCGAAGCGCAGCGTCCCGCCGAGCTGCTCGACTGCCCGGCTGGTCATCGCCAGACCCAGCCCAATGCCCTGGGGCTTGGTGGTGAAGAACGGCTCACCGAGGCGGCTCTCGAAGTCCTGCGTGGCGCCGCCGGCGTTGTCTTCCACCCGCACCGAGGCGGAGGTCGGCCCCCGGGTGACCCGCACCCGCACGCGGGGCTGCGTCACCTTGCCGAGATCTTTGGCGGCCACCGCGGCCTCGATGGCGTTGCGCACGAGGTTGTCGATGGCGGTGGTGAGGAGCAGCGGGTCACTCTGCAGCAGCACCGCGGCGGTCAGCTCGAGCTTCACCTCGGCTTCGGGTGCTTGCGGAAGCGAGGAGAGCGATTGCACGGCGTCACTCACCAGCACGTCGAGCTGAACCGGAACGCGGCGCAGCTCCGCGGGGCGAGAGAACGACAGCAGCGAGCGCGCGAGGTGACCGAGGCGATCGACCTGTCCCTGGATGGTGCGGGTCGCCAGCGCAGCGTCAC
>JAYVNA010000102.1:0-2223 GCA_043758715.1 Archangium sp.
GCGTGCCAGGTGTTCACCTTCGGATCGAACCGCTCCACCGAGGTGAGGTGCAGGCGTTGCTCCCGCGCACCGCCCACCACCAACACCGTGCCGTCGAGCAGCAGCGTGGCGGTGTGGCCATTGCGCGCGTCGGTCATCGGCGCGACCGTCGTCCACGCGTTCTTCTTCGGGTCGTAGATCTCGGCCGACGCGAGCGCGACGTAGCGGTTCTGCCCTTCGCTCGATTCGTGCGTGGTGCCGCCGGTGACCAACAGCCGGCCATCATCGAGCGCGGTGGCCGCGTGGTGACTGCGCGCAACGTTCAAGGGCGCACACGCCGACCACTTGTTCTTCTTCGGGTCGAACAGCTCGCAGGACGCCAGGGTCGAGAGACCGTCAGCGCCGCGGCCCCCGACGACGAGCACGCGGCCGTCGAGCAGCAGCGTCGCCGTGTGGTGCTGGCGCGCGTCCTTGAGCATCGGCGCGGGGGAGACCTTCCCCTGCGCGAAGACCGGAGTGGCCAGGAAGAGCATCAGGAGAAGGGGTTTACCCCTCACCCCGACCCTCTCCCCCGCGGGGGAGAGGGAAATCATGTTCCCTTGGGCTTCGGTGGCAACGGCGCGCGCGGCATGGTGCTGGGACCACTGACGCGCGGCCCCGCGGAGATCGCCTTCGCGTCGGACCTCGGCGCTTCGGGCGGCAACAACGCAGAGCGGCCCGCGGCGGGGGTGGGCTCAGAAGCGGACACCTGCTTCGCCTCGGGCATCGGCTCGGGAGGCGTGACCAGATCCCCTCCGCGCGAGTCACCGACGGCCTCACTGTCATCTTCGGCGAGCACGATGATGCGGTCTTCGTCACCGAACACGATCGACTCGAGCTGCGGCGGGTTGATCAACGGCGTCGCGCCCATCTTCATGTAGCCGATGGCGACCTCGCGGCGTTCACGCGCGGCCTTCTGCACCGAGAGCCACGGGGTGGTGCGGCCGAGCATCACGAAGCACTCGGCGCGCTTGAGGTACACCTCGTTGCCGTCGGAATCGAAGAGGTCCGCGAACACCGCGTTGAGCTCGCGGCGCTCGGAGATCTGCGCCATCAGCATCGAGGTGATCTCCGAGCTGACGACGAAGTCGGCGCCGTAGTCCTGCTCCAACAGGTCCTTGGTTCGCGGGTCGAGGATCTCGCTGATGATGCGCGGCTTCTTCTCGCCCAGCGGCTTGAACATGTCGCGCAGCAGCAGCACGGTGATCACCGTCTTGGCGTCGGCTTCCTCGGCATCGATTTCGGTGTCGGCGACGATCAACGCCACCGCGAAGTCGGGCGAGACCACCCGGCGCAGCGCATCGGGAACCGTGGGGTCGCCTTCGACGTGCTTGAGCTTGAGGTTCTTGAGCCCGCCCACTTCCTCCTTGATGAAGTCGGTGAAGACGTCCTTTCCCTGGCCGGGCATCAGCCACGCCTCGCTGCCGGGGAGCACGTAGTTGTCGAACTCGCGCAGCATGTCGCCGAGCTTGGGGCTCATGCCGCAGATCAGCAGGCGCTCGGGCTTGCGGGCCCGCGGGCTGGCGCCCCTGAACTCGGCGGGAATGGTCGGCTCGTGATTGGCGGTGAGCGAGAACGAGTCGTCGTCTTCGGCGATCACCAGCAGCTCGTCTTTGTCACCGAGCACGAACTCGTCAGACGGGTTGATGATGCACGAGGCGGTACCTTTACCGCTAACGGTACGCACGCCGCAGACGACCGCGTCCTTCATCTTCCACTGCGCGACGCCGAACGGCTGGCCGCCGAGCTCGGGGAAGTTCTTGAAGTAGAACTCGCTGCCTTCGTACGAGAGGAGATCGCGGTACACCGCCGCCAGCCCGTTCTGCCGCGCGGTCTGCACCATCATGCGGGAGAGGGTCTCGGCCATCGCCACCACCTCGACGCCACCGCCGCCGAGCTGTTCAATCACCGGCTGACGCGCGCTGTCCGCGAGCTCGACCACCGCGTGATTGTTCGTGAGCGCGCCGTTGATCCGCCGGAGCGCGAGCAGGGTCTTGATGGCGCCCATGTCGGCCGCGGAATCGGCGTCATCCGCCTCGTTGTCCACGCCTGAGAGGATGATGATGCTCTTGGCGCGGCTGGCGCCGACCTTGCGCAGATCGTGCACCGAATACGTGCTGCCCTGGCGCACCACCACGCGGGTGGGGCCCATGTCGCCCATGCGCTCCTTGACCGTGTTCTCGACTTCTTCTTTTTCGGTGGGGG
>JAYVNA010000103.1:0-2221 GCA_043758715.1 Archangium sp.
GCCATGGTTCAGGCCGCTCCCTTTTTCGCGGCGGGTGTCGGGGGTGAACGGGGCTCGAGGTCCCACTTCACCTTGAAGTCAGTGGGGAAGGAGGGCCACTTCACGTCGGTGGCGCCCAGCACGCGCTCGCGCGGGTGCACGTCGGTTTCGCCCTCGTCGACGGTGGTGTGGGTCCAGATGTCTGCGTCAGGAGGCAGCGGGGAGGCGTCGGCGAAGGCCAGCGCCTTTTCCACGATCGCCTTCTCTTCGTCGTCGATCGCGTCGAGCTGCGCTTCGGTGGCGGCGCGCTTGTCGAGCAGCACCTTGCGCAGCTTGAGAATGGGGTCCTTCTGCTTCTCTTCCTCGACCTCTTCCTTGGTGCGGTAGGTGGCCGCGTCAGACATCGAGTGGCCGCGAAAGCGATAGGTGTGGGCCTCGAGCAGCACCGGGCCGTTGCCGGCGCGAATCCATTCGACCAGCTCCTTGACCTTCTCGTGGACGATCAGCGCGTCCATGCCGTCGACGGTTTCACCGCGCATGTCCCAGGCGCTCGCGCGCTTGGCGATTTCCGGCACCGCGGAGACACGCGCGATGTCGGTGCCCATGCCGTAGCGGTTGTTCTCGACGATGTAGAGCACCGGAAGCTTCCACTTCGCCGCCATGTTGAAAGTCTCGTGCATCGCCCCCTGGTTCGAGGCGGCGTCGCCGAAGCTGCACACGGTCACCCGGTCTTCACCGCGGTACTTCGAGGCGAAGGCCATGCCCGCCGCCAGCGGAATCTGCCCGCCGACGATGCCGTACCCGCCGTAGAAGCCGTGCTCGATGTCGAAGAAGTGCATCGAGCCGCCCTTCCCCTTCGAGTAGCCGCCGTCGCGCCCGTAAAGCTCGGCCATCAGCATGCCGGCGTCAGCGCCACGCACGAGCGGGTGCACGTGATCGCGATAGCCCGTCATCACCCAATCAGTCGGGCGCAGCGCTTCATTGACCCCCACCACCACGGCCTCCTGGCCGATGTAGAGGTGGCAGAAGCCCTGAATCTTTTTCAGACCGTACGCCTGCCCCGCCTTCTCCTCGAAGCGGCGGGCGAGCAGCATCTTCCGGTACATCGTCAGCATCAGTTCGGTGCTGGCCACTGAAGACTCCTTGGTTTGAAGCGCTTGAAAGAACGCGGGCTTGTAACAGAGCGACCCGCAGTCGCCATTCTTCTTGAGGGCGTCTGCCTTCCGCCCTCCCTTCATGCGGTCAGGTCGCGAAGTGAGGAATCGAAACGCAACGCGGGTCGAGTTCAACTTTTCGGTCCGAATGATCCGTCGCCAGGTGCACCGGAATCGCCTCGGGGAATTTGGCGGCGTAGTCGTTGATGTGCATGGGCTCGTTGTCGAAGGCGGCGAGCACGGTGCCCATCGACTTGAGGTGGGCGTGCGCCTCGCGCTTGTAGGCGTCGTCGTCGTCTCGCAGCTCGGGCTTCATGAACAGCTGCACGTGCCCCCCGGCGCTGGGCATCGGCATGCGGCAACGCTCGAGGCAGGCCTCGGTGCCCACGCGCATGCCTTCATGACGGCCGGTGACGTAGATGACCCGCGCCTTCGCGTAATCGAGCGCGTGCAGGTACCGCGGCGCCCCGACGATCTCGATGTCGTCCCTGCAGTAGTCGCTGGTGAAGAAGCGCTCCTGCCAGAACGCCTTGAGGTCGGCGTAGATCGTCTCTGATTCCTTGGCGCTCAGGCCGCTGGCCGTGGTGGCGCCGCGCAGGTCCCAACCCGAGGTGAAGTGCCACGGCTGGCATTGCAACAGCGCGGGCAGGCCGCGGGCGGCGCCGAACTCGCGCACGATGCGCGCCTGGCGCGGCCGGTTGTCGAACACCGTGGAATCGAGGTCGAACACCAACAGCCCACTCGGGCCGGACTTCTGGGCGATCGCGAGAATTCGTTCGAGCGTCAGGTGCCAATCGACCGCGACGCGGGTGAGGTAGTCACGCATGGGAGCGAGGTCCTCTACCAAATCAACGCGGCGGGGGGGCTTTCAGTAGCTGACTTACTGCGTCACGAGGGGAAAGGCCCTTCCGCTCACGGGGTCCGGAGCGCTCTCGGTCACCACCGTCTCGGGCACCAGGTCGGTCATCCGCTTGATGCCGTTGCGGTCGAGCACCAGCCGCACCAGCCGAACGGTGGTGCGCTGGTGGCGCCCGTCGTCGACCGCGAAGCGGAAGGCCACGTCGACCCGGTAGCTCTTGGCCATCTGC
>JAYVNA010000104.1:0-7057 GCA_043758715.1 Archangium sp.
CGTGTACTTCTGCGGATCATTCGAGAACAGCGAGCGTCCCAGCAGGAAGCTCTGCGAGGCCGCGTCATAGGCGTCCGCCGGGTTGACCGGGTTGACCGCAGACAACACGATCAGATCGCTCACGATGTTCCAGTAGCCCGTGAGATCGACCGTTATGCCCAGCTGCGGGAGCTCGCCCCGGTAGCCCAGCTCGAAGCTGATCAGCTGCTCGGGCCTGAGCGCGCGGTCACCTTGCGTGAGCACCGAGGCTCCGGTGACGCCGGGCACCGGGGTGCGAATGTCCATGTAGCTCTCGAGGAAGGTCGGCGCGCGGAAGGCGGTGGCGAAGCTCGCTCGAAACGCGTGGCTCTCGAAAGGCCGCACCACCACCGAGACTCGCGGAGATTGCGCGTAGCCGGGCTGCCCCTTGTCGAGCAGCGGGTGCCGATCGATGCGGTAGCTGGCGATCAACGTCAGCGGCTTGATGATGCGCCACTCGTCTTGCACGAAGGCGGCGGCGTGCACTTCCTGGGTGAGCGGCCCGATGTAGCCCCACTTCACCCGCTTGAGCCGCGCCGAGAGCCCGACCGCCACCACGTGCGTGCCGGCCAGTGAGAACTCCTTTTGAAAGAGCGCCTCGCCGTCGAAGACGTTGGTGTCGACTGAGGTGGCCAGCGAGCGCTGTCCGGTGGGCTCGTATTGCGGCCCTGCGTCGAAGTTGGCGTGGTTCCAGAAGAAGCGGAACTTCACCGGCCCCGCCGTCACGTCGGCCTTGGTGTAGCCGCCAATGCCGTCGAGGTAATAGTTACGCAGCAGGCCCAGCGCGTAGAGTTCTGTGAAGGTGCGATTGACGCCGCCTGAGAGCGCGATGCTGAAGTCCTTGTTGAAGGCGTAGAACGCGGTGAGGTTCGCGCGCGCGGTGCGCAACCCCAGGTTGGGATCGTCGATGTTCGAGTGCACGTCGGGCCGGTCTTGCGCGTAGTCGCGGCTGTACTTGTCGCCCTGCTGGTAGCCGACCGAAGCGCGGAAGCGCACCTTGTCTCCGCCCGAGGCCACGAAGCTGCCGCCCACCAGGTTGGCGTTGCCGGCGAGCGCGTTGAACTCCGCGGGAGCGCCGGTGCCCGGTGCGCGGGTGATCACGTTCACCACGCCCAACATCGCGTTGGCGCCGTACAGCGCGCTGCCCGGGCCACGAATCACCTCGACCCGTTCGATCTCTTCGAGGCCGACCGGCAGCACCGACCACAACGTCACGCCGAGGAAGTCCTGGTACTCGGGCCGGCCGTCGATCAGCAGCAGCACCTTGTTGGCGATGCGCTGATTGAAGCCTCGGAAGCTGACGTTGGCCGAGCCCAGGCCCATCGTCATCACCTCGGCTCCCGGCACCCGGCGCAGAATGTCGGCCAACGAGATGAGCCCCGAGGCGCGAATTTCATCGCCGGTGATCACCGTGATCGCGTTGGGCGCGTCGAGCGTCGCCTGCGCGCGGCGGCTGGCGGCGACCACCGTCTCTTCGTAGGGAACGCCGAAGTCTTCGTCGGCAGCAGGGGCGGCGGCCTTGGTCGCCTCGGTGGGCGGGGGCGTTTCGGCGCGGGCTTCGGCCTTGGCCACCGCGCGTTCCAGCCGCTCGGCCAGCGCGTCGAGCCGCTTCACCGTCGCTTCGTCGACGGGGGGGCCGCGCTCGGGCGCATGCTTCGGCTCATCGGGCGCAGTCACCACCACCACCTTCTTCACCGGCAGCTGGGCCTCGAGCTTGAGCGCTAACTCCCGAACCTTGTCGGCGTCGGGTGGGTTCGCGTCGAGGTAGCGGTTGTAGAAAGTGAGCGCGTCGCCCAGCCGGCCTGCTGATTCGTACGCGCGCGCGATGTTGAAGAGCACGTTGGGGTGAGGGCGCACGCTGTAGGCCTCGAGCAGCTCGCTGATGCCGTCATCGAGTTTGCCGTCGGCGATGAGCGCCATGCCGGTCTTGAAGTGACGCCGGGCTTCGACCCGGGCGTCAGCGAAGGCGAAGGCGGGGAAGAGCAGCGCCGCGGCGAAGAGCGCGCGAACGCGCCGGTTGCTGCTGGACATGGAGGGCGTCTCTTGGGGGACGGCGAGGCGGGGGACCGCGGAAACCTACCACGCGATCACCGCGGCACCCGTTTCAGTACGGGTCGTCTTTGTACCCGGCCGGATCGGTCTTCGGGTTCTTCGGCTTCTTGATGGTCTTGCCCACCGGGCGCGGCTCAGACTTCCTGGTGAGGGGCTGGTTGATCGACACCACGCCCTCGAGGCCCTCGGCCGTCGTCTTGCCCGGCTCATAACCGTCGAGGGAGAACTGCAACTCCGCTTTCACGGGCTTGGTGTCTGCGCGCTGAATGGTGAAGTGAAAAGGCGTGACGCCGATTTGCACCCCGTCGCGGGTCACCGTCGCACCCGCAGGTTCGCTGGCGACCTCGAAGCGCACGTCGACCGGCTCGGGCCGGGGCGGGTCGATCACGGTGGCCAGCGGCGTGGGGTTCACCGGGGACGCGGGCGCAGGGGTGGGCGCCGGAGTCATCGCCTTCCACGCGGCCAGACCTCCGACGACGGCGCCGACCAGCACCACCGCGCTCACGCCGAGCACCAGCGGCAGCTTGCTCCGGGGCGCCTGCTGCGCACCGGTGTCACCCATCTCGACTTCGTGGCTGCGCACCGACTCTGCGCTGGTGAACGAAGGCGTGGCGGGCCCGTTCACCGCCGGCATCCCCGGAGTGGACGTGCGCGGAAAGATGCCCGACGCCGTCCGCGGATCGGCGAAGGCCCCCGAGAGGCCCTGGCCCGAGGTGGCCGTGCGCATCGCCTCGAGCAGCTCGTCCATCGACTGAAAACGCGCCGCCGGTTCCTTCTCGAGGCACTTCATCACCAGCGCGTTCACGTCGACGGGCACGTCGGGCGCCATCGAGCGCAGCTCGGGCGGCTTTTCCCGAATGTGCTTCACGATGACGTCGATCGATTCCTTGCTCACGAAGGGCGGCCGCCCGGCCATCGTCTGGAACATCAAGATGCCCAGCGAGTAGATGTCGGTGCGGGGGTCGGCCTCGCCGCGCGCCTGCTCCGGCGCCATGTAGAGCGGTGAACCCAGCAGCACGCCCGCCTGGGTGAGGCCGGTGCGGTCGACCTCGTCGCCGTCTTCTTTCGGCTTCTCAGGGGTGAACGACTTGACCAGGCCGAAGTCGAGCACCTTGACCGTGTCGCCGCCGGTGCCTTCGGTCTGCAACATCACGTTCGCGGGCTTGAGGTCGCGATGCACCAGCCCCAGCTTGTGCGCCTCTCGCAGCGAGCGCGCCACCTGGCCTGCCACGAAGAGCGCGCGGGCCCAGGGCAGCCGGCCGTTGTCCGCCAGCACCTTCTGGAGCGTGTCGCCTTCGATGTACTCCATGGCGATGTAATAGATGCCGTCGTCGGTGCGGCCGTAGTCGTGCACGGTGATGGTGTTCGGGTGCTTCAACTTCGAGGTCATCGACGCTTCGAGGAAGAAGCGCCGCTCGAACCCCGGGTCGCGGGTGCCGTCGTAACGGGGGTTGAGCACCTTGAGCGCGACCTCGCGACCCAACGGGCGCTGCACCGCCTTGTAGACCCGGCCCATGCCGCCGACCCCGAGAGGCGCGACGATCTCGAAGCGTCCGCTCAGGACCTGCCCTATGAGCGGATCGACCTCCGGTTCAGCCATGGCACCCCCGCGGCGCAAGGCGCGCCGACGTCCCTTCGGGATCTACCACGCCGGTAAACTTCCGCCCGTCTCCCAAAGGGCGGCCGGTCGCGATTGAAACGAGGCGATCGTGAATTGAATCGCTGGCTTGGCTTGCCGGTGCCCCTGTTCTCGACCACCTGCAGGCGGCGTCAGACGTGCAACGGGAACCCCACTTTTCATCCAACCGACGGCAGAACGGGGTGACCCGGGAAAGCCGCCCATGCGGAAGGGGTTGCGCTATGAGCGCCCAGATGAGTCACGCGAGCGCGCCAGTTCCCCCGGGAGCCGCGCCCCCCAGTCCCTCCCCCACCGTGCACACCACCCACGGCAAGTTGCTGCCGCTGGCGCTCGGTGCGCTCGGCATCGTCTTCGGCGACATCGGTACCAGCCCCCTCTACGCGGTGGCGGAGTGCTTCTCGAAGGACAAGGACGGCGTCACCAAGGCGCATTCGCTGGTGGTGTCCACCGACAGCGTGATGGGCCTTTTGAGCCTCTTCTTCTGGTCGCTCACGATGGTGGTGACCGTGAAGTACCTGGGGTTCATCATGAAGGCGAACAACAAGGGTGAAGGCGGCATCTTCGCCCTGCTTGCCCTGGTGCCGCAGAAGGCCACCTCGCGCGTGCGAAACGCCGTGGTGCTGGCGGCCTTGTTCGGCGCCGCCCTGCTTTACGGAGACGGCATCATCACGCCGGCCATCTCGGTGCTCTCGGCGGTGGAAGGCCTGGGCGTCGCCACCCACGCGCTCGAGACGTACGTGGTGCCCCTCACGCTCGTCATCCTCGCCGGGCTGTTCATGGTGCAGAAACACGGCACCGACAGCATCGGCAAGGCGTTTGGCCCGGTGATGGTGGTCTGGTTCCTGGTCATCGCAGTGCTCGGGTTGATGGGCATCATGCACAACCCCCAGGTGCTCAAGGCCGTCAACCCGCTCTACGCGGTGCGGCTGTTCGAGCTCGATCCCTCGCGCGCGTTCAAGGTGCTGGGCAGCGTGGTGTTGTGCATCACCGGCGGTGAAGCCCTCTACGCCGACATGGGCCACTTCGGCCCCAAGCCCATTCGCGCGGGCTGGTACGTGTTCGTGCTCCCCGCGCTGATGCTCAACTATTTCGGCCAATGCGCGCTGCTGCTCGAGCACGGCTGGGTCGAGAAGCCGTTCTGGGCGCTGGTGCCGCAGTCGATGCTCTACCCGATGGTGGGTCTTGCCACCGCGGCCACCGTGATCGCCTCGCAGGCGTTGATCTCGGGCGCGTTCTCGTTGACCCGCCAGGCGGTGCAGCTGGGGTACATGCCGCGCGTCACCATCGTGCACACCTCCGCGGTGAACGAAGGGCAGATCTTCATTCCTGAGGTGAACACCGCGCTGATGGTGTCGTGCCTGTTCCTGGTGGTGGTCTTCCGCGAGTCGAGCGCGCTCGCCGGCGCGTACGGCATCGCCGTCACCGGCACCATGAGCATCACCTCGCTCGTGTACTTCACGGTGCTGGTCAAGAACTGGGGCTGGAGCCTCTCTCGCTCCGTGCCACTGCTGGTCCTCTTCCTCGCGTTCGACATTCCCTTCTTCCTCGCCAATGCCCTCAAGTTCTTCGAGGGTGGTTGGTTCCCCATCGTCATCGCGTTGGCGATGTTCGCGCTGATGACCACGTGGAAGCGCGGGCGCGCGGAGCTGGCGGTGCGGTTCAACCAGTCGGTGATGCCGATCAAGGCGCTGCTCGAGGACATCGAGGCCACCAAGCCGTTCCGCGTGCGTGGCACCGCGGTGTTCATGTCGGGCAACTTCGACGGCACGCCCCCGGTGCTGCTGCATCACCTCAAGCACAACCAGGTGCTGCACCGGCAGGTGGTGTTGCTCTCGATCATTCCGCAGGACGTGCCGACCGTGCCCAAGGACGAGCAGATCGAGGTCAAAGACCTGGGCAATGGCTTCTTCAGGGTGCTCTGGCGCACCGGCTTCATGGAAACGCCCAACGTGCCGCGCATTCTGCTGCGCGCCCGCGAGGAGGACCTCGTCTGCGAGCCCTCGACCACCAGCTACTTCCTGGGCCGCGAGACGCTGCTCACCTCGGGGAAATCGCCCATGATGAAGTGGCGCAAGCTGCTGTTCGCGTTCGTGTCGCGCAACGCGCTCCCAGCGACCAGCTACTTCGGCCTGCCGCCCGGCCGCGTGGTCGAGCTGGGCATGCAGGTCGATCTCTGAATCGGGGAGCGGCTTACAGCCGCTTCGCCAGAATGATCAGGTCTTCGCCCGGCTTGTAGAAGTCCCGGAAGCGCGACTCTTCTTTGTACTGCATGGCCGCGTAGAAGCCGCGCGTCGGCCCGTACGCTTCCATCGCCGAGGTCTCGACCCGAATGAGGCGGCCCTTGCGGCGGCGAATGTCGCCTTCCATCGCCGAGACCAGCGCGGCGCCGACACCCTGGCCCCGCACCAGCGGGTCTGAGGCGATCCAATAGAGATCGAACGTCCCCGCCGTCATCGGCGTGGGGCCGTAACAAACGTAGCCGACCACCTTGCCGTCCCGGACCGCGCAGCGGACCTGGTAGTCAGGGTTGTTGGGCGTGAGCGCGGCGTCGATGAGCTCGAGCGCGCACGACACCTCGTCCGGCGTGAAGGTCTCTATGCGGCTCAGCAGCTCGGCGAGCGGGGTCCGGTCTGCTGAGGCGAGGGGCCTGATTTCCATGACGACGTTCCCAGGCGAGATCCACCAGGTGCAACGCCAGGTCAGCGAACGAGAGGCCGGCGGCCTCTGCTGCCCTGGCAAACCCTGCCTGCGGGTGGAGATCGCAGTTGGGGTTGATGTCGATGACGTAAGGCTGGCCGGCCGCGTCGACCCGCAAATCGACCCGGCCATAGTCGCGGCACTCGAGCGCCTCGAAGGCGTCCATCGCGACCTGAATGCAGCGGGCCTCGATCTCGGGCGGCAGCGACGCGAGCTCGGAGGGGCTCTCGATGTACTCGGCCGACTCGAGATCCCACTTGGCCTTGTAGGAAACGACGTTCGGCTTGCCGATGAAGGCGTTACCGAAACGAATCTCTGACAGCGGGAGCGCGCGGCGCGGGTGATTGCCCAGCAGCGGCACGTAGACCTCGCGGCCCTCGATGAACTGCTCGACCAGCGCGGGTTGGTGAAAGGTGCGCAGCACCCTGGCCACGGCGCGACCCAGGCCCTGACGGGTGGTGACCACTGAATCGAAGTCGATGCCCATCGAAGCGTCTTCGCGCGACGGCTTCACGATCAGGGGGAAAGGCAGGTCGACGCGCGTGAGATCTTCGACGTGCTCGACCACGCAGAAGCCGGGCGAAGGAACCCCGCGGGCGCGCAGGATCTCTTTTGCTTTGTTCTTATGCAGCGCCAGCGCGAGCGAGAGCG
>JAYVNA010000105.1:0-7036 GCA_043758715.1 Archangium sp.
TCGTCGAGGCGGTCAACGCGAACAGCGCCGTCACCACCGACGTCATCGGTGCCTTCCGCGACACCTACCTCGATCGCGACATCGCCTGGAGCGGCGCCACCCTGCTGGACATCGGCATCAACCAGCCCAAGGGGAAGAACAAGAAGAAGCGCTACCGCGACGCCGAGGCCGAAGAGCTGGTCGCCGTGCTGAGCTGGATGCCCCAGGACCCGCGGATGAACCAGGTGAACCTGCTCGCGCAGGCGCCCATCAAGGTCGACCCCGTCACCATCTATGTACGGCTGCAGAGCAAGCAGTACTCCGACATCGAGAAGTTCCACCGGGGCCAGCGCGTGCTGATCAAGGGCCGCTTCTGGGAAATGAACAAGACGGTCACCGAGCTCGAGGTGCGCGACGGCCTGATCTTCGACGATCGCGACTGGTCGTCAGGCGTGCTGATCGGTCGCCCGCAGGACATCGCCACCTGCAGCGTCGCAATCAACGAGCTCACGGGCACCGCCCCGCAGCAGCCCGGTGGTTTCGCGCACTGAAGCGGTCCCGCCAGCGTCCGCCCTGAGCGGAAAATGTTACGAAAATCAGACGCTGCGCGGCTGTCAGGCCCTGCCAGCGGACTGCCACGGCCGCGCAAGTGCTTGATGTGATGACGGCATTCGCGCGGCACACGGGATGCTGTGTTCGGCCGTCCTATGAAGGTCGATTCGAAGCTCCCCCTCCAGGTCGCCGCCGCCCAGGCCCAGCCGTTCAAGAAGCTGCTCGCGGAGGCGCGCACCGAGTTGAAGAAAGACGTGAAGCCCCCCGTGCCGGCCGCAGCGGTCGCCCGCGCGCCGGTGAAGGCGGTGGCCACGATGATCTCCGGAACGCTGACGAACTCGACCACCTCACAGACCCTGAGCCGGGCGCGCCTGCACGCCAATCAAGAGGCGAGCCGGCTGGGCGTGGTGCGAACCGAAGGGCAGCAGACCACCCGGGCCCTGAGCGAGGTGCGCAGTGAACGCAGCGAGGAGCTGAAGGAACGCAGCGCGGCGCGGCTGTTCGAGCTGATCAGCAAGGAACTCTCGGCCGAGCTTCCGGCGACGCGCCCAGGTCACCTCGAGGCCTCGATTCACCACCTGCACCCGGCCGCGCAGCAGGTGGCTGCGAAGCTCGAAGCGGCTCCTGAAGCGAAGGCCGCGCAGGCGGTGGCGCTGATCGAACGCATCGAGCAGTTCGTTCGCTCACAGCGGCCGGGCCTGGCGCTCACCCTCAACAACTCATTGGGCGCGCACGTCGAGATCGAGCGCATCGGCCCGAAGGAGATCGCGTTGAAGCTGGTGGGACACCGCGGGCCGCCGACGGCCGAAGCCGTCAGCCGCATTCGGGAAGAGCTCCGGGCGCGCGGGTTGAAAGTCGGCGCGCTTTCCGTCGCCTAACGCGGGTTCACTTGCCGGGTGACGGGTCGAGCAGCTTGCGCTTGTCGGTCACGTCTTTGAACTGCTCGGCCTCGGGCAGCGCGCCCTTCTTCTCGCTGATCACCGGCCATTTGGTGGCGAAGTCAGCGTTGAGCGCCTTGTACTCCTTGAACTTCTCCGGGAGATCGCTCTCCGCGAAGATCGCCTTGGTCGGGCACACGGGCTCGCACGCACCGCAGTCGATGCACTCGTCAGGGTGAATGACGAGGAAGTTGGCGCCCTCGTAGAAGCAGTTGACGGGGCACACCTCGACACAGTCGGTGTACTTGCACTTGATGCAGGACTCGGCGACGACGTAGGCCATAGGGCGTTTTTTCTAGCTTCAGACGCGCTTCGATTCACCAAGAAAACCACGTAGTGTCCGCCGGCTCGTGGGCCGAGGCCTGTCGGACCACGTAGGGGAGATTCATGCTTTCCACGATTACCGCGCTCGTCCTCACTGCCAGTGTGTTCACTGCCCAGCCCACTCAAGTCATCGTCACCCCGGAAACAGGGGCTCCAAAGCTTGAGGTCGGCCTGTTGTCGGCGCCGCTTCCCGGAGAATTGACCGCCGCGGTCCGCACCTGGGCCCTCGCTCAGGGCCCGCACTACGCGCTTCCGGCCGCCTCGACGCTCGTCTCGAGCGACGCCTTCAGCACCCGCTTTGGCGCGAGCTTTCACCTGCAGCAGGTGGTGCAGGGCCTGGAGGTCTACCAGGGCAAGCTGGTGGTCACCCTCGACGACAAGCGGCAGGTGGTGCAGGTCTCGTCGAGCCTGGTGCCCTTCACCCGCGTGCTCGACGGCGAGGCGCTCACGCAAGACCAGGTGATGCAGCGCGCGGTCGGCACCATTCCCCTGGTGGCACTGCGCGCTGACGGCGTTCCGTACGGCGGGTCGAAGGCCTTCTACTTCCCCGTGGGCGAGGAGCTGCACAAGGGCTTCCTCGCCAACGTGCAGACGCTCGACGTGACGAAGAACTGGTACGTGGCGATCGACGCGGTCACGGGCTCGCAGCTGTTCGCCCAGAACCGGGTGCACCACGCCGCGCTCGACGCGAAGGTCTACCCGATCAGCCCCGGGGGCCTCGATGCCGGCGTGGGCCTGGTGCCCACCGTGACCCGCCAGTTGGTGCACCCGGACGGCGGCTCGATGATCGGCGACACCTGCGTCGTGCCCCAGACGGACGGCGGCTTCCCCAGCTTCCCCAACGACGCCGGTGAGCTCTGTGGCACCCAGTTGATGATGTACAACTGCTGCCCCACCGCGAACTGCGTGCCTGACGCCGGACCGCGCCGCGCCACGGGCATGCTCAACTTCATGGGCTTCGCGGTAAACTACGACGTCGCCGTCTGCGATCGGCTGCGCCGCGCCTCGAACCTGAGCAACAGCACCGCCGACTACGTGTACACCCCGGTGGATCCGCCGACCAACCGCACCGCGGTGGTGGCCAGCGACCTGGCGAACTCCGATGAGTTCGGCGAGGTGCACTCGTTCTACCACGTGAACACCGTCTACGACTGGGTGCGCCGGCTCTCCACCAAGGCCCAGCCGATCTTCGGCAGCAACCCCGCGATCATTCCCTTCAAGATGCGCGACGAGCGTCGCACCCCGGCGGTGAAGGTGGCCGTGTGGAGCAACGTGATGTTCCCGAACTTCAACGAGATCACGAGTAACTGCGGCGGAATGCCTTTGACCTGCCGCGGCAACACGCTGCTTCGCGTCGACAACGCCGCCTTCTTCCCGCGAGAGAACTTCCAGCAGATTCCGCTGCCGGGCTTCGACACGGGCGCCGACACGCTGATGATCTTCCAGGGCAACGCGGCCGACGCCGCCTACGACGCCACGGTGATCCAGCACGAGTTCGGCCACGGCGTGGTCTACGCCACCGCGGCGATCACCTTCGATGAAACCGCGATCGACGGCCGCTCGGCCAACAACGAAGGCGGCGCGCTGCACGAAGGTTTCGCGGACTACATCGCGGCGGCCTTCAACAACGTCGCTGAAGTCGGTCCCTACTTCGGGCCGCGCGTGACCGCCGGTCAGCCCACCGCGCCCGGCGTGCGCAGCGACGCGTACCTGCGCTCGATGGACAACACCTTCGCCTGCCCCGGCGTGCTCTGGGGTGAGGTGCACCAGGACTCGATGCACGTGGCCGGCGCGCTGTGGGAAGCGCGCAAGAACGTGTTCCAGGGGACGGACAGCGGCGACACCTTCGACGCGGCCTTCTACGCGATGCTGGTTTCGATCACGCCGAACGCCGACTTCGCGATGGTGGCGAGCACGATGGCCGCCCGCGTGGCGACGGCGTTCCCCACGATTTCCACCGCGTCGGCCCAGCTCACGCAGATCTTCCAGAGCCGTGGCGTCATCGGCTGCTCGAAGGTGCTCACGGCCGCGGCCGGCGTCTTCCCGCGCCCGTACTACGGCATTCCCGCCGCGCCAGCCTCGATGATGAACGCGGTGATCCCCGGCCCCATCCAGTTCAAGCTCGCGGCCCCGTCGGGTGCGCTGCGGGTGCGGTTGACCGCGGCCACGAACACGGGCGGCGGCCTCGGGGGTGGTCAGGCTCCGGTGGTTCGCATGATGACGCGCAAGGGCTCGCCCATCACCTTCGCGCGCCAGGGAGGCCTGCTGCAGAACGACGCTGACCTCACCATCAACGCCGCGGTTGCCAACAACGCGGTCACGGCGGCAGCTGAAGTCGCGGCGGCCTGCAACACGGACGTCTACGTGACGCTCGGCTCCACGGGTAATGGAGCGACGCTGCAGAACCTCACGCTGACCGTCGATCCGTTGGTGAATTGCATGATTCCGGTCGACGGGGGCACGGGCGGCGGGAGCGGCACTGACGCGGGCACCGGCGGTGGTGGTGGTGGTGGTGGCAACACGGGCACCACGACCCTGCCTTCCGTGGGCGCGAACAGCACCACCGAGCAGCCCAACGCGAAGGTCGGTTGTGGTTGCGCGGGTCCGGCAGACTTCGGCGCGCCGCTGATGGGCTTGCTGCTGCTGCTGGCCACGCGCCGCCGCGCTCGAGGGAAGTGACGTCTTGCCTGGAGGTGCGCGGGCCCTCAGCTGGGTCTGCGTGCTCGTCGCGAACGGGCCCTCCGCGCGAGGGTTTCTGGAACGCGTTGAACATGGCGATGAGCCAGTGAGCGTGACCGCCGGGGGCAATGCCCCCGCGCGGCGCTATGACGAAATGCCGGTCGAAGGCAGGCCGACCGACATCTGGGTACGAAACCGAGCCGAAGTGGATCGGCGGGGCCTGTCCGGTTTCGCTGCGGCGGGAGATTTGTCGGTCAGCGAGGCGCCGACCGACATTCCGTCATAGCAGCGCGGAGCGGGCCTCCCGGGCCCCAGAGTCCTCGACTCGTCGGTTCAGGATTTCTTGCTCTGCTCGACCCGAACAGGCCTCTCTGCTCGAGCGAGGATCCTCACGTCACGGAGTGAGACGTTGCGGATTCTTCACAGAAAGCGCCGATCTCTCACGCCTCCGGAGGGAACTCACCCGGCGAGCCCGTTCTGTGAAGAATTCGCAAAGTGTCCCTCGAGGATGCTTCACCAAGGCGACCGAGTCACCATCACGAAGCCCAAGCCAGCGAGTCAAAGAAAGCCCGGAGCCGAGGGCCTCGTCGCCTTTCGGCAATGAGCCGGCAACGGGAGTGACCGCCCCTGCCCTCAGGCTTTCACCAGGCGCCGATATCGCCGTCCTTCTTCGCGGGAGCGGAATCGTCTTTGCCCCTGGGCTTCGACTTCGCCGCCGTCTTCTCCGCCAGCGCACGGCTCGCCTTCCACGCGGTGAGCTGTTCGTCATTCGCCGCGTCGCGAAGATCTTCCTTCACCGCCAACGACTGATGTTCGGAGCTGATGTTCCACACCCCGCCTTCTTCGATCAGCGTCCACAACACCCGGAACGCGGGGAAGACCTGCAGCTTCTTCCCTGAGCCCTGGCGCTGCACCACCATCGCGGCAGCCCAACCCGACTTGCTCCCGGGCGCGAGCTTCACGCGCAAGTTGCCGTCGAGCTTCCAGCTGTAGCCGGCCTTCTTGATGGCGCCGAGCTGCGGCTTGATCAGGTCCTTGAAGGCCTTCCCGCCGATGAAGACCTCGGCAGCCGAGGTGCCCAGCTGCACGAACTCCGAGCGATCGCTGGTGCGATCGATCTTCACCGCGTAGTCGTCGAGCGATCGCCGCACGAGGCCAATCACCTGCTCGGAATCGGGGCTGCGATCGTTGGTGACGTCGGCAGGAGAGAGCAACCTCTTCGCCGCGTCAGGCGCGAACACCAGCGAATCAGGCACCGCGAGCGAGAGATGCAGCGCGTCGATCCTCCACTGGTCGCCCTCGCGCTCGAGGTGAGCTGTGATGCGGGGAAGCCAGACCTCGGTCTTGCCCTTGTGAGTCGTGCTCACCTTCGGGAGATCAAACGCCCACGCCGAATAATCACCAGGGGTCATGCCGACGACGATGTGTGATTCGACGAGCTTCACCTCGTCGCCCGCGAGCCCGATCGGGAGCAGCGACTGGCGCGCCCGATCGACGATTGACTCGCCGCCCTGCCACGTGTCGGAAGGACCCAGCCCGAACACCAGCGCATCCGCGGTGAAGAGCGTCTCGAGCTGATCCGCGTCGCCGGCTTCGACGGCCTTGTAGAGCCGCTCCATCGCCTCGCGCGCGCCCTCGATGGGATCGACGACCTTCTCCTCGACCACCTTCTTCGGCGCAGCCTTGACGCAACCGATCAGCGCGAGGGGGAGCAGGAGCAGGGAAAGCCGCACGGAGTGACTCTCCCTCCACGGGCTCACGCTGTCACTGTTCCCGGAGGGCGAGCTTCACCCACAGGGCGAAGTTTTCAGCGTTCGCGGTGGTGGTGAGCCGGTGATCGTCTTCCACCTCGATGAACTTCGCCGCGGTGCCTCGCACCAGCTCTCGCGAGTGGGCCAGGGGCACCGTCTCGTCTTTGCGCCCGTGCACCACCACGACGTGAGAGGCATCGGCGGGCAACGAAGGCACCTTCGTCCACGCGCGGCCCGCCACGAGCTGGTGCGCGGGACACATCAACACCGTCGGCCCTTTCCACGCGCCTTGGCGGATCAACTCGAGCGCGACGGCCCCACCGAACGAGGAACCCGCCACCACGTCGATGGCATTCGCGCCCAGCAACGCGCGCTGGACGGCGACGCTGCGCTTCAAGATGCGCCGCATCAGCAGCGGGCGAACGAAGCGCAGCGAGAGAAAGAATGAGATGCCGGCGATCACCATCGCCACCGGGCCCCGGGAGATGGCAAAGATCGAGGCAACGAGCGCGAGCGCCGCGAACGCGATCACCGCCGGGTCCCGAAGCACCGCGCGCTGACCACAGGGCATCTGCCCCGAGACCACGGTGAAGCCCGCCGCCTCGAGCGCGAGGGCCTTCTTGCCGCGAGGGCCTGACTCGAGCCCATGCAGGAAGAGCACGGTGGTCATGCGGCCGGCACCGGCCCGAGGAAATCGAGAGGGTCGACGGGCACACCGTCTTTTCGCACTTCGAAGTGCAGGTGGGGACCGCTGGTCTTGCCTGAATCGCCCACGGTCGCCACCACCTGCCCTTCTCGCACCTTCTGACCGGT
>JAYVNA010000106.1:0-20255 GCA_043758715.1 Archangium sp.
ATCGACATGACCACGCGCACCAAGGATCTCACCGAGGAGCAGACCCGGAAGATCCGTGAGATCATCGAGGCGAACCACAAGGTCGAAGGCGACCTTCGCCGTGAAGTGACGATGAACATCAAGCGCCTGATGGACCTCGGTTGCTACCGTGGCCTCCGTCACCGCAAGGGCCTGCCCGTTCGCGGCCAGCGCACCCACACCAACGCGCGTACCCGCAAGGGCCCCAAGCGTGGCGTGCAACGCGTCAAGCCGGCAGCTCCGGCGGCGAAGTAATCCCCACTTTCAACTTTCAACCCAAGCCTCACTCTCGCGAGTGAGGTTGATCACCTGTAGGGCGGAAACCAACAATGGCTGAAGAGACGATCCCCACACCTGCCGCTGCCACTGCTCCCGCTGTCCCGGCGACCCCGGAATCGGCTGGCGAGAAGAAGGCCAAGAAGAAGAACAAGAAGAACATCCTCAACGGGATCGTTCACATTCAGTCGACGTTCAACAACACGTTGATCACGTTCACGGACATCACGGGCAACGTGATTTCGTGGTCGTCGGCTGGTTCGCGTGGCTTCAAGGGCTCCCGCAAGTCGACCCCGTTCGCCGCGCAGGTCGCGGCTGGCGATGCGGCGGCGAAGGCCATCGAACACGGGATGAAGAACGTGCAGGTTCTGGTGAAGGGTCCTGGCGCAGGTCGTGAGTCGGCGCTGCGTGCGCTGGCCGCTGCCGGCCTCAAGATCTCGCTCATCCGGGACGTCACCCCGATTCCCCACAACGGTTGCCGCATGGCCAAGCGCCGTCGCGTCTGACCTTCCGCCCCTTCAAGAAGAACACGGAGAACTACTTTGGCTCGTTACACCGCAAGCGCCTGCCGCATCTGCCGGCGTGAAAACCTGAAGATGTACCTGAAGGGCGACCGTTGCTACACGGACAAGTGCGCGATTGAGCGCCGCCCGTACCCCCCAGGCCAGCACGGCCAGGGCCGGGTCAAGTTCTCGAACTACGGCGTGCAGCTGCGCGAGAAGCAGAAGGTCAAGCGCATGTACGGCCTGCTGGAGAGCCAGTTCCGTGGCTACTTCCACCGCGCGGCCGCGGCGAAGGGCAAGACCGGCGAGACCCTGCTCCAGATGCTCGAGCTGCGTTTGGACAACGTGGTCTTCCGCATGGGCTTCGCGGACACCCGCGCTGAGGCGCGCCAGCTGGTTCGCCACGGTCACTTCACGGTGAACGCCAAGCGGGTCAACATTCCCTCGTTCTCGGTGAAGCCTGGCTCGGTCATCGAAGTGCACGAAAAGAGCAAGAAGATCCTCCGGATTCAGGAGGCCATCGAGACCGTCGATCGCCGCGGCATTCCCCAGTGGCTCGACGTCGACAAGAAGGGCCTCAAGGGTACGGTCCGCACGGTTCCGAACCGCGAAGACCTGACGATGCCGATTCAGGAACAGCTGATCGTCGAGCTCTACTCGAAGTAATCGGCGGCGTTTCTTGCTGCTGACCGGAGCAGATCGTGCCATTCGGCCGATCTGCTCCTTGGTTTTTTTTCAAGGTTCAACAATCTCCCGAGCCGTCCTCCTGCCATCAAGGTGGGTACGTTGGTGGCGGCTCGCAACGAGGGCAACACACATGGCTGATACGTCTCTGATTGCGAAGAACTGGCGCGACCTCATCAAGCCCCGGAAGATCGATGTCGATTCCGAGAGCACGGGCACCTACGGCAAGTTCGTCGCCGAGCCGCTCGAGCGCGGGTTTGGCACCACGATGGGCAACTCGCTTCGGCGGGTGCTGCTGAGCTCGCTCCAGGGCGCGGCGATCACCACCGTGAAGATCGAGGGCAACGGCGGGCTGGTCGAGCACGAGTTCACCACGATTCCTGAAGTGGCCGAAGACGTCACGGACATCGTGCTCAACCTCAAGGAAGTGCGTCTGCGTATGCACACCAACGAGGCGAAGACGATTCGCATCGAGGCCGAGGGTCCCAAGGAAGTGAAGGCCGGCGATCTGATCACCGACGACCAGGTCGAGGTGCTCAACCCCGGTCACCACATCTGCACCCTCGGTGAGGGCGGCAAGATCAAGATGGACATCACCTGCCGCCGTGGCCGTGGCTACGTGCCTGCGCAGGCCAACAAGGTCGCCGGCACGCCTATCGGCGCCATCGCGATCGACTCGCTCTTCTCGCCCGTCTCGAAGGTGAACTACCTCGTGACCAACGCGCGCGTCGGGCAGCAGACCGACTACGACAAGCTGTCCCTCGAGGTGTGGACGGACGGTTCCGTCAGCCCGCAGGACGCGGTCGCCTACGCGGCGAAGATCATCAAAGAGCAGCTCACCGTCTTCGTGAACTTCGAAGAGTCGGAAGAGCCCCAGGCGGTCGAGACGCCCATGCAGGAAGCGAAGCTCAACGAGAACCTCTTCCGCTCGGTCGACGAGCTGGAGCTCTCGGTGCGCAGCGCGAACTGCCTGCAGCAGGCGAACATTCGCACCATCGGCGATCTCGTGCAGAAGACGGAGGCCGAGATGCTCAAGACGAAAAACTTCGGCCGCAAGTCGCTCAAGGAGATCAAGGAAATCCTGGCCGAGATGGGTCTGTCGCTCGGCATGAAGCTCGAGAACTGGCCTCCCAAGACGGCGCCCGTCGCGCTGCCCCCGGCGGCTCCCCGCGTCTGAGTTGAGTTGAGTTTTGCTGCGCCTCGGGAGCATCCCGCTCCCGGGTTCACCAAAATCCGTCGAAGCTGACGGGTTACGTCCACCGGGTACCTCGTACGGCCGCGGTGGTTGAAAGAAGGCAGTCATGGAACACAAGGTCGGCAATAGAAAGCTGCAGCGCACGACGGCACACCGCCTGGCGATGCTCCGCAACATGGTCACCTCGCTCATCGAGCACGAGCGCATCGTCACCACCGTCCCCAAGGCCAAAGAGGCCCGGAAGATGGCGGAGAAGGTCATCACCCTCGGTAAGAAGGGTGGCCTGAACAACGTGCGCCTCGCGCAGAAGATCGTGAAGGACCGCGTGCTGCTCCAGAAGATCTTCGGCGAGCTGAAGACCCGCTACGCGACCCGCGCCGGCGGCTACACGCGCCTGATGCGTGGTGGCTTCCGCAAGGGTGACGCGGCGGACATCGCCATTCTCGAGCTGATGGACCGCCCCGAGGCGGCACCCGCGGCCGCTGATGCGAAGTCCGACGAGAAGAAGCCTGAAGAGAAGAAGCCCTGAGCTTCTGAACCGCTGAAAAAACCGGCCCCGGTTCCAGAGATGGAGCCGGGGTTGTTTCTTGTCTACGCGCTCGAGGAACGCAGATGACGAAGCTCAATTTGGATCTCGTCCGGCGCAACGTGGCCGAGGCCCGCGCGGAGCTTGAGCAGATCGAGGCTGCGTTGCTTTCAGCGGAGAAGCCCAGGGAGCACCAACTTCAAGTCTGGTTCGATCACGCCTTCCATCACCTCAACTTCGCCTGGAACGCCCGCCACGCGACCGTGCGCCGAGGCATCGAGTGCGCGGACGAAGACTTCAACCGGTGGGGCCGGTTTCCGGCCGACATCAACTTCGCCACGGTGACCGTGCCTCGCAAGAGACGGGCACGGAAGGCGTGAGCGCTACTGAACCAGCGCGCCATTCTTGAGCAGCGCCACTTCGCCCTCGGGATCACGCACCTTCACCACGATGTCGGTGATGGGGAGCGAGGAAGGCGCGCGTTTGCCGGTGTCGTCGAAGAGTACCGCTGCCGAGAGGGTGGTGTTGCCGCCTTCGCCTGGCAGCTGGCTCATGGTCGAGCGGTACTTGCCGTTGACGGTGATCTCGACGTCTTTCCACACGTCGTTGCTCTCGTTCTTCACCATGTAGATGGGCGCCGCCGCCTCGCCGCTGACCACCAACATCGCGTTGATGTCGTTGCTGGGGCCCGAAGACGGGCAGGCGATGCCGAACGAGCCGATCGCCAGCAGAAACCACAGGCTGATCACCATCGCCTTGTATTTGAAGAACCGATCCGAGCTCCGGAAGTCCTCCACCACCTCACCGAGGATGGAGAAGGAGTTGAGCAGGGTGTCGGCCGCTCCTTCGCGCAAGCGCGCGCTGGAGAGCCCGCGATCGACCGGAGCCAGCGGCTGGGCGCGCATGGCGGATTGCACCGCCTGCAGGCGTGGATTGCTCACCGAGGGCCGCGGAGGCGGCGCAGAAGGGCGGGCAGGGCGTGCCAGCTCGATCTCAGGTTCGTTGTCCGACTGGGGAGGCTGCCTGTCGCTCTCGCTCACGGCCGGGGAGTGTAGCCCGACCTCAGCGAATCTTCAGCCGCGCCAATGCCCGCGAGGCGATGGCGTTCTCAGGCTGGGCCTCGAGCACCTTGTTGAGCCAGAGGGTGGCCTCGGTGGACGCCTGGTCTTTCTCGGCCTGGGTGCGCGCCTTGGCGAAACGTTCGGTGTGCAGAACCCCCAGCCTCAACATGAACTCGAGGTTCTCGGGATCACGATCGAGCACCACCCTCAGTTCCTTATCGGCCGCCGGAAAGTTACCGTCGAGCTGATGCACCAGGGCCAGCTTGCCGTGGGCGGGCGCGCTCTCGGGCAGCAGGTGCACCGCCACGTCGAAGTACTTTCGGGCAGTGACGTAGTCCTGCTGATCGAGGGCGACGTCACCCAGCTTGAGCCAGGCCTCGTCGAGCACGGGGTTGCGCTCGAGCGCGAGGCGGTAGTGCTCCTCGGCGTTCTTGGTGCGCTGGCGGGCGTCGTAGAGCTGCGCCAGGTAGAGGTGATTCTTGCCGTCGGTGGGGGCGAGCTCGATGGCGCGCTTGAGCGATTCCACCGCCCGGCCGGCGTCGTCGAGCCGGGCCCAGGAGAGCCCCAGCAGCGCATGGAGGATCGCCTCGTCAGGGTGATCTCGCAGCAGCTCCTCTAGCTGAACGATGGCCTGCTGCGGCACATCGCCCACCTCGAGCCACTGAATGGCCTGTTCGAGCTGGGCGCGCGCCGAGCGCGGAAAAGCCGAGAACGGATCGGCGATCTGATCCATCAGCGCGCGGGCCACCTTCACGTCGGCCGCGCTGGGGCCGCCGGTCACCACGGTCCGAATCGCGTCGGTCGCGCCGGCGTTGTCGCCTGTGCGGTAACGCACCTTCGCCAGGGGCAGGAACCAGCTGGGGCGATCGCCCGCTTCTTTGGTGGCTGACTCGAGCTCGATGCGCGCCAGCTCGTACTGCTCCGACTCGAGCAGGGCCACGCCCAGCCGATAGCGGTACTCCGGCTCACCCGGTGCCAACGCGGCCGCGCGGCGAAAGTCGGCGATGGCGGGCGCACTGGCATCGGCGGCCCGGGCGAACCGCACCAGGCCCTGCTGGTAATGGCTGATCGCGGTGTCCTGGGGGGCCAGCTCGGCCAGAAACTTCTCGGCGGTGCCGCCCTTCACGTGAGCTTCGGCCACCATGCGGGCGATCGCGAGATCACCGGGCGCCTTGGCCTGAAGCTCGACCAGCAACGGCAGCGCCTTGCCCCCTTCGCCGCGCTGCAGGAACACCTGGGCCTCTTCGCGGGGCGTCAGCTGCGCGCTGGCGGCCCCGGTGGTGACGCAGCCAGAGAACAGCATCACCGCAGCCAACAGCTTTTGCCTCACTCGCCGCTCCGATCGGCGGGCAGGGGGCCGCGCTCCGAAATTCCCTCGAGGCCACGGGCCGCGATGGGGTCAGTCTTGTCACCGCCGAGGCCGCCCATGGCGAAGCTCTGGTCGATGATGTGATCGCGCACCTCACGAATGAGCAACTCGCGGTCGTTCTCGAAGATTTCCGGCGCGATCGGCTGGCCGATGCTCACGGTGATGGGCCCCGGCGTGATCTGCCAGGAGTTCTTCGGCATCAGCAGGCCCGAACCTTCGATCGCCACCGGCACCACGGGCACCCGGGCCTTCATCGCCAGGGCGAAGGGGCCCTTCTTGAACGGGTGCACCTTGCGGTCGTCACTGCGCGTGCCTTCGGGGAAGACGATGATGCTGATGCCGCCGCGAATCTGCTCACCGGCCTCGTCGAGCGAGCGCACGGCCTCGCGGTGATTCGAGCGATCGACGAACACGAACTTCGCGGCCCACATGTACCAGCCGAGCATCGGTACGTACTTGAGCTGCTTCTTGGCCACGAAGCGCGTGTCCCACGGGATCGCCATGAACAAGGTGGGGATGTCGATGGTGCTCTGGTGATTGCTGACGAAGATGTACGGCTGGCCCTTCTTCAGGTTCTCGAGCCCGCGCACCTCGAGCTTGGCGCCGCCGGCCCAGAGGAGCACGGGCGACCACCACTTCTGCACCACCAGCATCGAGGCCGAGCGATTGAAGGTGACGAGCATCGCCACGAAGGTCAGCGCCCCCATCAAAAGGGTCCACACGATCGCCACCAGCACGCAGAAGACGTTACGAAGCATTCACTTGCTCACGAGCGCCTTGAACTCCGGCGCGGGGGTCAGAAAAGCGAACGCGGGGTCGACTGCAACCCGCTCGGGGTTCCAGCTGGAGCCCGCGGCGGCCCGGGCCGCGGAAAGGTGCAGCAGGGCATCGGTCTGGCGGTTCTGCGCAGCCGCGAGGCGAGCCAGCCCGTAGCTGCCCAGGGGCAGGTTGGGGTGCTTGCGCTGCAGTTCTTCGAGGGTGCCCTGCGCATCGCTGAAGCGGCGAAGCGCGATCTGCGCCGAGCCCACCAGGTACTCGTTCTGTGGATCGCCCGGGCTGACCGCCGCCGCCTTCCCCGCCGCCACCAGGGCCGCCGCCGCGTCATCGGGCGCCCCGCGCGCGAGCAGCGCCTGCGCCAGCACCCGATTGAAGGAAGCGCTCACGGGTGCCTGCACCAGGCGCAGCCGCTCCACCGCGGCGCCGGCGTCGAGGTGTTCGAGATCGAGCAGCGCGAGGCTGCTCACCGGGTCTTCCGCGTTCGGGTCGATCGCCACCGCGGCCGACCAGGCGGCGGCCGCTTCGTCCTTCAGGCCGAGCTCGAAGAGGGCCACGCCCAGCTTCGCGTGCGCCAGCGCCGAGTGCGGGTCGAGCTGCGTCGCTTCAGTCCACTGAGCGCGCGCGACGTCCCACTTTCCGGCGCGTGCGGCGGCGTCACCGGCCTGGAGCCTCGCTTCAAGTGGCTTCTGACAGCCACAGAGCAACGCGCAGAGCGCAGAGGCGAGGACCAGGCGGGACACGGCGCGCGGGTGTAGCACGATTGCTCGGGGATTCTGGCCGCTTCACCCGGCCCGTTCGACAAGTCTCGACTGGGGCGAGTTGCGGGAATAAACCCGTCTCTTCGTGTCCGGCCAAAAGTTCATCGCCATCGCTGGGAACATCGGCGCAGGGAAGACCGAGCTGACGGGCTTCCTTTGCAAGAAGTACGGGCTCAAGCCCTTCTTCGAGCCCAACGATCAGAACCCCTACCTGGCCGACTTCTACAAGGACATGAAGACCTGGGCGTTTCGCAGCCAGGTCTTCTTCCTCACGCACAAGTTCAAGCTGCACCAGGAACTCGAGAAACAGGAAGGCACCTCGTTGCAGGACCGGACGATCTACGAGGACGCCGAGATCTTCGCGAAGAACCTCTTCCGCCAGCGCAACATCGACAAGCGCGATTGGAATACCTACTGGGAGCTCTACGAGACGGTGGCCGGTTCGCTCAAACCGCCCGATCTGATGATCTACCTGCGCTGCCCGGTGAAGACGCTCAAGCAGCGCATTCGGCTGCGCGGCCGGAAGATGGAGCAGGACATTCCGACCCCGTACCTGAACCGCCTGAACGCGCTCTACGAAGACTGGTTCACCCGGTACAAGATGAGCCCTGTGCTGGTGTTGCCCACCGACACGCTCGATTACCTGACCAACCTCGTGGATCGCGTGGACCTCTTCCGCCAGATCGAGAAGCACCTGTGACGGGGACGCGAGACGTCTACATCGTCGCGACCGATACGCCCGATCCGCTCGCCCAGGAGGCCCTCACCGAGGCCTTCGAAGCCGAAGAGGTGACGTTGGTGTTCGGCGAAGACAACTGCCTCTTCTCGGTTCGAGCAGAGCAGTCGCGCGTCGACGTGAAGTTCGAAGCGCGGCTCACCTCGCTGGGGTGGACGCCTGAGCTGCTGACCGGTACCCCGGAGCTGCGCGAGCGTCTCGAGCTCGCCCATGGGTTTTACCGGGTGAGCTTCGAGCCGGGCTCTCCGCAGCCCAGCATCGCGGCCTTCGAAGCGTTGTGGACGGTGCGCACCATTCTCGAGTTGACCGAGGGCGTGGCGATCGACGTGACGGCGTTCAAGCTGCACTCCGCGACCGACGTCGAGGAGATCACCGAGCTCGACTTCGACATTCGCGACCACATCACCGTGCACGCGCAGCCGCTGGGCGAGGGTGAGCGCAACAACTGGGTGCATACCCACGGCATGTCGAAGTTCGCCGCGCCCGACGTCGAGATGTTCCACATTCCCGAAGAAGATCTGGCCGCCGCCGAGACATTCTTCCAGGAGCTGTGCACCGATCTCGCGTTTGCCCAGGGCCCCGCGGTGCGGCAGGTGATCTCGACCAGCGTGGGCATGGGGTTTCAGCTGCTCCCGTCTGATGAGGGGCGCTCGAACCTGTACCAGATCGATCAAGAGAGCTTCACCGGCCACACCCAGGGCCTGGTCACCGTGGTGAGCCCCGAGGGCCGGCACGGGATGTCGGACATCCTCAAGCACTACCGCGGCCGCTTCGAAGAAGAGACCGACGAAGAAGCGCGGGCCAAGCTCGACATCGCGATCCGGCTGCTGCCCATCTTCAAGGGCCGCTACATGCGCAAGGGCCTGATGGAACCGCTGTCGTTCATGGTGCGCGCTCCCTTCGAGGTGCACCCCGACGGCGAGGCCGGTGAGCCAGAGCAGGAACTGCTCTGGGTCGAGGTGGTGCAGTGGGACGAAGACAATCTCGTGGGCAAGCTGGTCGAAGGCGGCACCCGCACCACCGAATGGCGTAAGGGTTCGCACGTCGAAGTCGACGATTCACAGATCAACGCGCTCGCAGTGGCACGCGAGGGGCGGCAGCTGGAACCAGAAGAGATGGAGCAATTGCTCCAGCTCGAGCGACCGGCGTAACGGCATTTCGGAGGCAGACAGATGGCAGCGCTGTTGTTGCTCACCGGGCCCCAGGCGGGCCGCCGGCATGAAGTTCAGGGCGAAATCTTCATCGGGCGCAGCCCGTCGTGCACCATCTCGCTCGAAGACGCCAAGGTCTCGCGCAAGCACGTGCGGCTGTTGATCGAAGACGGCCAGGCGCGCGTCACCGATCTCGGCTCGCGCAACGGCACGCTCGTCAACGGAGAGAAGCTCGAGGCCGAGATCATTCTGCTTCCGGGCGATCGGCTGCAGGTGGGCGATTCCACCGTGCTGTTCGAGCCCTCGGCGCGCGCGTCGCTTTCTGATCGCGAAGCCGATGGGGAGCTGCACACCAGCCCCGTCGAAGAACTCATTCCCGCGGTGGGCGCGGTCGCAGGGCTCTACCACGCGGGCGTCGCGCTCATTTCTGCGACCAGTGAAGCGATGGTGCTGCGCCGCGCGGCTGAAGAATTGGGCCGCAGCGTGCACGCCGAGAAGGCCGCGGCGCTGTTGGGCGGCACCGAAGGCTTGATGACCGCGGCGGTGGTGGGTGCGGATTCCGTCGAGGTGCCTCGCTCGCTGGTGCGCGGCGCGCTGGAGCGGAAGGAAGCCGGCCGGGTGAAGGGGCTTTTGTGCGCTCCGCTGATCGCCTCGGGTGGCGCGCCCTTCGGCATTCTCTACGCAGAGCGCCCCGAGCCCTTCGGCGAAGAAGAACAGCGCACCATCGCAGCGCTGGGCCGCCTCGCAGGTGAAGCGGTGACCTCGGTGCGCAGCCGGCAGGACGGGGTGGCCCCGGTGATTTCACTCATCGGCAGCAGCCGGCCCTTCCGCAAGACGGTCGAGGTGGCGCGGCGCGCGGCGTCGGGGACCGAGAGCGTGGTGCTGCACGGCGAGATCGGTTCGGGCCGGGCGCAGACCGCTCGCTACATTCACTCGCGCTCGTCGAAGGCGCTGGGGCCCTTCGTGGTGGTCGATTGCCGCCGCTCGGCGGTCGAGACCGAAGAGGCGCTCTTTGGCCGCACCAGCGCGCCGGGTGTGCCCCCACAGTCGTCGGCGTTGCTCAAGGCCGATGGCGGCTCGTTGTTGTTGCTCTCGATCGAGTCGTTGCCCCGCCACGTGTCGGAGCGGCTCGCGCGGCTGATCGCCAAGAAGGTCGCGCCGGCGAGGCAGGGTGGTGAAGAGCCCGTCGACGTGCGCGTGATGGTCACCGCCCGCGCTTCGCTCGAAGCAATGCAGACCCGCGGGGAAATCGACGCCGAGTTGGCGCGGTCGCTCGCGGGCGTCGAGCTCGAGACGTTGCCGCTGCGAGAGCGCAAGGCCGACGTGATGCAGCTCTTTGAGTGGTTTTGCGGCGAACTCACCCGTACCCGGCGGAAGGAACCGCCCAGCCTCTCGCCCGACGCGAAGCGGCTCTTGAGTGATCATCACTGGCCCGGAAACGTCGAAGAGCTGCGCCTGGTCGCCGAGCGGATGTCGCTGTTGTACGGCGGCGGAGAGGTGACGGCGCTGCACCTGCCTCCTGAGATTCAGGACGGAGGCACCGCCGAGAAGTCGCCGCAGTCGCTCGCGGAACGCATTTCGCGGCTCGAGCGTGACGCCATCAGTGAGGCGCTGCGGCAGGCCAACGGTAAGAAGATCCGGGCGGCGGCGGCGCTGGGCATCAGCCGCCCGACGCTGGACAAGAAGATCGACGAGTTCAACCTGGTGGTGGAGAAGCGTCGCGTATGACGCACCACTGCTGTTGGCGAGAGGGGCTGTACCTTTGAAGCTGGTCTATTCCGCAGAAGTCGCCGCGGCTCGGCGCACGCTCAAGCCGTTGGTCGCCCTTGAAACCTCAGTCCTCGTTCAGGGCCTTCCGTACCCGCACAACGTCGAAGCAGCCAAGCGTTGCGAGGCCGCGGTGCGAGACGAGGGCGCCATTCCTGCCCCGATGGCCGTGATCGACGGCCAGCTCTACGTGGGCCTCGATGCGGCGCAGACGCGCCTGCTCGTCACCGGCAAGAACCTGATGAAGATAGGGTCTCGGGATCTCTCCGTGGCCGTGGCGCGCAAAGCGACCGGCGGAACCACGGTGAGCGCCACCTGCGAGATGGCGGCTGAAGCGGGCATCTACGTCTTCGCCACCGGAGGCATCGGCGGGGTGCACCGGGGAGATCACTTCGACATCAGCCAGGACCTCGCGGCCATCGCGCGGTTCCCGGTGGCGGTGGTCTGCGCGGGCGCGAAGTCGGTGCTCGATCTTCCGCGCACGCTCGAGTTGCTCGAGACGCTCGCAGTGCCGGTGGTGGGCGTAGGCACCGACGAGATGCCTGGCTTCTATTGCCGCGAGACGGGGCTCAAGTTGGAACACCGGGTCGATGACGTGGCCGAGGCGGCCGAGATGATCCGTGCCCGGCGCGATCTGAAGCAGGGTGGGATGGTGTTGGCGTTGCCGCCCCCGGTGAAGACTGCGCTCAAGCAGGCCGAGGTGGAGAAGCACGTGAAGGCGGCCCTGGCGCTCGCGAAGAAGAGGAAGATCGAGGGCAAGGCGGTGACCCCGTTTCTGCTGAGCGAGATGGTCGAGCGCACCAAGGGCAGGACGCTGGCCGCGAACCTGGCGCTGCTCGAGAACAACGCCCGGTACGCCGCGAAGATCGCGGTCGCGTTCGGCTGGCGCTGAGTTCTCCCTCTCCCGGCAACGCGGGGAGAGGGTCGGGGTGAGGGGCCACCATGGATCGAACACTTTCAGCCCCCGGCAAGCTCTTCCTGTCCGGGGAATACGCAGTGCTCTGGGGTGGGGTGGCCCGCGTTCTCGCGGTCGGGCCTCGGGTCCATGCGCTGGTTCGCCCTCGCCTCGATCGCCAGGTCGACGTGGTGCTCGCTGACGGTCGCCTCTCGGGCCCCGCGACGCCGGCAGGAGTGCGTTGGGAACGCGAAGTCCCCGCGGAATTTCGCTTCGTCGCGACCACGATCGATCTCGCGCTGAGATTGTTGGGCACCGAGGGGCCGGGCTTCTCGGTGGCCTTCGAGAGCTCACCCCTGGTCGATGGTCAGAAGCTCGGCCTCGGGAGCAGCGCGCGCGCCACGGTGTTGGCAGCCGAAGCGGCGCGGCATGGGCTCCAGGCTTCGTACGATCCGCTCAAGCTCTCGCTGCTGGCGCACGCTGATGCGCAAGGCGGCAAGGGCAGCGGGGGTGATGTGGCCGCTGCGTTTGCCGGCGGCGTGACCCGGTATCGAAAGTACGACGTCAGCGCGCTGCTCGCGGCCTCGAAGCGAGGCGGCTTGTGGGTGGCGATGGATCAGTCCCCCGCGGTCGACCTGGTGCGCATGGGTGAGCCGGTGTTCCCCATGGTGTTCGCGTTCAGCGGGCACAGCGCTTCGACGCCTTCGTTGGTGAAGGAGGTCGAGCAGAAGTTCGGCGCGCCGTGGCGGAAGGACTTCGTCGACCGCTCCGACGGCTTCGGCGATTCGCTCGAGACGGGGCTGCTGCGTCGCGACTTCGCGGCGGTCGAGTCGGCGAGCGAGGGCCTGCAGGCGTTGCTTTGGGAACTGGGCGTCACCCAAGACGAAGGCCTCACGCGCATCTTGAGCCTGGCGCGTACGTTCGGGTGCACGGGTAAGCAGAGCGGGGCCGGGGGCGGCGATGGCGCGGTGCTGTTCGCGCCGGACTCTGCCGCGCAGCGCTCGCTCCTCGACGCGTTTGCTTCACGCGGGATTCACGCGTTCCCGATTCAGCCTGATCGTGGACTGCAAGGTGAAGTGGCGCGGCACCCGGTGCTCAGTCACTGGCTCGACGCGCTCTGACCGATCGGCCTGCGCTGCGGGTTGATCTGTCTCTCGCGTGCCCTTAACCTCAGTAGGACAAATGTATGACGGAGGTGCTTGATGCCGGTATCCCTCAGAGTTCCAGAAGAGATGGCTCGGCGGATCGCGAAGCTCGCTGAAGCTCAGGACACCAGCGCTCACGCGTTCATGCTCGAAGCCATCCGCGAGAAACTCGATGCCGAGGAGGCTCAGGCGGCTTTCGTGGCTGAAGCCGAGAGGCGATTGGCGCGAATAAAAGAGACGGGGAAGGGGATCCCGGCTGAAGAAGTGTTCGCCTTCTTGAGTGCTCGAGCCCGTGGCGAAAGGGCGAAGCGCCCGAGAGCCCGAAAACTCACGTGATCATTTTCGACGAGGGCGCGCTCGACGACCTGGAAGAGATTTTCGGGTTCACTCGAGAGTTCGACCCGGAGTGGGCCGTCAATCAGGTCGCGCGGATCCAAAGAGCTGTTCTCGTCCTCGACGAACATCCGTTCATCGGCAGGCGAGTCAGCGGGGAGATTCGGGAGTTGGTGATCTCTTCTGGAAAGACCGGATTCATCGCTCTGTACCAGTACGAAGAACTCGACGATCTGGTGCGGATCCTTGCGGTGCGTCACCAACGGCAAGCTGGCTACCGAGGACGTTAGCGGCGCAGCCAATAGATCAGGAGGCCGATGATCGGCGGCCCCACCCAGAACAAGAACCAGAGGCGCGCCACGTTGGTCACCCAGCGAGGCCGCTCGCGGGGCACGTCGTGCCGCATCACGCACTCTTCACACAGGGGCGGGCTGCCCAGCGAGCCGCACTGCGCGCACAAGAACGTGCCGCAGCGATCGCACACCGCCACCGCGGGTTGCTCGTGCACCGGGCACACCGAGCCCTCGACGATCTCGCCGCTCGCTTCCGTACCCTCGAGCTTGAGCCGCGACTCGGTGAGGAACTCCTCGGCGTCGGCGTACTCGTCGTCGGGCACCGCAACTTCGCTTTCCACCTCCATCAGCATCGGCATCAGGCTGCTGTGTTGGGCAGCGCCGGTGATCGCCGGGTGGAAGCCGGCGCCTTCGAGCCGCGCGCGAATGAGCTCGGCTTCGGCGCGAACGGGGCTCTTGAAGACGGTCTTCAGCATGTGCACTCGATCTCGTCGCTGCCCGGAGGAATGTGCACGCAGCGCAGCGGGCAGTCGCGAAGCTCGGTGAAGACGAACCTCCGGCTCGAGATGCAGGCCGCTTTCGGCATCAGGCTCGTGCCGTTCGTGCAGACGTCGCTGCCCGGGTAGTGCTGTTCGAGCCGGAGCCCTTCTTCGGTGCGCTTCCAATCGGACAACGAGATGAAGCAGGGCGCGTTTTCGGAACCCGTGGCGGCCACCACCAGGGACGGGCCGGTGCCGGTGAGGGTCCCGCCGTCAGGGGTGGGGCCGTACTGGGCCTGTGAGCTCATCGTGAGGGCCAGCCCTCCATCGGTGCGCTGGCCGAAGAACTGAACGCCAGCGTCGCCGGTGAAGCGGAGCGGGGTGCAGGTGTCGGCCTCGGTGATCACTTCGACGCGCACGAGCTTGCCGGGGAGATCGTCTTCGACCGCGTCACAAGCGGTGAGCGCGAAGAGGAGGAGGAGCAGGTGGCGTCTCATGCCTCTGGCCACCGAGAAAAAGAAAAGGGGGAATCGGCTTTCACCGATTCCCCCTGTGCCCGGGAGAGGACTCGAACCTCCACACTGTTGCCAGTACTAGACCCTGAATCTAGCGCGTCTACCAATTCCGCCACCTGGGCAAGGCCGTCGCTCAATACAGTTGGCCGGACGTTGGTGTCAACGAAGAGCTGACGGCTCAGGAAAACTTCTTTGGCGGCCACTTCCCCTCGGCCTCGAGGGCGCGCCGCACGTTGGGGTTCTCGTCCATGAAGGCTTTGAGCGACTCCTCGGTAATCCACACCTCGACGTCGTCCGTTCCCACCTTCGACTGGCAGGCCAGGCGGGACTGCGGCTTGACGTCGTAGGCGAGGTCGAGGCGGTCGAGCTCCATGTCGTCCTGCTCGGAGAGGCTCTCGAGGCCCTTGCGGACCCAGACGTGGCAGGTGCTGCAGGCGCAGACCCCACCGCACGAATGGCCGACCTGACCACCCACTTTCTCAGCGGCGTCGAGCAGCGAGGTCCCCTCGGGGACCTCCGCCACGATCTCCTGGAGCGCGCTGCGGAAGGTGACGCGCGGCATCAGAAGTCCTCCATGCGGTGACCGACGGCGGCCTTGCCGATCGCGCGATCCATGATGCGACCGACGAAGGGCCGCGCCAGCTCATCGACCTGGGTGATCGCGGCTTTGAGCACCTCGTGGTTGGTCTCGGTGCGCGTGAGTTCGGTGAGCTCCGTGAGCTGTTTCTCGAACGATTTGCGTTCGTCAGCCGAGAGCAGGTCGCCGTTCTCTTTGAGCTGCTTGGCGCCATCGAGGAGCAACCGCTCCGCCTCGACCCGCTGCTCAGCGAGCATGCGCCGCTGCATGTCGTCTTCGGCGTGATCGATCGAGTCGAGCAGCATCTGCTCGATCTCCTCATCGGTCAGGCCGTGGGACGGCTTCACGGTGATCTTCTGCTCGATGCCGGTGGTCTCTTCCTTTGCCGAGACCGCGAGAATGCCGTCAGCATCGACCTTGAAGACGACCTGCACCCGGCCCATGCCGGCGGCCATCGGAGGAATGCCGCTCAGCCGGAACCGAGCTAGCGAGCGATTGTCAGCGACCAGCTCGCGCTCGCCCTGCACCACGTGGATGTCCATGCCGGTCTGGCCATCCTGGAACGTGGTGAACACCTGCGCCTGCGCGATGGGGATCGCCGAGTTGCGGGGAATGAGCTTCTCCGCCACGCCGCCCATGGTCTCGAGCCCCAAAGAGAGCGGAATGACGTCGAGCAGCAGCACCTCGTCTTGCCGGTCGGCATTGGTGAGCAGATCGGCCTGAATCGCAGCTCCGAGCGCCACCACCTGGTCAGGATCGATGTCGGCGAGCGCGGGCTTACCGAACAGCTCGGCCACGTACGCACGCACCGCGGGCACGCGCGTCGAACCGCCGACGAGTACGACACCCTTCACCTGATCGACCGTCAGCTCCGCGTCCTTGATGGCCCGGCGAACCGAAGCCCCCGTCTTGTTCAGCAACGGCTGGATCCACGAATTGAAGTCGGAGCGGGTGACGGAGAAGGGGACACCCTCGAATTCGAGCGTGGTGCTCTCTTCGTCCGTGAGCCGTTCCTTCGCTTCGCGCGCGAGCTGCAGCAGCGTCGCGATCTGCGTATTCGACGGCGAGGTGATGCCACGCGCGTCGAGTACCTTCTGAACGATCGTGCGATCGAAGTCGTCGCCACCCAGCGCGGAATCGCCGCCCACCGACTTGACCTGGAACACGCCATCGACCAACTCGAGAATCGAGATGTCGAAGGTGCCCCCGCCCAAGTCGTAGACGGCGTAGAGCCCCTGGACGCCCTTGTCGAGGCCGTACGCGAGCGCCGCCGCGGTGGGTTCGTTGAGCAGCCGCAGCACCTCGAGGCCCGCCAACCGCCCCGCATCGCGCGTGGCCTGCCGCTGGGCATCGTCGAAGTACGCGGGCACGGTGATGACCGCCTGCTCGACCTTGCCTGCGAAGTACGACTCCGCCTTGCGCTTGAGCTGGCGCAGAATTTCGCCCGACACCTCGATGGGGGTGACGGGTTGGCCGCCCTTCACCTGGAAGCGCACCACGCCCTTGCCGGAAACGAACTCGTACGCGCCGAGCTTCTTGGTCTCGAGATCGCCGAGCGACTTCCCCATGAAGCGCTTGACCGACTTGATGGTGTCGGTCGGAAAGTGAGGCAGCAGCTTCGCGGCGTACTTGCCGACCACCACGCTGCCGCTCTCGGAATAGTGCACCACCGAAGGCAGCAGCAGGTCTCCGCCCTCGTCGGCCGGCAGGCACTTTGCTTTCCCATCAATGACCGCCGCCACGAGCGAGTTCGTCGTGCCCAAATCGATTCCCACGACGCTGCCCTTGGGCTTGAGCGGATCGTGGATCTGCAGGTAGCCCTTCACGACGACAACTCCTCTTCGAACGCGTCGACCTCTTCGAGGAAGCGCGTGTAGTAGCGAACCCGGCCCAGCGCGGTGGTCGCGGTGGGCACGTCATCCTTGCGGAGCGCCTCTTGCGCCGTCGCGAGGGTCTGGTTGCGGGTGGTGCGCATCTTCTCAGCCATCGCGTGGGCCGCTTCGAGGTTGCGGCGGGCCTTCACGGCCTCGAGTTCCTCGCGCTGCTCCATGATCTCCTCGAGGAAATCCATGGGCATCTTCACCTTCGCGGCGGCCTGATCTGAATCGAGCTTCACGCCCTTGAGCTCGAGCACGTAGAACGCCCGGCGCACGGGGTCCTTGAGCACCTTGATGGCGTCGTTGAGCGCCGCCGACTTTTCAGCGGCCAGGCGGCGCGCGTGAGGGTCAGCCACCCGGTCGGGGTGGGACTCCATCGCGAGCTTGCGGTGCTGGGCCTCGAGGGCGGTGACGTCGAGGTCGACCGAAGGCGCGAGGTTGAAGAGGTCGAAGTGAGTCACGACTCACACCGTGAATGAATCGCCGCAGCCACAGGAGCCCTTGACGTTCGGGTTCTGCAGCTTGAAGCCGGAAGCGAGCAGGCCTTCTTCGAAGATGAGCTCAGTCCCCATCAGGTACAGGTAGCTCTTGGGGTCGATGAACACGCGCACGCCATCGCGTTCGAAGGTCTTGTCGCGCTCGCGGGCCTTCTCGGCCCATTCCATGTGGTAGGCGAGCCCGCTGCAGCCGCCGCCCTTGACCGCGATGCGCAGACCCGCTTCGGGCGTCTTGCGTTCGGCCAGCAGGCGCTGAAGGCGCGTCACCGCGCTGTCGGTCAGGCCAATGCCCTTGCCCATGGGCTTCCCGCCGGGAATCGCATTGGCGGAGGTGACGGGCTGGAGCTCGACGGCCGACATGTTCAAGCCTCCTTCACGGCTTCGGTCACGGCCGCCTCAGGCGCCCGACGCGCAGCACGCTTGGCCCGGAAGTCTTCGATCGCGGCCTTGATGGCGTCTTCGGCGAGCACCGAGCAGTGGATCTTCACCGGAGGGAGCGAGAGCTCGAGGGCGATGTCCTTGTTGGTGATCTTCATCGCGTCTTCCATCGACTTGCCCTTGACCCACTCGGTCACGAGCGAGCTGCTGGCGATCGCCGAGCCGCACCCGAAGGTCTTGAACTTGGCGTCTTGAATCACGCCGTCGTCGCTGATCTTCAGCTGCAGGCGCATCACGTCGCCGCAGGCAGGGGCGCCGACCAGGCCGGTGCCCACGTTGGGATCATTCTTGTCGAGGGTGCCGACGTTGCCGGGGTTCTCGAAGTGTTCGATGACTTTGTCGCTGTAGGCCATGGGGAATTCCTTTTCGAAAGTGTCTGAAAACTCAGTGGGCTTTCCACTCGATCTTCTTGAGGTCGATGCCCTCTTTGGCCATCTCGTAGAGGGGGCTCATGTCGCGCAGCTTGGTGACTGCACGAACGACGAGGTCGATCACGTAGTCGACCTCCTCCTGGGTGGAGAAGCGGCCCAGGCCGAAACGAATCGAGCTGTGCGCCAGTTCCTCTTCGACGCCGAGCGCGCGCAGCACGTACGACGGCTCGAGGGAGGCCGAAGTGCAGGCCGAGCCCGACGACACCGCGACGTCCTTGATGGCCATCATCAAGCCCTCGCCCTCGGCGAAGGAGAACGAGACGTTCAGGTTGCCCGGCAGGCGGGCGGTCTGCGAGCCGTTGACGGTCAGGTAGTCGAGCTTGGCCGCCACGCCTTTCCACAGGCGATCGCGCAGGGCCGAGACCCGGGCCGCTTCGCTTTCCATCTCGTTCTTCGCGAGCTCCGCCGCGGCGCCGAAGCCCACGATGCCCGCGACGTTCAGGGTGCCCGACCGCATGCCGCGTTCATGACCGCCGCCGTCCATCTGCTCACGCACGCGAACGCGCGGCTTGCGGCGCACGTACAGCGCGCCCACGCCCTTGGGGCCGTACATCTTGTGGGCGGTGATGGAGACGAGGTCTGCCTTGGCGGCGTCGACGCTGAAGGGGATCTTGCCCACGCCCTGCACGGCGTCGGTGTGGAAGAGCACGCCCTTCTCGCGGCAGAGGGCGCCGATCTCGTTGACCGGCTGCACCACGCCGATCTCGTTGTTCGCCAGCATCACGGACACCAGGATGGTCTTGTCGGTGATGGCCGCGCGCAGCTGCTCGAGGTCGATGAGCCCGTCAGGCCTGGGCGTCAGATAGGTGACGCGAGCGCCGACGCGAACCTTGTCGATCCACCGCTTGAGCAGCGCGTCGTTGTCGAGGTCGTGCTTGATCTCGAGTGAGGCGAGCTCTTCGGGGTCGACGTCCTTGCCGGTCAGTTCCATCAACCGCTGAATCTTGAGCTCGTCGATGCGCTCGGCCCGCAGGCGCTCGAGGCGCTTGCAGGTGTCGAGCACGGCCTTGTGCTCGGTCGACAGGGTGATGATGTGGTCGCCCTTGTCCTTGTAGAAATCGACCACGCCTTTGATGGCGAGGTTGTTCGACTCGGTCGCACCCGAGGTGAAGACGATCTCCTTGTCGGAGGCACCGATGAGCGCGGCGATCTGCTTGCGCGCCTTGTCGACCGCGGCTTCCGCCTTCCACCCAAACGCATGGTTGCGCGAGGCGGCGTTGCCGAAGTCCTCCACGAAGTAAGGCCGCATCGCCTCGAGGACCCGCGGGTCCATCGGAGTCGTCGCGTGGTAATCCATGTAGATGGGGAGCTTCAGCATGATGCCCTCGAATGTGGACCAGCGCGGTCCTGTATGGTTTTCTCTAACGAGAAGAAGGTGGACCAGTCAAGTCCACTATGTGTGATTCCGGGGTGTTGGCCGGAATTGCGAGCCACTCGCAGGATGGGCGGCCCGAGCTCTCGTCAGATCGGTCGCTTAGCGAGCGCCACTTTCGAGCAGGGCGATCGAGGACGGACCACCAGATGACGGGGTTCCGGGCCATTGGAAGGCGGCATGCGGCTCGCTTTGGAGGGGCGCATGACCAAACACGCTCCGGTTCAGATCACGCAGTCGATTCAGGCCGAAGGCTCCCGGTACGCGGATGGTTGGCGGCGCGGGAAGCCTGAAGAGGATCCGGAAAAGACCAAGAAGTGGGGCTTCATCTCAGCCAAGCCCAGCGAGTTCCTCATTCGCATGCGAGGAGGCAGCGTGGTGTCGGCCGGGCAGGGCGCGACCGTCTTCAAGTGGCCGTGGGACTCGATCGCCATCGTGCCGACCACCGTGCAGCGCCTTCACTTCGTCGCAGATCAGATCACGCAGGAGAAGGTCGGCGTGAAGGTGACGGGCATTGCCGTCTACCGAATCGCGGAGCCGCTGATCGCATCGCGCATGCTCAACTTCAGCTTCCCCGAGCGG
>JAYVNA010000107.1:0-2206 GCA_043758715.1 Archangium sp.
GCAAAATGCCGGGTCGTCCGGCGAACGGCTGCAGCGCGGCCAGCCAGGGGGATCAGGTGGCAAACGCGAGGCGGAATCGCCGTTGCACAGGAAAGCCGACTCCCGGGTTGCTTCAAGTAGGCTGGTAGAGGTTTCCCGATGCGCGGCAGCAACCCCACCCAGGCTGTCATTCTCTCCGACCCCCTCGTGGGCATGCGGCTCGGCGAGTACGCCGTGCTCGAGGTGATCGGCGAAGGCGGGATGGGCGTCGTCTACAGTGGCGTACAGCCGGTCATCAAGAAGCGGGTCGCCATCAAGGTGCTCAAGCCGAACATGGCAGGCGACGAGACGCAGGTGCGGCGCCTCGCAGATGAAGCGGTGGCGGTGAACTCGATTCGCCACCGCAACATCATCGACATCTTCAGCTTCGGGCAGCTCCCCGACGGCCGCCCCTACATCGTGATGGAGTTCCTCGAGGGACAGCCGCTCGATTCCTACCTTCATGGAGCAGGACGGGTCTCGCTCTCGGAAGCCGTCGCGTTGCTGATCGCGATCTGCGCACCGTTGGGCGCCGCACACCGCGCGGGCGTCATTCACCGCGACCTCAAGCCCTCGAACATCTTCGTGTGCGTCACCAGCGACGACGAGCGCTACTTGAAGCTGCTCGACTTCGGCCTCGCGAAGAAAGGGCTGAACCTGAACGGCACCACCGAACAGACCAGCCGCGCGCAGGTCACCGGCACGCCGAACTACATGGCTCCGGAGCAGGCGCGCGGGCACAACGTGAGCGCCCGCACGGATCTCTATGCGCTCGGGGTGCTGGCCTACGAGTTGGTCACCGGAGAGCTGCCCTACACGGCCCAGGGGCCGGTCGAGGTGTTGATGCTGCATGTCTCGGGGCCGATTCCTTCCCCGCGTGCGATCGAGCCGAAGGTACCCGAAGCGCTCGATCAATTGATCACCCGCTTGCTCGCGAAGCAGGCGGAGGATCGGCCCGAGTCAGCCGAAGCAGTGCGCGCCGAGTTGATCGAGATCGCGCGGGGCCTCGAGCAGTCGGCCCGGTATGAATCGATCAACCCGGTCTCTGGCGAGTACCTCAGCCGGGCCCATCGGCCGATGATCACGCCCGAGGGCCTCAAGCCTGCTTCGCCGATGTCGGTCGATCTCCACGCTGCGACCTTCGTCAGTCATCGAGCTTTGCGGCCCCGCCGCTGGCCCTACCTGGTGGGTGCCTCCGCCGTCGTGCTGGCGGCCCTGGTCGCGGTTCAGCTCTCGGGAAATCGCACGATCGAACAGCCGCCGGTGATCGCCGCTTCTCCCGTAGTGGTTTCCCCGCCGCCCGTGGTGATCGCGCCTCCGCCCGTGGTGGCCGAGCCGGTGGTGGTCGCGCCGCCGCCGTTCGTCGAGCTTCCCCCGGCCCCCGCCATCACCTCCAAACGCGTTCCCCGCGCGCCCCCCACCGTCGACGAGCTGCGGCGTCGGGTGGCGGGGCTCGAGACCGCGCTTCAGAAGGTCACGGCACCGGGAGAGGACCCTGATCCGTCCGCGCTCACCCTGCTTCGCAAGTACAAGGTCGAGGCGACCATGCTCAACACCCCGGCCGATCGACAGCAGCTCGCGGACAACCTGAAAGCGTTTGAGCGGACGTTCTTGCAGCGCTGACCTCACATGGGAGAGTGGGCTCGATGCTCTCAGCTGTGGTCCTCACGCTCTCGCTCGCCTCCGTCGATCCTCAGCTCGCCGTGTTGGTCGGGCGCCGCACGTCGGTCACTCAGGCCGATGCCCAGGTGCTCTCACAGAAGATCTCCGCGCAGCTGACCGCCGCTGGCGTGCCGCTGAAGCTCGATGCCGACGCGGCGCGCGCGAACCTGAGCCGGCTCGGTCTCAAAGACGCGTCGGCCTGCAACGGTCGCAAGGCGTGCGTGACGGAGCTGGGCCGGCAGCTCGGCGTGCCGTTGGTGATGGTGCTCTCCCTGAGCCAGGTCGGGAACGATCGATCGATCGCGCTCGAGTTGCTGCGCGTCGAAGACGGCGTGGTGCTCGAGAAGGAAGCGCTCATCCTCGCGGCCGGAACCGACGTGAAGGCCGATGAGCTGAGCGCGTTCTTCGGGCGGGTTCGCAAGCAGGTGGTGGTCGAAGATCGGCCGGTGGTCGAAGCGCCGGTGAAAGTGTCGGAACCTGTGCTCCCCGTGGTGCCGCCCACTCCGGTGGTGATTGCGCCCGCTGC
>JAYVNA010000108.1:0-7008 GCA_043758715.1 Archangium sp.
GTCACCGACGCGAACAAGACACCGGGCGCGAACGCCGAGAACCGCATCAACGGGCTCTCGGGCGCCGCGCCGTCTGAGTGACGCAACATCGCTCCACGCGAGGTCGAGGCACACTGGGCGACGCGCGGCTACCCTTCTGCGCGGGCCGCCATGCCGACCGCGAGCGCGAGACAAGCGAAGTGTTGCAAGGCCGGCTCCTTACGGGCCACCCGGATCCCGTCCACCTCGTCCGCCGCGCCGTCCGCCCCCCCCGCCTCCCGCGGGGCGACCGCGGCCACCCGCTGGCTGACCGCGCGCTTGCTCCTGCCGGCCCCCGCCGCCGCCGCCACCGGGGCGTTGGCCGCCTGGAGCGCCGCTGTTCCGCGCACCTTGCCCGCTGCGCGCTCCGCCGCCAGCGGGGCGTTGGCCGCCGCGCCCTCCGCCACGTCCGGGCGTCTGTCCGCGGGGCGGCCGGTCCTGGTCTTCCTTGTGCATTCGCGGCGGCAGCGCTGGCGTCTCGGCGACGGGGATTTTCAGTCTCGTCAGCCGCTCGATGTCCCGAAGGAAGTCGCGCTCCTCCCCCTCTTCGCAGAACGACCACGCTTCGCCCGACTTCCCGGCGCGCGCGGTGCGACCGATGCGATGAACGTAGGTCTCGGGCACGTTCGGCAGGTCGAAGTTGATAACGTGCGAGATCTGCTCGACGTCGATGCCGCGCGCGGCGACATCCGTCGCGACGAGGACCCGAACGCTCCCGTCCTTGAAGCCCTCGAGGGCCCGCTCACGCGCGCTCTGCGACTTGTTGCCGTGAATGGCCGCGGCCGAGACCCCCGCCTTCTCCAGATGCTCCATCACGCGGTTCGCGACGTGCTTCATCTGCGTGAACACGAGCGCGCGGGTGACTGACGGATCCTCCAGCAGCTTCACGAGCAGCGAGCGCTTGTCGCCGCTGTGAACGAAGAAGACCTTCTGTTCGACCCGCTCCGCGGTGGACGAGACGGGGGCCACCGCCACCCGCGCCGGGTTCTTGAGGATGCTCTTGACGAGTGACTGAATCTCGTCAGGCATCGTCGCGGAAAAGAAGAGCGTCTGCCGCTGGGTCGGCAGCACCGCGAGGATCTTCTTCACGTCATGGATGAACCCCATGTCGAGCATGCGATCCGCCTCGTCGAGCACCAGGACCTCGACGCCCTGGAGCGACACGAGCCGCTGATTCATCAAGTCGAGCAGCCGGCCCGGCGTCGCGACGAGGATGTCCACGCCCTGGCGCAGCGCCTTGACCTGCTTGTCCTGGCCGACGCCGCCGAAGATGACCGTGACGTAGAGGTCCAGGCCGCGCCCGTAGGTCTCGAAGCTCTCGGCGACCTGGGTGGCCAGCTCGCGCGTCGGCGTCACGACGAGACAGCGAATCTTCGGAGTTCCCCCCGGGGTCGACGCCGCCAGCCGCTGGAGCGTCGGCAGCGCGAACGCCGCGGTCTTCCCCGTCCCGGTCTGCGCGATGCCAAGCACGTCGCGGCCTTGCAGCACGTACGGGATTGCCTGCACCTGGATCGGCGTGGGGGTCGTGTAGCCCTCGGCCTTCACCGCCTGCACCAACATCTGATCTAGCCCAAGCTCGTCGAACGTCATCGTGCGGGGGGCTATGCACGGTAGCGACAAGAAGAACAACCCGCGCAAACGCGCGCCCGGGGCTGAAGCCGAGTGGCGCCCGCAGAAACGGTGCGTTGGAGGCGCATCAACGGCCCGTCGCGAGCGCTCCAGCGAACCGCGCAGCGATGGGCGCGGCAACCTTGCCGCCCGTACCGCCGCCCTCGACGAGGATCGCGAACGCGACGTCTCCCTGGAGCCCGATGAACCAGGCATGCGTGCGCAACGGCGCCTCGGTGCCGAACTCCGCGCTGCCGGTCTTGCCCATGAGGCCAGGGACGCCCGCGGCGGCTTTCCCCGTCCCTTCGGCGACGACCGCCTGCATCAGCACGCGCAGCGAGCGCACGGTGCCAGTGCCGAGAGGGGGGCCCCGTGCCGACGAACCCAGGAGGTCCGGGAGGAGCGACGGCGACCGCCACTCCCCCGCACCCACCGCCGCGGCGACCGACGCCATGTGCAGCGGGGTGGCCAGCACGCGTCCCTGGCCGATCGTGGCGGCGGCCCGCTCGGCAGGATCGTCGGGCGCGGGAAAGGCCGCGCGCGGGGAGGGCAGTCCCAGGTCGTAGTCGACGTTGAACCCGAAGCGCCGGGCCGCCTCCGCCAACTCGTCCCACTCCAACTCGGCGCCGAGCAGGATGAAGGCGGTGTTGCAAGACTGGGCGAACGCTCGGCGCAGCGTCGTCTGGCCCAGCGCTTCGCCCTCGAAGTTTCGGAAGCGGAAGCCGCCGGCCTCGGCCGTCGCCGGGCACGAGACGGTGCTCTCCGGGGTCAGCCCCCGCGCGAGGAGTGCCTGGGCGGTGACGACCTTGAACGTCGACCCCGGCGGATACAGCCCCTGCAGGGCGCGGTTCAGCGGGGCGCCCAGCGGCCGGCTCACCACCGCGAGCACCTCGCCGCTGCCAACCTTCACGGCGACCAGGGCCGCAGGCTCTCTGACCTCCCCCAGCGCGGCCTCGGCGGCGGCCTGCACGTCAGCGTCCAGGGTCGTAGAGAGGGGCTTCCCCGCGCGACCCTCGAAGCGGCGCAGGAGCACCGACTCGCCCGAGGCGCGCCGCAGCCGCACTTCTCCTCCCGGGAGCCCCGCGAGCGTGCGCTCATGCACGCGCTCGAGCCCGCTGAGCCCCACCACGTCGCCCACCTGGTACGGCACGCCGAGCTCCGCCAGCCGCTCTGTCGTCACCGTCCCGACGCGCCCGAGCGTGTGGGCGGCGAAGCCTTCCGTGGGCGTGAGCCGCAGGGTCTTGCGGCGGAAGAAGATGCCCGGCACCGGCGCGAGGGCCGGCCGCACCGCCTCGTAGCGCTCGGGGCGCAGGTCGATGAGCGGAACGAAGGCATCGGGTGCGCCCGCGCCCGACTGGAGAGCGCGGTGCACGACGGAGGGCTCGAGCTGAAGGTGTAACTGGAGCGCCGCGGCGACCTCCTCGGCGCGACTCACGCGGCCGGGCACGACGCCGACGCTGACGACCTCGCCCTGCACCGTCAGCGGCAGCCCGCGCCGGTCCAGCAAAGGCGCGCGGGCACCGAAGCTGCGCGTGCGCTCGAAGCGGTCGCCCGCCCGCGCGTTCGCGTGCAGCACCGCGGGCGTCCAACGCACGAGCCACCGTTCCTGCCGGTGTTCGAGCTCCAACGCGGACGTCACTTCCCAGTCGCCCAGCCCCCTCAGGGTGTGCACGCCGCGGAAGGTGACGCGAGCGCTCCCGGGCTGCTCGTCCACGTCGATGATCTCGAAGCGGGAGGCCACGACGCCGAGCCGTTCCCGCCAGACGAACTGCTCTGCGAGAGCGTGCGGCGCCGCCAGCGATCGCTGCGTGGCGATGTCCCCGTCCGCCCAAGCGCGCAGGAATGTCTCCGCCGCTCGTTGGGCGTCGCTCTGCGGCCGCAAGGCACGCAGCGCGGGCGCGCACGAGGCGAGCATCAGGAGAAGGCCCAGTAGTGGCACGGGAAGAACGCGCACCCAACAGAGTGTGACGTGGATGGCACGCCCCGCAAGTCGAACGCGCTGCGTTTTTAGAGGGTCGTCCTCTTTCCGGCGGTCGCAACCACTGCAAGCAGTTCTTCGACCCGGAACGGCTTCTTGAGCACGGCCATCACCCGCGGGGAAACCTGCGCCAACAGCGCGTCTCCGTTGGGAGCGGCGGTGAGCAGCACCACTTTTGATCGCGTCGCGTGCTGCACCAACTCCTCCTCGAGCCGATCCAGAAAGCCCTTCCCATCAAGGACGGGCATGAACAGGTCGAGCAGCACGACGCACGGCGGGTCGATGCCACGCAGCTGCGACAAGGCGCTGGCACCGTGCTCTGCCGCGAAGACCACGTAGCCCTCGTCTTCGAGCAGTTGCACGACCGTCTCGCGGATGTCGAGGTCGTCCTCGACGACCACCACGGGCGCCTTAGGCATCTCCGTGCCGTCCTGACCCCGCGCTGGCCGCCATTGGGAGCCGCACGGTGAAGGTGGAGCCGGTGGAAGGAGCGCTGGCGACCTCGATCGTCCCTCCATGCGCCTCGATGATGTTGCGCGCGATGAAGAGCCCGAGCCCCAACCCCGAGATCCCGTGCCCCACCGCGCGCTCGAACCGCTCGAAGATGCGACCGCAGTGCTCTGGCGCGATGCCGATGCCGTGGTCGATGAAGCGAACCACCGCATGCGCTCCCTCGTGGCGTGCGCTGATCTCGACCGGCTTGCCTTCGCCATACTTCACCGCATTCGACAGCAGGTTCACGAAGACCTGCTCCAACCGAAACGCATCCCACTCTCCGACGACGCCCGCTGCCTCCGTGTCCAGGCGAATGGGGCCTCCGCTCAGGGCGCCCATCTCCCTGAAACGCTCGACCATCTCCTCCAGCAGGGTCTCGAGCGTCACCGAGGTGCGGTGGAGTTCGAGCTTGCCGCCATTGATGCGCGCGATGTCGAGCATGTCTTCGACCAGTCGCATGAGGCGCTCCATCTGTCGTTCCGAGACCGAAAGGAGCTTCTCCATGCGCTTTGGATCGACTGTTTGCGTACGCCTGAAGGAGCGGGCCAACATCTCGTGCTGCAGCCGCAGCGAGGTGACCGGCGTCTTGAGTTCATGTGAGGCGATGGAGACGAAGTTGTCGCGCGCCTGAATCGATTCGTGGAGCTCTCCTTGAGCACGCTTGAGCGCCGTGATGTCGCGCAGGCAGAGGACCACGCGTGCGGGTTCCCCATCGAGTGCCGGCACCTGCTGCGAATCGACCAGGAGCGCGAAATTCCCGACCGGGGTGCGCCAGACGATCTCTGCGTCGGTGATCTTCTCGCCGCGTGCCGCGCGCACCGCGGGGTACTCGTCATGCGCGAGCCGACGGCCCGCTGGATCGAGGACGGAGTAATCGAGCGCGTACTCCTCTGCCGGGACGTTCGAAACGTCCATCGGAAATCGTCCTCCCGCCATTCGGTGCGCCGCCTGATTGGCAAAGGTGATCCGTGCCGTCCCGGGCTCCATCAGGAGCAGCGGCGTCGGCACCAAATCGAGCACCAGCTCGATCCAGCGCTGCCGGCTGGCCAGGTGCTCCACCAGAACGTCCTTCTCCGCCGCTGCCTGCCGGATCTCGGCCAGCGCGAGATGCATCTGGACCCGCGCCTGAAGCTCCTTCGCCGAGAACGGTTTGGTGAGGTAGTCGTCAGCGCCCTCCTCGATTCCACCCGCCTTGGCTTCCTCGCCTGCCCGGGCCGAGAGCAAGATCATCGGCAAGACCCGGAGCGCGGGGTCGCGGCGGACTTCGCGGAGAAGTTCAATGCCTCCCATGCCAGGCATCATGATGTCCGAGAGCACGAGATCGGGCTTCGAAGCGCGCATCGCCGCGAGCGCCTGCGCCCCGTCGCCGACGGTCTGCACCTCATACCGGTGCTGAAGCAGCTTGCGCACGTACTCGCGCATGTCGGCGTTGTCGTCCGCGAACAGCACACGCTTGCGTCCCGCGGCGGATAACCCCGGCTCGTTGGGGGACCCGGCATTCGTCGAGGGCAGCAGGTGGAGCACTTCCTGGGCAAACGTTTCGGGCTGGCTGCGGGGAGCGCGCTCACGGAGGCCCGAAGGCGCGAGCTGATGGGCAGGCAGGTGCTTCGAACCCAGCGGCACCTGAACGGTGAACGCCGTCCCCTTGCCCACGCTGCTCTCCGCCCGGATTGAGCCGCCGTGCAGCTTGACCAGTTCCTGCACGAGCGCGAGCCCGATGCCCGTCCCCTCGTGGGTACGCCCTTCCGCGCCGGCCACCCGGTGGAAGCGCTGGAAGACCTTGGGCAACTCGGCTTCGGAAATGCCGATGCCCGTATCGCTCACCGAAAGCTCGACCGAGTCGCCGCGCTGCTTCAGGCCGACGCGGATCGTGCCCCGCGAGGTGTACTTGAAGGCGTTGGAAAGAAGGTTGAGCACGATCTTTTCCCACAGCTCGACGTCGACGTAGACGGGGGCGGGCAGCGGCTCTGCTTCGACGACGAGCTGCATCCCCGCGCGCTCGATGGTGGAGCGGAAGTTCGACGCGAGATCGATCGTCACTGCCACCAGATCGGTCGGTGCGAAGGTGGCCTCCATGCGTCCTGCTTCGATGCGCGAGAAGTCGAGCAGCGCGTTCACGAGCTTGAGCAGCCGCAGCGCGTTGCGATGAACGGTCTCGGCCTCCTCCCTCACCTCGGGTGAGAGCGCACCGAGCCCACCCGAAAGGAGGTGCTCGATCGGCCCCAGCATCAGCGTGAGCGGCGTGCGGAACTCGTGGCTGACGTTGCTGAAGAACGCCGTCTTGGAGCGGTCGAGCTGGGACAGCGCCTCGGCTCGCCTGGTCTCCTCTTCCAGCGCGAGGACATTGAAGATCTGGCTGGTGAGCTGCTTGGAGATCAGGCCGAAGAAGGCCCGGTAATTGTCGTCGAAGTCCAGGCGAGGGTTGATCCCCAGGATCAGGAACGCGGTCGGAGCGTCCCTGCCCCTGATCTCGATCGGAATCAGGAAGGCCGAGTCTGGCTTCTCCTCGTAGGGGATCGGCGGGAGCTGACCGGGGAACATTTTCCGGAGGCCATCGACACGTTCTGATCGCCGGTCCACGTTGATGCGGGCCAGGGGCCATCCACCCGTCGCGGAGGGATCGAGGTCGCAGGTCTGCGGGGCCGCCACTGAACCGGCGGTGAGGCCGCTGGCCGCCACCAACGTGGCGGTCTTGCCATTGCGATCCGTCACGTAGAAGAGCGCGAAGGGCGTGTCGTTCGGATATTTGCGGAGGATATCGGCCGCTGCTTCGCCGATCTCCACCACGCCCCTGGGCTCGGTCGCGCCGAGCTCTCGAAGCGCGCCGAGTCTCCGCTCGCCGATCACCCGGCCCGTCATCTCCTGGACCGCGTAAAACATTCCGCCCACGGCCCCGCTCTCTTCGCGCG
>JAYVNA010000109.1:0-6996 GCA_043758715.1 Archangium sp.
AACATGCCCGAGATGTACGGGGATGACGTCGTCGAGTTCCTCAAGGTCCAGCGGCAGATCAAGGCCAAGCTGTTCCTCTATTCCGACATTTCCGTCGAAGAGCTGTCCGCCAAGGCCCGGGCGGTCGGGGCTGATGGCTTCATCACCAAGTCCAGCGGGCTCGAGACGGCCGTCGATACCATTCGCGGAGCGCTCGCCAACGCGGGCGCGGCCAAGCGCAAGGTGCTGATCGTCGACGACAGTGAAGCGACCGCGCGGCTGCTGAACGTCGAGCTGACGGCGCAGGGTCACGAGGTGATGACGGCCAATTCCGCCGACGCCGCCACGAAGATCATCCTGAAGAAGAAGACCCGGCCCGACCTGGTGCTGCTCGATGTCCACATGCCCGGCGTCAACGGCGAGGAATTCTGCCGCTTCATCAAGGGCAACTCGCTCTTCGCGGGCATCCAGGTGGTGCTGTGCTCGGCTGAAGAAGAGGTCGAGCTGCAGCGGATCACCAAGGCCGCTGGCGCGGACGGGTATGTTCGAAAAGACTCGCTGATCGCCAAAGAGATCCTCGAACTCCTCACCTGAGTGAGTGGCAGATCGAGGCGCGCCCGTCTGAAAATCGGACAAACCGCGCAAGCCCCTGATCTCCTTTCTGTTTGTTCCTCAATTGGTGCATCCGCGCGCAGTCTGTCAACGGCGCGGGCAGCCAACCCCTTGATCCGATGCGGTGCGCCCTGAGATTTCGGTTGGCCCGCAGCTTGTACAGTGGGCTGTCAGATGACCTCGGTTCGCTTCACACCCCGCCCTACCGGCCCCCTGCAGGCGCAGGCCCACCACGCTCCGAAGGCGGTGGTCTCGTCGGCGAAGAAGGCGGTCGACGGTTTCGAGCGGAAGTCGGTGACGGCGCAGCTGCTCCAGCGCGGGATGACGGGCCCGGCGGTCAGCGGGCTCCAGTCGCGGTTGGTGGCGGCGAAGTTCATGTCGATGGACGATTTCAAGTCGGGCCCGGGTGTCTACGGCCCGCGTACCGAGGCCGCGGTCAAGCGCCTCCAGGCTCACGTCGGACTTCCGGTCACGGGCATCGCCGCACCGAGCACCCTGGCGGCGCTCGCGAGTGGTGCGCGGTACCAGCCGGTTCGCGAACGCGCCGCGGTGACCACGCCGATCAGCCTGGCGCAAGTGCACGCGCGGCTCTCCGAGACTTTCACTGATGAAGACACGCAGCCCATGGGGCGACCCATCTAGCTGCGCACTCACCAATCAACAGAGGCCGACATAGGGTCGACCTCGAACGGGTCCGTGGCTTTCCCCCTTTGGCCATGGACCCGTTTTCTTTTGCGGGTGCTGGCCGGGCGAGGGGCGTGACGCAGAGCACTTCCTCAGGCAAGAACGCCTGGTGATGAAAGTCCTCTCCGTCATCCCCCCGATGACGCAGCTCAACACGCCCTACCCCTCGACCGCGTACCTCACGGGGTTTCTGCGTTCGCGTGGCGTGGACGCGGTTCAAGAGGACCTCGCGCTCAAGCTGATCCTCGCGCTCTTCACGCCCCAGGGCCTCACGGAGATCCGCGCGCAGATCACCAGGCGCACGCACTTCACCGACCACTTCGATCGGTATCGCGAGACGATCGGGCCGGTGATCGCGTTTCTCCAGGGCCGCGACGCGACGGTGGCGCACCGGATCTGCACCCGCACGTTTCTCCCCGAGGGCCCGCGCTTCAAGTCACTCGACGTCTACGTCGACGACTCGGGCGGCGACCCGATGGCCTGGGCCTTCGGAGCGCTCGGCACCACCGATCGCGCGCGGCACCTCGCGACCCTGTACCTGAACGACCTGGCCGACGTGTTGCGCGAGTCGATCGATTCCCGCTTCGAGTTCGTGCGCTACGCGGAGTCGCTCGCCTCGAGTCAGCCGACCTTCGATCCCCTCGCCGACGCGCTCGCTTCGCCGCCGAACCTGGTCGACCGCACCCTCGCCGCGCTCACCCTCGAGGCCGTGAAGAAACACGCGCCCCGGGTGGTGCTGCTCTCGGTGCCCTTTCCCGGCTCGGTCTACGCCGCCTTCCGCATCGCCCAGACGATCAAGTCGCACGATCCCACCATCGTCACCGTGCTCGGCGGCGGTTACGTGAACACCGAACTGCGCGAGCTCGCCGAGCCGCGGGTGTTCGAGTTCTTCGACTACGTGACCCTCGACGCCGGTGAACGCCCGCTGCTCGCCTTGCTCGAACACCTCGAGGGCAAGCGCCCCGCGGCCAGGCTGGTGCGCACCTTTACCCGCAAGGGCTACGTCGACTTCGCCGAGCCCGACATCTCGTTCACGGAAGTCGGAACGCCGACGTGGGACGGCCTGCCGCTCGATCGCTACCTGTCGTTGCTCGACATGCTCAACCCGATGCACCGGCTCTGGTCAGACGGGCGCTGGAACAAGCTGACCGTCGCGCAGGGCTGCTACTGGAAGAAGTGCAGTTTCTGTGACGTGAGCCTCGACTACATCGGGCGCTACGAGGCCGCGAACGCGTCGCTGCTGGTCGACCGGATCGAGACCATCGTGAAGGAGACCGGGCAGACCGGCTTTCACTTCGTCGACGAGGCCGCGCCGCCCAAGTCACTCAAGGCGCTCGCGGTCGAACTTCAGAAGCGGAATTCAGCGATCTCGTGGTGGGGGAACATTCGTTTCGAGAAGTCGTACACGCCGGCGCTCTGCCAGCAATTGGCAGACAGCGGCTGCATCGCGATCTCCGGAGGGCTCGAGGTCGCCTCTGATCGCCTGCTGACTTTGATGAACAAGGGCGTGTCAGTCGATCAGGTGGCGAGGGTGACGCGCGCGTTCAGCGACGCGGGGGTCCTCGTGCACGCGTACCTGATGTACGGCTTTCCCACCCAGACCGTGCAGGACACGGTCGACGCCCTCGAGTTCGTGCGGCAGTTGTTCGCGGCCGGCTGCATTCAGTCGGGCTTCTTTCATCGCTTCACCTGCACCGTGCACTCGCCGGTCGGCAAGAACCCCGAGCTGTTCGGGGTGACGCTCGCGCCGCTGCCGAAAGTGACCTTCGCGAAGAACGACATCTCGTTCCTCGACCCGACGGGCGTCGATCACGACGTGCTCGGCGTCGCGCTCAAGAAGGCCATCTACAACTTCATGCACGGCGTCGGGCTCGAGGAAGACGTGCGCAGCTGGTTCACCTCGAAGGTGCCGAAGACGACAGTGAACAAGCACCGCATCGAGCGCGCGCTTCAGTGACTCGCAACGCTCGGTAGCAACTCGCCGACGAACGAACGCACCTGCTCTCTCGGAGCGGGAGTTCATTCCCGCACCCCGGTCCTGGTGTGTGCATGACCACTCGAGAACGGGCATGCGTGCACCACTCGCCGTTTCACGCCGCCATCTGCCGCCGAGTATCAAGGTGTTCTCCGTCACGCGGCGCTGGTCTCAGGCTTGCTCACGCAGCGGCGGCCATGACGCTGCCCCAATCCCGCTTCGTACTCACGCTCGCCTCGTTGTTCGTCGTCGGCTGTGAGGGCCTCATCACCAGCCCACCGACCCGACCGATCAGCCCGGTCGAACCGACGGTGATCCCCGAGGTCGTCGCCTGCCCCCTCGCGCCCCGGCCCGGGCACACGATGATTCACCGGCTCACCAACCTCGAATACGACAATACGATTCGCGACCTGCTCTTCGTGCCCTCAGCGCACGGGGCGAGCTTCGCCAGCTCGTCGGTGGGCTCGAGCGGGTTCACCAACCAATCCGACGTGCTCACGCTCTCGAACCAACTGCTCACCGACTACGGGCACGCAGCCGAGGGCATCGCCGACCAGGTGCTGGCCACCAAAGGGACCGCCGGAGGCGCCTGGGCCAGGGTGGCTGGCTGCCTCGCGACCCTCTCCGTGCCCAACCTCACGTGCGTGCAGACCGCGGTGCGCGCGCTGGCAGACCGCGCCTTCCGCCGGCCCATCGACGACGATGACCTCGCGAAGCTGATGACTGTCTACGCCAACGAGACCGCCCCCGCCGACGGCTTCCACGACGTCATCATCGCGGTGCTGCTCGACCCGCGGTTCATCTTCTCGTACGTCGAGCACTCCAGCCCCGATGACTCGAACGTGGTCAAGGCGCTCGACGGATACGAGTTGGCCGCCCGGCTCTCCTATTTCCTCTGGCAGTCGATGCCCGACGCCGACCTGTTTTCGCTGGCCGCGGCTGGCACGCTCAGTGACCCCGATGCGATGCAGACGCAGGTGATGCGGATGCTGCGTGACCCGAAGGCCTCCTCGTTCGCAGACAGTTTTCGGCGCGACTGGGCGCGGCTGTCGCTGCTCGAGGGCACCACCGGCTACGGCACGCTCCCGGCGCAGACCGTGGCCGATCTGCGCCAGGAAACGCAGCTGTTCATGCAGGACGTGCTGGCCAATGACCGAAGCCTGCTGACCCTGGTGAACGGTGATCACACCTTCGTGAATCAGAACCTCGCCTCGTATTACGGCTGGTCGCTTCCGGGCTTGTCGACCACCAGCTTCACCCGGGTGGCGATCCCCCAGCCCGAGCGCCGCGGCGTGCTGACCAGCGGCGCGGTGATGCTCACCTCGGGCGGAGGCTCGACCTACACCCACCCCGTGCAGCGCGGCCGCTGGGTGATGGACAGCCTGTTCTGCGCGCCGCCGCCGCCTCCACCGGCCGGGGTGTCGACCGTGCTGTCGGCCACGTCGAGCAACCTGCCCATGCGCCAGCGCCTGACCCAGCACACCCAGTCGGCAGCGTGCAGCGGCTGCCACGTCTCGATGGATCTGTGGGGGCTCGGCCTCGAGAACTTCGACATGGCCGGCCGGTGGCGCACGACCTACGCCGAGCTCAACGACGCGCCCATCGACGCCACGGGCGTGCTGGCCGACGGGCGCACCTTCTCGTCGTCGGGTGAAATGCTCGCGGTGCTCGCGGCCGACCCCGCCGTGGCCGCATGTCTGGCGCAGAAGCTGATGACCTTCGCGCTCGCCCGGCCCCTGCGCGGTGTCGACGACACCTGCACCACCACCTCACTGGGCGTGACGAACATCACGCCCACCTCCACCTTCTCGGGCCTGGTGACGAGCCTGGTCCAGACGCCTCAGTTCCAGTCGCAAGAAGGAGCCGCACCTTGAAGCACCCACTGCTTGCCCGACGTTCTTTCCTGAAGGCCGCCGGTGGTTTCGCGCTGGCCGTGCCCACCCTGGAGGCGATGTTCGACAACCGCGCCCTCGCCGCAGGCGACGCCGACCCGAGGCGCTACATCTGCCTCTACCAGGCCAGCGGGAGCTACCTGAAGGCGAACAACGGCGCGTTCTGGTACCCGGGCACCACCTCCGGCGCGCTCGACGGTGCGAACCTGCCAGCGGTGTTCTCGCCCTTCGCGTCGAACGTGAATGATCTGACCATCATTCGCGGGCTCAAGAACCGGGCGCGCAACCAATGTGGAGGCAAGCGGGGCGATCACTCGACGTCGGTGGCCAGCTACCTGACCAGCGCCCCGTACATGAACGGCGACGACCCCGCGTGCACCATCAGGGGCGATTCCTTCGAGCAGGCGATGGCCAGGGCGAACAACCTCAAGCCCTGGGCGCTGAGCGCGGGCGGCTACGACGGGTACATCGCCGACCTCACCGCGTTCGACTACTCGCGCACCGTCTCATACGTGGGGGGCCAACAAGCCAACGTGTTCCTCAACCCGGTCAAGCTGTTCGCCACCCTGTTCTCAGGCCTCCCCACGGGGGCCCCACCGGCAGCGAAACCGCCGGTGTTCGTCAGGAACAGGAGCATTCTCGACAGCGCGGTCGCGGGCATCAACAAGCTCAAGTCGAAGGTGGGCACTGCCGACCGCCTGCGAGTCGACGCGTACTACTCGGGGCTGCGCGCCTTCGAGGCCACCTACATCACGGCCGACGCCGGAGTGCCGATGAGCTCGTGCATGGTGGGCGCAGCGCCCGCTTCCAGTCTCAACAACGAGGACCACAATGGCACCGGCACCGACTTCGGGCCGCGGCTCAAGGCCTTCATGGACTGCATGGTGCTCGCGATGCAGTGCGACGTGGGGCAGATGTTCAGTCTGATGCTCGAGTACGAGGGCACCAACCGCCAGTTCAAGAACCAGATCCCGTCGAACCTCGTCTATCAGGGCGCGAACATGGACACGCCCGGCAGCCACAATGAGATTGCTCATTGGAGCGACGGCGGCACCGGAGAAGAAGCCGAGCGCAGCCACCGGTGCGTGTCGCGCGACCGGTTCTATGCGAGCCAGCTGGTGTACTTGATCAATGCGCTCAAGCGCGTCAACGACCCCAGTGGCGCGCCGATGCTCGACAACACCATCATTCAATGGGGCGTCGGCCTGGAGGACGGCAACCACAACACCGGTGGGATGCAGACCACCACCGGGCACCCCACCGTCCTGGCCGGCGGCAAGAACTTTCTGGGCCTGGGCCGGTTCGTGGCGCTGCCGAACAACGACTTGAGCGACCTCTACTTCACGATCAACTCGAAGCTGGGCATGGGGCTGACGAGCTTCGGTGGCAGCACGACGGCGCTGGCGCTGTAGCGCTGTGTGAGGGAACAGGAGGAGCTCGGGCTATGTCTCACCTCCATGCCCCTGCTCCTCCTGACCTTGATCCTCGCCGCCCCTGCGAGCCTCGAAATCGAGGGCTCGGTGGGCGAGGGGAAGCCGAAACGAGCGTGGGTCTACGCGAAGCAGGGCGAGCCGGTGACGCTTCACGCGATGCTGCGCGGCGCTGAAGCGAAGGAAGTGCACTGGTTCAAGATCGAGCCGACCGTGGGCGCGCTCGACAACACCACGCCTTCGTTTCACTTCGAGCCGGTGACGTACATGGAGACGGCGCTCAGCTCGTGTGACGGCAAGCTCACCTGCCCCGCCGACATCACCCCCACGAAGTTGCCCAAGGTGGCCGCTCTGCCCGGCGTCGGCACGATGGCGTTCCGGGTCGAGATCGTCTCGAAGGACGGCCTCACGCTGTCGACTCCGG
>JAYVNA010000110.1:0-20167 GCA_043758715.1 Archangium sp.
CGCCGGCCACCCTCGACTTCGGCTACGCGCCCCCTGGCACCACGGTCAACGGCGAGGTCACCTTCAGCAACCTCTCGCTGCGTCCCGTGAAGCTCACGATGCTCAGCACCCGCGAAGGCAGCCTCCCCAGCAACGTCTTCAAGGTGGTCCAGACTGATTCCGCTGATCTCACGGTGCTGACCGTGCCCCCCGGCGTGCGCGACGTCAGCGCGCCGCAGGGCATCGCGCCTGGCCTCGTGAAGACCAAGCTCACCTTCAAGCCGCTGGTGCTCGGGCCCCGGGCAGGCCAACTGGTCGCCGTCACCGAGCTCACCAGCCAGCCGATGATCAGCGTGAACCTCCGCGGCGTCGGAGGCGGCCCCGACATCGACGTGCGCCCCGCGCCGAGCCTCGCGTTCGGCCGCATCGCGTACTTCCCCACCGCGAACCCCGCCTCGTTCGCGAACCGCAACCTCACCGTGCAGAACGTCGGCACCCGGCCCACGCCGGCCGACCCCCGCGCGAATTTGAAGCTGGGGCAGCCCGATGGCGCCGGTGGCTTCATCAAGCCTTACTGGGAAGTGACCCCCGCCGCCGGCTCGTCGGCCAGCGAGATCTGCGTGGGCTTCTTCGACCCCAGCACCATGAGCTGCACCAACGATCTGCCGACCACCGGCGCGGGCCGCTACGACACCGTGCAGGGGCTCGAGGCGGGTGGGGCGACCAGCATTCTCACCATTCCCATTCGCGTCACCCCCAACGGCCTGGGCATGCGTTCGTTCGAGGTGAAGATCTTCTCGAACGACCCCGACGAGCCCGTGACCACCATCACCGTCACCGCGAACTCTGTGCAGCTGCCCCCGTGCGACGTGGAGATCACCCCCATCGCGCTCGCCTTCGGCATCGTCTCACCGCCCGCGATCAAGGACCTCGGCTTCACCATTCGCAACCGCCTCACCGGGCCCAGCGACGTCTGCCTGCTCTCGAACCTGCAGCTGCTGCCCGAGACCGGCACCCCCACCGGCATGCCCGCGGTGTTCTCGCTGCCCGGAGGCCCCGTCAACGAGCTCGACCTGATGCCCGGAGAAACGAAGCAGGTGATGGTGCGCGCGTGGCCCCAGGGCCAGCTGCCGCCCACGCCGGCCCAGGTGGTCGGCAAGGTGGGCTTCAACCTCGCAGACCCGGTCTCGCCTTCGCGCGAGGTCGCGCTGACGGCCACCATCGCGAACAGCTGCCTCACCATCTCGCCCAGCACCCTCGACTTCGGCGTGGTGAAGAAGGACTGCAACTCGCCCAACCGCAACTTCCAGATCTACAACTCGTGTTCGAGCGACGTGATCATCAACTCGTCGGCGATGGGCTCGGCGGCCGGTGAAGGCCCCGGCGGCCCCAACTGCCCGGGCGCCGCTCCCTGCCCGGAATTCTTCGTGGTCAGCGGCATCGCCGGTGGCACGCGCGTCACCCCCGGCAGCGCCACCCCGGTCACCTTCTCGCTCAAGTACCGCCCCATCAACTACGGCCCTGACACCGGCGCGTTCGTCATCAGCGTCACCCAGGGCGGGCAGCCGCTCGACTACGTGGTCGCGCTGCAGGGCCGGGGCGACATGCTCGGGCTCAACACCGACACCTTCCGCCAGGACACCAAGCCCAAGGCCGACATCCTCCTGGTGATCGACGACTCGTGCTCGATGACGGACAAGCAGACGTCGCTTGCCCAGAACATGGCCTCGTTTCTCCAATACGCCACCAGCAACCAGGTCGACTTCCACATCGGCGTGACGAACACCGAGTTGCAGGGCTCCACGGCGGTGCTCGCCGGCACGCTCCACACCAGCAGCGCTGGGAACAAGATCCTCAGGCCCACCACGCCGAACCTTGCGACCGAGTTTGCGAGCCTCGTCAACGTCGGCATCACCGGCTTCGCCGAATCGTGCATGGACCCCGCGACCCGTGCCTTGACTGCGCCAAACATCACCGACCCCGCGAAGAACGCAGGTTTTCTGCGGCAGGAAGCGGTGCTCGCGGTGGTGTGCATGACTGACGCCCGCGACCAGGCCCCACAAGCGCCGGCCTACTATCTGAACCAGCTCATCAACATCAAAGGCGCTCAGCGCTCGGGCGCGTTCAGCTACAACGTCATCGGCCCGTTCCTCCCCAGCGCTCCTGCGGGTTGCTCTTACGACGACCCGAACGACGGCCGGCACGACTTCATGGTCGCGCAGACCAACGGCGTGAAGGAAGAGATCTGCACGCCGAACTGGGCGGTCGCGCTCGAGCGCATCGGCAAGAACGCGTTCGGTTACCGCACCAACTTCTTCCTCACCTCGCGGCCTGATCTCTCGGCGGCGACCGGCATTCAGGTGTCGATCGACGGCCTGCCGATTCCCGCGGTGGATCCCGACCCGAACCTGATGTCGCTCATCTGGGAATACGACGCGACCAACAACTCGATCAACTTCCAGCCGCTCTACGTTCCTGAGCCCGGCAAGACGTTGACCGTGACCTACCAGGCCGCCTGCATTCCTTGAGTGCAGTCGCTTCCGCCTTTGACCTGCGGGCCCGTCGTTTCAGGGTTCGCGGGGCTGCTTCGTTCCTGATGGAGAACGCCGTGAAGAAGCTCTTTTTCGTTGGCCTCGTTGCGGCGCTCGCCTCGACTTCTGCGTGGGCTCAGTTGCCCCCGATCATCATCAGCACGCAGCCCTACCAGTCGCTGACGGGGGCGACGGTGCTGCCGTACACCGTGGGTCAGGACGAAGGCGCGTTGGCGGTGCCGCTGCCGTTCACGTTCACCTACTTCGGCACGAACTACACGCAGGTCTTTCCGAGCATCAACGGGCTGCTGTTGTTCGCGGCCGGCTGCACCAGCGTCGCCAACAGCTGCTACACCAACCAGTCTTTCCCGAGCACCATCGCCCCGGATGGCCTCATTGCGGGCGCGTGGGACGACTACGAGATCGGCGCGAACTCGCAGATTCGCTACGTAAGCAGCCCCTCTGAAGTCACCATCGAGTGGTACCGCATCATTCCGTACTTCAGCAGCGGGCCCGAGGTGACCTTTTCGATCAAGCTCACCGCCGGCGGGACCATCACCATTCACCACGGGAACATGGTGAGCCCTGGCGGCACCGACTTCTCGTTCGCGAGCGGGTTCGAGAACCAGACCGGCACGGTAGGGGCCAATCTTCTTTCCTGCGGCAACAGCTGCTCGGTGGCGAACTTCGTGCCCAACCGCATGTTCACCATCGGTGAGCCGAACGAGCCCGACCTCGCGGTCAGCTCGGTCACCATCGCGAACTTCGTCACCGCGAACGACGGCAACCTGAGCTTCACGGTCAACTCGACCCTGCGGAACTTCGGCCGCACCGCTGCGCCCAACTTCCTGTGGCGGGCGTACCTGAGCCGCGACCAGCAACTCGATCTCACTCCCACCGACGGCGGAGCGGACATTCAGGTCGCCGAGGGCGGCCCCGAGAGTCTCCCGGCGGTCGACGGCGGCGTCACGGCCGATGGTGGCCAGGCGATCGTCGCGGTCACCGGCCTCGCGGCCACCACCACCGCGCCCCCCACTGGCGAGTACTTCGTGCTGGTGAAGGCCGACCCCACCGACGTGGTGCTCGAGGCGTCTGAAGGGAACAACGTCGGCTCGACCCTGACCGCGTTCGTGCAGGGCATCGATCTGGTCTCCACCTCGATCGTCGGCCCGCTCTCGAGCGGCGGCGGCAACACCGACAACTTCGCCTTCAGCTTCTACAACCGGGGCACCGTGGCCGCCGGCACCGTGGGCTACAAGATTCTGCTGAGCACCGATCAGCTGCTCGACGCGGCCGACTTCGTGGTCTCGAGCGGCACCTACGCAGTCAGCGGCGGCCAGACGATCACCGAGACGGCGCTGCCGGTGGTGATGCCGGCCAACGTGCCCAACGGTCAGTTCTACTACCTGCTGCAGATCGACCCCGCGGGCTCGGTGCTCGAAGCCAACGAGACCAACAACGTGGTGGCGTCAGCAGCGAAGGTCGACGTGCGACGCGCCGATCTGCTCGCCGAGCAGGTGAGCTTCCTCAACACGGTCACCGGCCTTTCCACCGTCAACGCCCGCTTCGGCGAAGGCGTGCAGCTCAAGGTGCGCTTCCGCAACACCGGAGGCGCGAACGCGAACACCTTCCGGGTGGCGCTGGTGCTCTCGACCGACTCTTCGCTCTCGCTGCTCTCCGATGCGTACATCTGCGATCAGGTCGTGCCGCAGGTCGTGCCCAGCACCACCTCGACCGAGGTGACCTTGAGCTGCAACCTGCCGCTGACCAACGCGGCGAACGTGGCCTACGGCACCGGGCAATACTTCGTGTTCGGCATCGTCGACTCCACGGGCGCGGTGTTCGAGAGCAACAAGGCTAACAACAGCCTGATGCTCGGCCCGATTCGCATCACCTCGCCGGGCGCCGATCTGACCGTCACCAGCGTGACCGCTCCGGCGTCTGCCGGCGTGGGCGAGATCGTCCCGGTGGTGCGCAGCATTCGCAACATCGGCAACGTCGACGCGCCCGCGGTGAAGTACCGCTTTTATGCCTCCGCCAACGACATCATCACCTCCGACGACGTGCTCCTGCGCATCGTCGACAACGGGGTGGTGCGCGATGAAGGCAGCGTGACCCTCACCCGCGGTGCAGGCGACACCGCGACCGAGCTGGTGCGCCTGCCGGGCACCATGCCCGCCGGCACGTATTACGTGGGCTGCATCGTCGACCCGGGCTTCACCGTGCAAGGCGAACTCGACACCACCAACAACGCGCTCGCTTCGCGCACCATGGTGGTGGCGCCTTCGTCGCTGCGCGTGGTCAACACCGCGCTGCCTGACGCCGTGATCGGCCGCCCCTACAGCTTCCGCCTGGCAGCCCTGGGAGAGCAGGGTGCCTCGACCTGGCGCATCGACACCACCCTGGGCGGTGCGCCCTCGTGGCTCTCGATTGGCGCGACCGATGGCCTGCTCACCGGCACGCCTACCGGCGTCGGCGGCGCTGAAGTCGTCGGGCTGACGGTGGTGCTCGAGAACGCGGGCCGGCAGTCGGCCGTGCGGCTGGCGCTGCGCGTCCTCCCCACCACCTCGGGCGTCGAGATCACCACCGCCAGCCTCCCCGCGATGGTGAACAGCAGCGCCTCGCAGTACCAGTTCATGCTCGGCGCGGCCGGCGGCGTGCGCCCGTATTCCTGGCGCCTCGCCTCGGGCAGCTTGCCGACGGGCCTGGCGCTGAGCGCCGACGGCCTGCTCTTCGGCGCCCCCCGCAACGCTTCCAACGGCGCCTTGCCCCTCACCTTCGAGGTGCGTGACGCGGTCGGCGTTCGGGCCACCCGCAGCCTCTCGCTGCGGCTGATTGCGGCCGGCGCTCTCACTTTCCGCACCGTGGCCATTCCCGATGCCTTGATCGGTCAGGAATACCTGCAGGACATCGCGGTGGCGAACCAGGACGGCTCGGTGCTCTCCAAGCCCCTCATCTGGCACGTGACAGGTTCCGTGCCCGGCGGTCTTTCTGTTACGCCTCAGGCAGAGCTGATTACGGTCAGCGGCCGCGCAACCCAGGCGGGGACCTTCAGCTTCACCATCGGAGTCGAGGACAACAATGGACGCACTGACACACTCGAGTTCACCATGACCGTGCATCCCCCGCGTTACCGCGTCGTGGGCCCGTTGCCCGAAGTGCTCCGTCCGGGCGCCGTGGTGTCCGTACCGTTGAGTGTCTCGCCCACCGGCACCGTGCAGTACCGGTTGGCCAACGGCGTGTTGCCCCCCGGGTTGTCGCTCGATTCCTCGGGCGTGATCCGCGGCACCATCGCGGCTGACGGCGCCGAAGGCCTCTGGCCCTTCGTGGTCGAGGTCAATGACGCGACGGGCATGACGGGGCTCACCCCCGAGTCCCTGCGCGTCGAGCGCGAGACCAAGACGGTGGGCTGCAGCAGCACGTCGGGCGCCGGTTCGCCGCTGGCGTTGCTGGCGATCGCCGCCGTCGCGCTGGCTCGCCGCCGTTCATCGCGTGCCGGCTCGCGCCAGCTGCCCGGGTCGGCCCTGGCGCTCGCCGCGGCCCTCGCGCTGGTGCCGATGGCGGCGCTGGCGCAGTACCAGGTGGTCGGCCCCACGCCGGTGTCCTACCAGCCGCTCGCCAACGGAGCGGTCACCACGGCCGCTTCGTCGCTGACCATTCCATTCCCCATGCCGTTCTTCGACACCACCATCACCTCGGTGGCGATGTCGCAGTACGGGTACCTGGCGATCGGCGGAGCGCCGGCCTCGTACTCGACCAATCAGAACGTGCCGCACAGCAGCACCTCGACCTCGATTCCTCGGGCGTACATCGCGCCCTGGTGGGACGTGCTCACCACCCCGCTGAGCAGCGCGAACGGCTACCGCTACCAGGTCACCGGCATCGCGCCTGACCGGGTGATGGCGTTCGAGTGGAACGCCGTGGGCGCCAATTCCTCCACCTCACGCATCGCCTTCCAGGTGCAGCTGTTCGAGACCACCGGCCACATTCGGTTCGTCTACAGCTCGGCGCTGCCCGGCACCCCCTCGGCCTCGGTGGGCCTGCAGAAGGACACCTCCATCGGCGTTCCCGGCCTGACCTGCGCCAGCACCGCAAACTGCGGCTCGAGCAACTACCCCGCGGGCCAGGCGATCGACTTCTTCCTCCCCCCTGATCTCGAGGTGACTTCGCTGTCCGCTCCGCAGACCGGTTACGCCGGCGTGGCGTTCCCGCAGACGGCCAGCATCCGCAATCGGGGTGGCCGCGACGCCACCGGCGTGTCGGTGCGCTTCTTCATGTCGGCCGACGCGACGCTCGACCAGACGACCGACGACATCATCGGCACCGCGACCATCACCTCGATCTCTGCCCAGGGCACGGCGCAGGCGGTGCTGAACCGGCCGCTGCCGGCCACGCTCACTCAGAGCTCCTACTTCCTCTTCGCGGTGGTCGACCCCGATCGCACGATCGTCGAGCAGTCTGAGCTCAACAACGTCTCCGCCCCCTCGACGGTGACCATCGGCGCGCCCACGGCCGACCTGGTGGTCTCGAACTTCACCGCCCCCACCGCGGCCGCTCCCGGAGCGAGCTTGCAGGTGAGCCGCTCGCTGCAGAACCTCGGCAACGCCAATTCGACCGCCTCGAAGTACACCTACTTCCTGTCTGACAACGCGTCGGTGTCGATCGCCGATCGCTCGCTCATCGTGGGCAACCTGGCGGTGCTGACGCCCCAGCAGGTCGACATGGGCATGGACTCGATCATGATCCCCGCCGACCTCTCGCCCGGTACCTACTGGCTGGGTCTGTGCGTGAACTTCGACGGCGCCACCTCGACCTTCGGCGGCAACGAGATCACCATCGTGAACAACTGCTTCACGCAGACCGCTCCGGTTCAGGTCTCGACCAGCTCGGTGACCATTTCCACCACGCCGCTGCCGATGGCGACCCGTTACGCGCCGTACGGCCTGCGGCTGCAAGCCACCGGCGGCACCGGCACCTACACCTGGGAAATCTCGGCCGGCACGCTGCCCCCGGGGCTCACGCTCTCGACCGCCGGCGACCTCGTCGGCTCGCCCTCGTCGGCGGGTTCGTTCTCGTTCGACGCGAAGGTCACCAGCGGCACGCTGACGGATACCCGGGCGCTGAGCCTGCAGGTGATGCCGGGCGGGTTGCCCCTGGTGATCGTCGACCAGTCGCTCACCGCCGCAGAGTTCGGCCGCGTCTACACGGCCTCGATGGTGGCGGTCGGCGGCGCGCCTCCGTACACTTGGCGCGCGCTCGAGCTCGACGCGCTGCCTCCGGGCATCGCGGTCGCCACCGATGGGTTGCTCGAGGGCCGGCCGCTGATGGCGGGCGACTTCAGCTTTGGCGTCGAGGTGAAGGACTCCTCGGGTGCGACGGTCTCGAAGGAACTGAGCATGCGGGTGGTGACTCCGACCTCGCTCTCGATCGCCACCTCGGCGCTCGAGGCCGCCTCGGTCGGCCGTGACTACCTGCAGCCGCTGGTCGCGGTCGGCGGCACGGCGCCGTACGCGTGGTCGCTCATTCGGTTCCAGGAACTGCCTGAGAACGTCACCGATGCCCCCGGCGCGGTGCTCTACGCGAACGGAATGCCGGTCACTTTCCCGGCCGACTTCGGCATCGCCATCGATGATCGCGACACCGCCGACTACCTCAGCGGCACGCCGCGGCGCGCGGGCCTGTACGCCATCACCTTGAAGGTGAAGGACGGCGCCGACACCGAGGACACCGCCAGCATGCTCCTGCGGGTCAGCTACCGTGACGGCCTCGCCATCACCACGCTGCAGCTTCCCGACGCGTTCGCCAACCAGCCCTACCAGGTGCGGCTCTCGCACAACGGTGGCAGCGACGCGGTGGGCATCGGCTTCAGCCAGCCCTGTATTCAGCAGGCGGTGCGCCCCGGCGAGTTCCAGTGCGCGGCCTCCGATGCCCTGCAGCGACTTCCCACTGGGCTCACGCTCAACACCGACGGGTCGATCATCGGCGTGCCGTTGGCCGATACTGGCACGTACACCTTCCTGGTGAAGGTGACCGACGGGTTGGGGCGGCAAGACGTTCGGGCGCTCGCGATGCGGCTGCGCCCCGACTTCGCGAAGGACAAGGCCGGCTGCAGCGCTGTCGGCTTCGAACCCTCCCTGCTGGCGCTCGCGCTCGCCGGCTTCGCGCTCAGGCGTCGGCGCCGCTGAGCACCGACGCACTGGCGTTTCATGAAGCGAGCCTCTCGCTTCACCCTTTTTGAAGGAAAGAGAAGACGAGTCATGTGGAAGAACCTGTGTGTGGCCGTGGTCGCTGCTGGCGTGATGGGCGTGGTGGGTGCCAGCTGTGGGAGCGGACCGAAGAACGTCTGCGTGGACCGCAACATTCGCTGCAGCTCGCCGCTGATCTGCGATCCGGGCGATGGCATCTGCAAGTGTGGTGGGCGGGGCGGGGTGCAGTGCCCTGAAGGCTCGGTCTGCGACCCGGTCGCCAACACCTGCTTGTCGAAGAAGTGCGACAACGTCGACTGCTCCGACAAGGCTGGCACCAGCTGCGACGTGCTCGACGGCGTCTGCAAGTGCGGCGGTACGGGCGGCGCCCTCTGCGGCGCGGCCGAGAGCTGCAACCCCAACGCGAAGGCCTGCGTGGCGGTCTCGAACTGCAACCAGATCGCGTGCCCCTTCAACCAGACCTGCGATTCCGTCAGCGGCGCCTGCAAGTGCGGCACGACGACGTGCGCGGTCGGCCAGTCGTGTTCGATCGACAGCAACTCGCAGAAGACCTGCGTGGCCGACAACTGCACCGGCGTGGCCTGCACCGGCAGCTCGTTGTGCGACCCGGCCGACGGCCTGTGCAAGTGCAACGCGGTGGTCTGCCAGAGCGGCCAGGCGTGCGCCTGCCCCGCGGGTGGCGACGGCGGCTGCGCGGCGAATGCGCGCCAGTGCCGCGTGAGCGGCCTGTGCAACACGGTCACCTGCGGCAACGGCACCACCTGCGATCCCGCCGACGGTCAGTGCAAGTGCGGCGGCCCGGGCGGCCCCACCTGCGCCGCCAACCAGATCTGCAACCTGGGTCCCCCGGCGCAGTGCGAAGGTGGCCAGCAGTGCGCGCTGCCCGACGGCGGCCCGAAGTCGTGCGCCGGTGGCACCAGCTGCGACCCTGAAGATGGCCAGTGCAAGTGTGGTGGCCGCGGCGGCGTGGTGTGCGCGCCCGCGACCGGCGCCGACGGGGGCACGGTGGCGCCCGCGGAGATCTGCGTCTCGAACCCGATTCAGCAGGTCTGCCGCCGCCCGTGCGACGTGCGCAGCCCCGACTGCCAGACGGGCTTGTACTGTTACTTCGACTCGTCAGCAGCCACGCCGTCGACCTACTGCGCGGTGCCGACCGACTCGAAGGAAGAGGACACCGCCTGCACCACGGCGACCGCCTGCTTCTCGATGATCCCCGGGGCGCGCTCGCTGCACTGCCTCGGCCTCGCGCTCGGCCAGACCGGCATCTGCCGCGCGTACTGCGACACCGCCTCGGGCACCGCCGGCTGCTTGCAGGACCGCGCTCGCACCTGCCTGGCGATTCCCACGGCGCCGGCGGGCACGGGCTACTGCAACCCGCAGTGAGCTGACGGCCGTCGTCGAATTTCGGGGAGCGTGGCTTCGCGCCGCGCTCCCTTTTTCGTGCTCGATCCCCCGTTGCGTTGCGGGGCTGGTCTGATATTGATTCTAAAATCAATTTCACCGGAGACGCCCATGCCCAACTTCTTCACGCCCGAGCACGAAGCCTTTCGCAAGTCGGTCCGCACCTGGGTCGAGCGCGAGCTGACTCCCCACGCGCTGGAGTGGGACCGGGCCGGCATCTTCCCCCGCGAGGTGTTCTCGAAGGCCGGTGAGCTGGGCTTTCTGGGCATCAACCACGATCCCAAGTACGGCGGCAGCGGCCTCGACTACTGGTACGTGACCGCGTTCTGCGAGGAGCTGGTGCGCAGCCACAACGCCGGCGTGAACATGGCGCTGATGGTGCAGAGCCAGATGGCGACGCCGATCATCAACGAGATCGGCACCGACGAGCAGAAGCGGCTCTTCCTCGAGCCCGCGCTCAGGGGCGAGAAGATCGCGGCGCTGGGGGTGAGCGAGCCGGGCGCCGGCAGCGACGTGGCGAACCTCAAGACCACCGCGCGCCGGGTGGGTGACGACTACGTCATCAACGGCTCGAAGATGTGGATCACCAACGGCACCCGGGCCGACTTCATCACCCTGGCGGTGCGCACCGGCGAGCCCGGCTACGGCGGCGTCTCGCTGCTGACCTTCCCCACCGACGTGAAGGGCTTCTCGGTGAGCAAGAAGCTCGACAAGATCGGCAACCTCTCGTCGGACACCGCCATTCTCTTCTTCGAAGACTGCAAGGTGCCCGTTCGCTACCTGCTGGGCGAAGAGAACGAAGGTTTTTACCACGTGATGACGAACTTCCAGGGCGAGCGCCTCACGGCCGCGATCGCCGCCGTCGCCGCGATGGACCAGATGATCGCCGGCGCCCTCAAGTACGGCAACGAGCGCACCGCGTTCGGCAAGCCGCTGATCAAGTTCCAGGTGTGGCGCCACAAGTTCGTCGAGCTGATGTCGCAGATGGAAGCGGCGCGAAGGCTCACGTACCACGCGGTCGAGCTGTTCGAGGCGAAGGAGAACCCGGTGAAGGAGATCTCGATGGCCAAGCTGGTGGCCGGCGATCTCGCGCAGCGGGTGGCCTACGACTGCCAGCAGTTCTTCGGAGGCATGGGCTACATCGAGGAGACCGAGATCGCCCGCGCCTGGCGGGACATTCGCCTCATCACCATCGGCGGCGGCACTTCGGAGATCATGAAGGAGATCATCTCGAAGCTGTCTGGTTTCTGAGTGCGATGAACAGGCCGGGGGGCTTGCCCGCCCGACGGCCCGCGTGCCACACACCGGGTCGTGCTGCTGCGCCTGTTCGTCACGATGATCGTCTGCGGGGGCTCGCTGGCCCACGCCGACTACATGGATCACTTCTTCATTCGCGAAGACGTGGGCAACCACAAGGCGCCCTCGCAGGGTGACGCGCAGCTGCTGCTGATACCCATCGAGGTGGCGGGCTTTCCTCCGCTCGACGTCGACGCGCTCCAGCACTTCTTCTCTCCCGACGATCCGAACGGCTTCGTGAAGTACTACGAGGCCGCGTCGCTGGGCCGCTACCACCCGCGCGTCACGGTCGCTCCCAAGGTGAACTACGCGAGCTGCCCGTTGCCGGCCGCCCAGTTCCCCACCTGCAGCGTGGCCCGCGGCGACATCAACTCGTTCAGCGCCGGCATGGACATGATGCGCGAGGTCGTGAAGAAGACCCACGAGGCCGGCTTCGACTTCTCGCCCTTCGACGTCAACGGGCGCAAGGGCACCGCCGACGGGTGGATCGACGGGGTGATGCTGCTGACCAACGTGCCCTTCGGCGGAATCGCGTTTCCCTTCGCGTACTTCAACCGGGGCGACAACCTGGGGGGTGGCACCGGCGGGCCGCTGCTGGTCGATGGCCTCAAGATCGGCCACTTCGCCATCGCCGGTGAAGGCGATCAGTTCGTGATGGTGCACGAGTTCGGGCACCTGCTCGGGCTCACCGACCTCTACGACGAGTCGGGCAAGTACGCCGGGCTCAACCTCTCGGTGATGGGGGCCTGGGGTTACGACGCCAACATTCCCTTGCCCGATGCCGAGACGCGCTTTCGCCTGCGCTGGGGAAACTGGCACCAGGTGCAGGGCCGCCAGCGCGTGACGATTCACCCGGCCGAGACCACGGGCGAGATCTTCCGCCTCGGGGTGGGCGACGAATACTTCCTGGTCGAGAACCGCGGGCCGGGCGGGGCGTTCGATCGCGGGCTGCCAGAGAGGGGGCTCGCGGTGTTCCACGTCGACCGCACGGTGAAGCTCGGCGGCAACGAAGGGCAGTTCGTCGAGCGCATTCTCGACTGCGTGAACTGCGACCCCTGGCACCCGTACATCAGCCTGCTGCAGGCCGACGGCGCCTTCGAGATCGAGCGCCACAAGCGCTTCGGCAAGGGCGACCTCTTCGGCACCGGGTCTTTCCTGCGCCCCGACCCCCGCAACCTCGCGGTGTCTGCGAGCAACATGGCCAACTCGAGCAACCTCTGGTCGGGCGCGCAGTCGGGCCTGCAGCTCGACGACGTTCGGGTGCTCGAGGACGGCTCGATCGAAGTCACGCTCGACGCGCCCACCACGGGCCAATGCGAAGAGACGCTCTGCGCTGAAGGCCCGGGCTGCGCGCCCATCACCTGTGAAGAGGCGCCCAAACTGCCGGGCTGCTCCGCCACCGCCGCGGGGCCCGCGCTGGCGCTACTGCTTCTTCTTGAAGAGGGACTCCGCCGCCGAAAGCAGCGCGTCCTTCGAAGGGCCTGAGTTCCGCTTGGCGCCGTCGCCCAGCTGGAAGAAGTCGCAGAAGTTCGCCGATTCTTTGTCTTCGGGGACCTCGGCGAAGGGCTCCTTGCACTCCTTGGCCACGCTTTCGTCGTAGTGGCGGCAATGAAGGCAGGCGTGCAGCTCGGCGCCGCACGAGGGGCAGGTCTCCCGGCGACCGGTTTGATTGAAGGTCGCCTCCAAAACGGCACCGCACTTTCCACAGCCGGGCATGGCGTGGATATAACGCACCCCCCTCCCGGAGGTCTGCAAGCCGATGCGTCTGCTCCTGTTCTCGCTGGTCGTCTTCGTCGCCGTCCCCGCGTTCGCTGCCGAGCCTCTCGGCGCCACCGAAGACGAGTTCAACATGTACCTGCACTACAAGCTGGCGATGGATGACGCGCGCGTTTTGGCGATGAAGCCCGAAGTGCGCGCCGGCGCCATCGCCAAGGACGCCGGGTACAAGCTCAAAGATCTGCAGGCCGCGATCGCCAAAGTGGAAGCCGCGGGCGATCTGAAGGGCAAGTGCGAGGCGAACCTCAAGGACACCTTCGGCAAGACCGAACTCGCCGGCCGCACCGGCCGCCTCGAGGTCGACACCAGCGGCGATCACGCGATCGCGATCATCCAGTGGTTCAACGACGAGCAGAAGAACCTGCCCATCGAGGCCGCCTACGCAGCGGCCCGCGCCGCCGAGGCGTGCCCGGTGCTCACCACCGTGACCGTGCAGGCGCAGGACAAGGCGGCCCCGAAGTCGCGTGTCTTCCAGGCGATCATGAGCACCGCGAGCGCCCGCCGCATCAACATCGACAAGGTGAAGGACTACGGCGAGACCCGGTACCTCAAGCTGTTCGAGAAGGTGAAGAGCGTGGCCAACGGCGACGACCTCTCCGCCGAGAAATAATGGCGAAGCGGCCGTACCAGCCGAAGGACTACTTCTTCCGCAAGGCGAAGGAAGAGGGGCTGCGGGCGCGCAGTGCCTTCAAGATCGACGAGATCGCCAAGCGCTTCGACATTTTCAAGAAGGGTCAGTCGGTGATCGATCTGGGCGCGGCGCCCGGCGGTTTCCTGCAGATCATCTTGAACGAGGTCGGCCCCACCGGGCACGTGGTGGGCGTCGATCTGGCGGCCATCAAGCCGCTGGGCCGCCCCAACGTGAAGACCGCGGTGCTCGACGTGCTCGCCGACGACTTCGCAAAACAACTCGAGGCATTGATGCCCGGGCCGGTCGACGTGGTGGTCTCCGACCTGGCGCCCAAGACCACCGGGGTCAAAGACGTCGATCTCGCCCGCTCGCATCGCCTGGCGGGCATCGCCCTCGACATTTCGCGCACCCGCGGCAAACCCGGCGGGCACTTCATCGCGAAGCTGTTCATGGGCGGCGACTTCGATGAGTTCCGCGCCGAAGTGCGCACCGTGTTCAGCGACGTCAAGGTGGTGCGGCCCGACGCCACCCGGCAGGCGAGCATGGAAATCTACCTGGTGGGCCTCAACAAGCGCTGACGGCTCAGGTCGGTTCTGGCCGCTCGAGCGCGGGCTGTTCACCGGAACGCTCGCGGGCGCGGGGGCCCCGAAGGCGGGTGGGTTCCGATTCCATGCCCGGCTGGTAGGCGGTCACCTTGTCGCGCCCGCCGCGCTTCGAGGCGTAGAGCGCCGAGTCTGCGCAGTCGACCAGCTTGCTCTGTTCGATCGCATCGGTGGGCAGGGTCGACAGGCCGATGGAAATGGTGATCTTCCCGCCCGGCTGAGACTTGCCGTGCTCCAGCTGTCCTTCCGAGATGCTCTTGCGCAGCTTCTCGGCCACCTCGATCGCCTCGGCCCGGGGGATCTGCGGCAGCAGCACCACGAATTCTTCGCCGCCGTAGCGGGCGAGGGTGTCGACCTTGCGCAGGTTCTGCCGCATCAACTGGCACACCCGCCGCAGCACGTCGTCGCCCGCGGGGTGACCCTCGGTGTCGTTCAAGTGCTTGAAGTGATCGATGTCGATCATCAGCATCGTCAGCGGCGTGGAGAACCGCGCTGCCCGCGCCATCTCGGCCTCGAGCTGCTGAAAGAGATGGCGGCGGTTGGGTACGCCGGTGAGCGGGTCGGTGATCGACAACGCCACCGTCTGCTCGTGCAGCCGCGCGTTTTGCACCGCCAGCCCCACCTGGTCGGCGACGGCCGTGAAGAATTCCATCTCGTCGGGCCCGAAGTCGGACTTCTGCGGGCGCTCGAAGTTGAGCACGCCCAGCAGCTCACCACCGCGCATCATCGGCACCGAGAGCAGGCAGCCGCTCTCTCGTCCTGCCGGGCCGCGCACCTTGAAGATGGTGTCTTGCTCGAGGTCGGCGACGTACCAGCTGCGCCGCAGCTCGGCCGCCTTGCCACACACGCCTTCGCCCAGGGCGAAGGTCAGGCCTTCCGAGCCGACGTTCGGTGGGTGCGCCTTGAGCACCTCGAGCTTCCCGTCGGCGTTGAGCAGCATGATGCTGAACTTCGCCACCTTGAGCTTGAGCGGCACCACGGTGGCCACCCGCTGCAACACCTCGTTCAAGTCGAGGCTCGAGGCGATGGTGCGCGCGAGATCGTAGAGAATCTGCAGCTCGGAGACGCGATTCTCGAGCTCGGCCTTGAGCTCGAGATCGGTGCGCGCGCGCTCGAGATCGCGCTGGGTGTCGATCTCGACCGCCTTGAGATCCGTCAGGCGCGCCAGCATGCGGTTGAAGGCGAGCGCGAGGCCCCCCAGCTCATCGCGGCCCAGATCGGGCGCCCGGACCACCAGGTCGCCGTCTTCGGCGCGTTTCATGGTGGCGGCCAGCCGGGCGATGCGGCGGCTGACGAACACCCGCACCGCGAGCATCACCGTTGCGCCCAGCAGCAACACGTAGAGCGTGATGAACCAGCTGGCGTTGATGAAGACCTGGGCCACCTCGGTGCGCAGCGCGGGCTCGTCGATGGTCAGCTGCAGCACGCCGGTACGCAGGGTGGAGGGCCCGGTGTGACAGCCACCACACGCCACGCCGCCCAGCGGGTAGAGCACTTCACCGCCCGCGCCCCGGCTCCAGGGGAAGGGGCTCGAGGGCGCTTCGAAGGTCGCCTGGCCTTCACCGATCGAGAGCAGCTCGGTGGCCGCGGACCACGGCTTGTCTTCTTCTTCGATCTTGCGAGACCACTTCACCTGGCCGTCGCGGCCGATGATGCGCAGCTCAGTCACCAGCTTGAGCGCCGACCAGTTGCTGCGCACGGCGTTGGTGACGGCCCGGTGGGCGACGCGCGGCCTGGTGCCCGGAGGCGTTTCTTCGACGGCCCCGAAGCTGGTGGCGACGAACTCGGCGAGCCCCAACGCATCGGTGCGGGTCTTTTCTCGCACGGCGCGATCGGTTCGCCGCCAGGTCGTCACCGTGCCCAGAAGGGCCAACAGCAGTGCCGGCACCGACACGGCGATCAAAAGTCTGGTGCCGATGGAACGCAGGTTCGGACCTTCCGAGGAGTGTTGCGAGAGAGCGGCGGCAGCATCGTGCAGCTGGACTAAGGTGTGAAGCGTGGAATTACTCACTGCGTCATTGATCACCGTCAGGCACGGCTTTCCCTCGCGCGCCGGGGGCGTGTCGGCCGGGCCGTATCAGTCGCTCAACAGCTCGAGCGCGGTCGGCGATGACCTCGCGGCAGTGAAGGTCAACCTCCAGCGCCTGGCCGAAGCGGCAGGAGTGGCGCCGGAGAAGCTTTTGAGCGTGAAGCAGGTGCACGGTGATCGCGTGGTCGAGGCCGCGTACGCCACCGCCGAGACCGAGGCCGACGCCTTGTGGACGGACGTGCCCGGTACCGCGGTCGGCGTGCGCACCGCCGATTGCCTGCCGATTCTGATCGAAGATCCCCGGGGCCGGGTGGCCGCGGTGCACGCAGGCTGGCGCGGGGTGATTTCTGAGATCGTCGCGCGCACCATCGAACAACTCGTTTCGCAGGGCGCGAAGGTCGACGAGCTGCGCGTCGCCATCGGCCCGTGCATTCAGCGCTGCTGCTTCGAGGTCGACGGCGCGTTGGCCGAACGTTTCGGCGGCCGCTTCGGGCGCGAGGTGATCGTGCAGGCCGAAGGGCAGCCCAAACCCCGCCTCGATCTTCCCCGGGCCGTCAAGCAGACGCTCGAGCGGGTGGGGGTGATGCCGAGCCACGTGGCAACCCTGCCGCAATGCACGATGTGTGAGGGTCGGTTCTTCTCGCACCGCCGCGAACACGGCCTGACTGGCCGTCATCTGTCGTTCATCAGCTGTGTGCCCGCTCCATCCCTGTAGCAGGACGGGCGGGGCCTTTTCTTGACCCCCGCAGAAGCGGGTCCCTATCCTCTGGCTGCCATTCGCCCGATCACCGCCATTGCCTGCCTCGCGCTCAGCTTCGGGTGCGCGACGACAGACGCCGTCACCCACGCCGAGCACGAGGCGCTGGTGGCCTCGATGCGCGCGCTGCGCATGGACAACGCGCGCCTCGAAGCGAGACTCGATCGCCTCGAGGCCGAGAAGAAGGCCGCGCAGTCACCCCGTGCGGCTCAAGCTGCCACCCAGGTTGCGCGCCCGGTCGCGGCGGCCGACGCGTTGCCTCCGCTGACGGTGGTGAAGTTGAAGCCGCGCAAGGAAGCCGCGCCGAAGCTCCAGACCAACGTCGAGATCGCCGAACCGTCTGAATCGATCACCCAGGAATTCAAGACCGAGACGCCGCCCGACGACGCCGATCTCGCGATGGCCGACGCCCAGTTCACCCGCGGCCTCGAGATGATGAAGACCGGCCAGTCGGAAGCGGGCGTCGCGCAGATGCAGCAGTTCGTCACCGATTGGCCCCGGCACCCCAAGGCCGACAACGCCCTCTATCTGTCGGGCATGGCCTTCCTCTCCACCAAAGATTTCGAGCACGCCACGCAGCAGTTCGAGCGGGTGATCAACCAGTACCCCGCGGGTGACGCGGTGCTCGACTCGATGCTGCGGCTCGCCGATTGCCGTTTCAAGCTCAAGGGTCCTCGCGAGGCGCGCGCCACGTGGGAACAGATCGTCTCGACTTTCCCAGGCACCGCCGCGGCGACGCAGGCGCAGGCCCGCCTTCTCTCTTCGTCTTCTCAGGCTCCCGTCGGTTCTCCGTAAAGAGGTTCTCATGCGCCAACTGTTGCTGACTGCTTCACTCGTGCTGGTCACCTTCTCGCCCTCGAGCGCGTTCGCTCAGAACGACGACGACGAGACACAGCAGGGAGACGACGACACCGCCGCGCCCGAGGGCAGCTCGACCATCGCGCCCGAGAAGGGCAAGCAGAAGCCCTCGGCCACCGGCAAGGCGTCCGCGCCCGGCACCCAGCACACCGTCGAGAAGGGCGACACCCTCTGGGACTTGTCGCAGAAGTTCCTCGGCAGCCCCTGGTACTGGCCGAAGGTCTGGTCGTACAACCCCGAGATCGCCAACCCGCACTGGATCTACCCGGGCAACGAAGTGCGCTTCTACGGCTCGGGCGAAGAGGTGCCCACCCAGGTCGAAGTCGGGCAGCCCGAGACCGAGGTGGAGCAGGGCGAGATGTACGAAGACAAGGTGAACGTCATCGGCCAGATCGGCTTCCGCCCCAAGAACGCCATCTCGGTGGCCTCGCCGGGCTTCGTCACCAACCGTGAAGTCGAGGAGTCGGGCAGCCTGGTCGCGTCGTTCGCGGAAGCCAGCATGCTGTCCTTCCCCGACCGCATCTACGCCCATTTCGGCAAGAAGGCGCCCCGCCTGGGCGAGTCGTACCTGGTGTTCCGTCGCGGTGGCGAGGTCATCCACCCGGTGACGCACGAGTCGATTGGCTACATCACCGAGCTCCTCGCCGAGGTGAAGGTCATTCGCATCGACAAGGGCAACAACGCGACGGTGACCATCGCCAAGCAGTACGACGAAGTGCGCCGCGGCGATCTGATCGGCCCGCTCAACGAGCCCGTCATGCGCGCCGTGGCTGCGCGACCCAACGAGCGCGACGTGAAGGACATCTACCTGGTGGCCGACGTTCGTCGCTACCCGGCCATGCTGGGCGAGAACTCCCTGGCCATCATGGACAAGGGCAGTGACGACGGCGTGAAGATCGGCAACGTCTTCACCATCTACCGCCAGCACGACCCGCTTCCCCAGACCGCGCTGATGCAGCCGACCGTTATCGACGAGACGGTGCCCCGCGAAGACATCGGGCAGTGCATCGCGTTCGAGGTGAAGGCGAAGGCCACCGTGTGCATGGTGAGCAACTCGATTCGTGAGTTCGTGCTCGGCGATCACGCCGAGATCCGCGCCGGCGGCAGCCCCAAGCGCGCCTCGCGCTGACCCAGCAGCACCGCAAGAATGTCAGCCCGCTGCGGTAAAGCGGCCTGATGAACACTGCAGAGAAACGGGCGACGGCGGGGCTGTGGTCGATTCAGGGCATCGGCCCCGTCACTCTCGACGAGATCCGCAGGAGAATGGGGTCGCTGGGCGAGCTGCTCGAAAAGCCGCCAGCCACCTGGGCATCGTTCATCTCGTGGCAGGGCGACGCCTACCAACGGTTGATGGCGTTGCCCTCGCTGGCCGCGGCGGCCGACGCGGTGGAAGCGCACTGCCAGGCGCACCACACCCGCATTCTATTTCCCGGCGACCCGGCCTTCCCCGAACGGCTCGAGCACATTCCCGGCGCGCCGGCGATGTTGTTCGCGTTCGGCGACGGGGCTGAGGCGCCGCCGCGGCGCAGGCTGGCGATCGTCGGTACGCGCCACCCGATGCCGGGCGTGCTGGGCCGGGTGGAAGACATCGCCGACGAGGCGGCGAGCGCGGGGCTGGGCATCATCTCGGGCGCGGCGGTGGGCATCGACCAGGCCGCTCACCGCGGGGCGCTCAGGGCCCAGGGCGAGACATGGGCCTTCATGGGCTGCGCGCTCGATCAAATCGACTCGGGCCAGCGCAACATCAGCCGCGCGATCCTCGACCAGGGCGGCACCTTGTTTTCCGAATTCCCCCCGGGCTTCCGCGCGAACTTGAACAGCTTCACTCTGCGCAATCGCCTCATCTCGGGCTCGAGTGACGCGGTGCTGGTGGTGCGCGCGCCGCTGAAATCGGGCGCTCTGAACACCGCCGAGAACGCCCTCGAGCAGGGCCGGCCGCTGCTGGTGACCGCCGCCGATCCCTGGGACCGCTCGGCAGAGGGCTCGAACAAGCTCCTCAAGGACGGCAAGGCGAAGCTCCACCTCCACCTCAAAGACCTCTGGAACGAGCTGGGCCTCACCGGCTCCCTTTCCCCGCAAGAATTCGGGCCGCTCGACCTGA
>JAYVNA010000111.1:0-6968 GCA_043758715.1 Archangium sp.
TGTTCGGCCGCCCGACCTCCTGTCCGGGGTGTCTGGTTGGACCCGGGCTCAAGGTGCCGGCATCGCTGGAGATTGCGCACGGTCACCGCACCTTCGTGGCCCACATCTACCCCGTCGGCGACGAGCCTACGGCGGTCTGCCACTACCGCGACGTCACCGACGAGCGGGCGCTCACCAAGCGCATGGTCGAGAGCGAGAAGATGATCGCCATCGGCAACCTCGCGGGCGGCGTGGCGCACGAGATCAACAACCCGCTGGGCGGAATCCTCGCGTTCTCGCAGTTGATGAAGCGCGACTCCGGCCGCACCGAGAAGGACCTCGAAGCGCTCAGCTTGATCGAAGAGAGCGCCATGCGCTGCAAGCGCATCGTCGAGAGCCTGCTCAAGTTCAGCCGCCGCTCGAAGGTCGAAGAGCGCCGCTCGTTCGATCTGAGCCGCTCGGTCGAAGACGCGCTGATGCTCTTCCGCGCGCAGCTCAACAAGCACCCCCGGGCCAAGCTCGAGGTGCAGCTCTCTTCCACCGAGCTCAGCGTGCACGGCGACCCTTCTCAGCTGGGCCAGGTGGTCTTGAACCTGCTGCACAACGGCTTGCAGGCGCTGCCGAACTTCGAGGGCACCCTCGAGGTGAAGACCGGCTTCAAGGACGGCTTCGGCACCTTCACCGTCAAGGACAGCGGCTGCGGCATTCCGGAAGAGAACCTCACCCGGGTGTTCGAGCCGCACTTCACCACCAAGCCGCCCGGTGAAGGCACCGGCCTCGGGCTGTCGATCGCGTACCGAATCGTCGAGGACCACGGCGGCCACTTCGTCGTGAACTCAGTCGTCAACCAAGGCAGCACATTCGAAGTTCAGATTCCGGTTCATTCCGGAGAAGGAACCCCATGAGCGTCACGATTCCCCCGCAGCGCAAGGCGAAGGTCCTGGTGGTTGACGACGACAAGATCGTGCTCCGCGCAGCCTCGGAGATCCTCTCGCGTGAGGGCTACCAGGTGGTGGCCATCGACGACGCGGTCGAGGGGTTGGCCGCCTGTAAGGACCCGACCATCGACGTCGCCTGTCTCGACATCAAGATGCCGAACCTCTCGGGCATGGACCTGCTCAAGGCCTTCAAGCAGACCCGGCCCGACGTCGAGGTGATCATGATGACCGCGTTCGCCACCGTCGAGACCGCGGTCGAAGCGGTCAAGGGCGGCGCTTACGATTACCTCACCAAGCCCTTCGAGAACATCGACGTGCTCTCGCTGGCGGTCGGCCGCGCGGCCGAGAAAAAGGCCCTGCGCGATCGCACCATGGTGCTCGAGCAGGCGCTCTCGGCGCGTGATCAGTTCGAAGATCTCGTGGGTCAGTCGTCGCAGATGCGCTCGGTGTTCAAGCTGGTCGATACGGTCAGCTACTCGACGGCGACCGTGCTCATTCAGGGCGAGTCGGGCACCGGGAAGGAACTGGTCGCCCGCGCGATTCACTTTCGCAGCCCGCGCAAGGACAAGCCCTTCGTGGCGGTCAACTGCTCGGCGCTCACCGACACGCTGCTCGAGAGCGAGCTCTTCGGGCACATGAAGGGCAGCTTCACGGGCGCGACGAACAACAAGAAGGGCCTGTTCGAGGCGGCCGACGGCGGCACCATCTTCCTCGACGAAATCGGCGACATGCCGGCGGCCACCCAGGTGCGGTTGCTGCGCGTGCTGCAGGAAGGCGAGGTCAAGCGCGTTGGCGCCAACGAGACCACCAAGGTCGACGTGCGTGTGATCGCGGCGACCAACGTGGATCTCGCTAAAGCAAAAGAGCAGGGCAAGTTCCGCGAAGATCTCTTCTATCGCCTGAACGTGATCACCGTGCGCCTGCCGCCGCTGCGCGATCGCCCCGAAGACATTCCGTTGCTGGCCCAGCACTTCCTCAAGATCTACGCGACCAAGGTGGGCAAGAAGGTCAACGTGATCGCTCCTGCCGCGATGCAGGTGCTCACCAGCGCCCGCTGGGTGGGCAACGTGCGCGAGCTGGAAAACTGCCTCGAGCGCGCGGTGGTGCTGACGACCGGCTCGCAGATCGACGTCGAAGATCTGCCGCCCGAGCTGCGCATCAATGAGCAGGGCAGCGGGGGAGAGCCCGAGGTGTTCAGCCTCGCGCACCTGCCGTACGCCCAGGCCAAGAAGCTCGCGATGCGCGCGTTCGAGCGCCGCTACCTGTCGGCGCTGCTCGACAAGTCGAGCAACAACGTGTCGATGGCGGCCCGCGCGGCCGGGGTCGATCGTTCGAACTTCCGGCGGCTGCTCAAGCAGTACGAGGTCGGCGGCCGCAGCATGAAGCCGCAGCTCGATGATGAGAACGACACCGGCTCGAGCGACAGCGGCGAGTTCGGCGAACCGGCGAACTGACTTACGTGTCTCCCTCTCCCCCGCGGGGGATGAGGGCTTACCCGTCTTCTCCTGGTTCCTTCGGGGCGCGCTTCGTTCGGATCTCGTCGATCCGTTCTCGATGGCGGGCCTCGTACCCATTGCTGCCGGGCTCGAAGAACTTCTCTGCGCGCAGCCCCTCGGGCAGATAACTCTCGACCACGAAGTGCCCGTCGAAGTCGTGCGGGTACTGGTACCCGCCGCCGTACCCCAGCGACTTCATCAACTTCGTCGGCGCGTTCCTCAAGTGCATCGGCACCGGCAACGGTCCGTGCTTCTGAACAGCCTCGCGCGCCTTCGCATAAGTCGTCAGCGCGGTGTTCGATTTGGGCGCCATCGCCAGATACGTCACCGCCTGGGTGAGGGGCAGGGTCCCCTCGGGGAAGCCCATCAACTCCACCGCCTGCAGCGCGGCGATCGCCACCTGCAACCCCTGCGGATCTGCGTTGCCGACGTCTTCACTCGCGAAGATCACCATGCGCCGCACGATGAACCGCGGGTCTTCCCCGGCCTCGATCATGCGCGCCAGCCAGTACACCGCGCCGTCAGGGTCCGAGCCGCGCATCGATTTGATGAACGCACTGATGACGTTGTAGTGCTCCTCGCCGCCCTTGTCGTAGAGCAGGGTGCGCTGCTGCACCGCCTCCTCGGCGCCGTGGCGATCGACGTGCGCCCCGCCGTATTTGGCGGCCACTTCCAACGCCGTGAGCGCCTTGCGCGCATCACCCGCGGCGATCATCGCGATGAACGCGAGCGCGTCGTCGTCGATGGTCACCTTCCCCTCGAGCCCCCGGGGATCAGCGATGGCGCGCTTGAGCAGCTCGCGCAGCTCTTCTTCTTCGAGCCCGTGCAGGGTGAGCACGCGCATTCGCGACAACAGCGCCGCGTTCACCTCGAACGACGGGTTCTCGGTGGTCGCGCCGAGCAGGGTGAGCGTGCCCTTCTCGACGTGGGGCAACAGCGCGTCTTGCTGCGCCTTGTTGAAGCGGTGGATCTCGTCGACGAACAGAATGCTGCGCTTGCGATTGAGCTTCCAGCGTTCCTCGGCGGCCGCCACCGCTTCGCGAAGATCCTTCACGCCGCTGAGCACCGCGGACACCGCCTCGAAGTGCGCCCCGGTCGCCTTCGCGATGATGCGGGCGAGCGTGGTCTTCCCGGTGCCGGGAGGCCCCCAGAAGATCATCGACGGCACCTGATCGAGCTCGATCGCTTTGCGCAGCAGCCTGCCCGGACCGGTGAGGTGTTCCTGCCCGACGTACTCGTCGAGCGTGCGGGGGCGCATGCGTTCGGCGAGGGGCGCGCGGGCCTCGGCTTCCAGGTTGGCGGCGCGATCGAACAGATCCATGACCCTGGTGCTCTAGCAGCGACGCCCCGGCGCCTCATGGTTTCTGTGCGTTGACTCAGGAATCAATTTCGCCGTCAATGCGCGCCCATGGCTTCCAAGAAAGCAGTGATCACCTGCGCGCTGACCGGAGTGCTCACGGACCCCGAGCAGCACCACGTGCCGGTGACGCCCGAGGAGATGGCGAAGGAAGCGCGCCGCGCGCGAGACGCCGGAGCGTCGATCGTTCACGTGCACATGCGCAGCCAGGATCCCGGCGCCGGGCGGCTCCCCTCGTGGGACCCGCAGGTGGCCAGGACGATCGTCGATGCCATTCGCGCCGAGGTGCCCGACATCATCGTGAACCTCACCACCGGCGTGGTGGGTGACGACATCAGCGCGCCCGCGGCCTGCCTGGTGGCCGTGAAGCCCGAGATGGCGGCCCTCAACGCGGGCTCGCTCAACTACCTCAAGCTGCGCTCGAACAACGAGTGGGCGTGGCCTCCGATGCTCTTCGATAACCCGGTGGAGAAGATCGAAGCCTTCCAGAAGGTGATGAAGGCCAACGACATCGTCCCGGAGTGCGAGTGTTTCGACACCGGCATTCTGCGCAGCGCGATGTTGTTCGCCCGCCGCGGCATGGAGCCCAACCCGCCGCACGTTTCGCTGGTGATGGGGGTGGAGTCGGGAATGCCGAACAAGCCCTCCTGGCTGCCGCTGCTGATCGAAGAGATGTTGCCGGGCACGCACTGGCAGGTGATCGGCATCGGCCGGCAGGAAGTCTGGGCGCTGCACCGCAGGTGCGCCGAGCTCGGGGGCGACCTGCGCACCGGGCTCGAAGACACCTTCTATCTGCCCGACGGCAGCAAGGCGTCGAGCAACGGCCAGCTGATCGAAGCGATGGCAAAAGTCGCGGTGGAGACCGGCCGCGCCATCGCCACCCCTGACGAGGCCCGGCAGATCCTGGGCCTGCGAGCCCGCTGATTGGCCTTTCGAGGGAGTGGGAACTGGTGACGCCCCCTCGGCGCCCGGTTATTGCTGCGGCATGGCATCGCCGACCTTCACAGCCTCGCTGGACGCGGGGCGCCAACGTTTCGAAGCCGGCTCGTTCCACGCTGCTCATGAGGCGTGGGAATCGGGCTGGCGGCAGACGCGCGGGCCTGAAAAGCGCGTGCTGCAGGCGCTGGTGTTGTGGTCGGCCGCGTTGCACCACCACACCCGCGGCAAGGATCTCGGGGCCAACCGGCTGCTGCTGCGCGCCCTCGAGCGGCTGGGTGAGGTGACCGAGAGCTTCGATGGGCTCGACGTCGATGCGCTGCGCGAAGCCTTGGTGACCAGCCTCGAGCACGCGCAGGCGCCCTGGTGCGAAGGGGCCAAGCCCAGCTTCCCCAGGCCGGACTTCGCCGTGGGTGCGGGCCGGGAAGAGTTTTCGCATGAAGCGCGCTGCCCCTACTGCGGGGAGCACGTGCTGGTAAACGTCGCGCCCGAAGAGGCCGACGACGCCAGCTACGTCGAAGACTGTCCGGTGTGTTGCAGGCCGTGGCAGGTGCAGGTGCGGCGCGAAGGCGATTCGTTGCGGGTCTCGATCGGCCGCGACGACGCGCAATAGGTCTCGACGCGCGCCTTCAGCCTTGGTGCCCCGAGCCTCACGCCTGACACTCGCCGTCGAGCAAATGCGGATTTTTCACGCCGAATTCCGTTCCGGTTTGCGTTGAAAAGCAGGGCGCGCGCTGGTCGAGTCTGCGCGCTTGGACCAGTTCCTTCACGCCATCACCAGCTTCCCCACGGTGCCGCTCACCGTGATCCTCGGCGTCGTCGTCGGGTACTGGATCTTTGCGCTCGTCACCGGCGCGGCCTTCCACGGCGGTGACGCCGTCACCGGGGGTATCAAGGGGGCGGGCGAAGCGGTGACGGGGGCGATCAAGGGCAGCACCGAGGCCCTGGGCCACCACCACGCGGGCAACGCCGATACCGCCGATGGGCACGGTGACGCCGCCGAGGCCGGCCTGTTCGGCATGTTGGGTCTGGGCCGGGTGCCGGTGACCATCACCCTGAGCGCCGCGATTCTTCTGGCGTGGGCGGCGAGCACGCTGGGGGCGCTCACGCTCAATCCCCTGGGGCTGGTGCTGCAGCTCGCGGTGTTGCTCGGCGCGATCGTCACAGGCCTGCTCGCGACCGCGGTCGTGTTGCGCCCGCTCGGCAAGGCGCTCAACCAGGACAGGCCTGCTCGCCGCCGCGACTCGCTCGGGCAGATCTGCACCATCACCTCGGGCAAGGTCGACGCCACCTTCGGCACCGCGCAGGTCGCCGACGGGGCCGCGGGGCTCAACGTTCACGTCGTCTGTCCCAAGCCGAACACCTTGAAGAAGGGTGATCGCGCGCTGCTCGTCGACTTCGATCCCGTCAAGGACACCTACGAGATCGAGCCAATCGACTGGCTCCTGCCTCAAGAAATCGAAGCGCTGAACGACCCGGCCCGGGCGGCGCAAATCATCTCGGGCCGGGTCCGCCGACGCTGATCGCAGCTTTACAAAGCTCAACCACCACAGGGGAAGCATCACCATGGAAGCCACCCTCATTCTCATCGCCACTGTCATCGGCATCAGCCTCTTGTTCGTCGTCGGCTTTGGCTTTCTGCTCGCGCGCTTCTACCGGCAGGTGGCGCAGGGGCAGGTGCTGATCGTCAACACCATGAAGGCCGAGCCCAAGGTGTCGTTCACGGGCGCCGTGGTCATTCCGATCATCAACCGCGCCGAGGTGATGGACATCTCGCTCAAGACCATCGAGATCCACCGGCACGGCAAGCAGGGGCTGATCTGCGCCGACAACATTCGCGCCGACATCAAGGTCAGCTTCTTCGTGCGGGTGAACAAGACCGTCGAAGACGTGCTCAAGGTCGCAGGCGCCGTCGGCTGCGTGCGCGCCTCCGACCTCGCCACCTTGCAGGAACTCTTCGAAGCCAAGTTCTCCGAAGGCCTCAAGACCGTCGGCAAGCGGCTCAACTTCGAAGACCTCTACAAGGAGCGCGAGGTCTTCAAGGACCAGATCGTCTCGGTCGTGGGCAAGGACCTCAACGGCTACATGCTCGAAGACGTCGCCATCGACTTCCTCGAGCAGACCCCCATCGAGATGCTCGATCGCGAGAACATTCTCGACGCGCAGGGCATTCGGAAGATCACCGAGCTGACCACCATTCAGAACGTGCTCACCAACGACTTCCGCCAGGACGAGCGCAAGAAGATGATGAAGCAGAACGTC
>JAYVNA010000112.1:0-2186 GCA_043758715.1 Archangium sp.
CTGGCAGGGCTGCTCGAAGTCACCACGCGCGAGGCACGCGCAGCTGGCCACGATCGGCACGCACTGCTGTACCCGGGCCTGACCGTCGACGCCGACCGCGTTCACGCAGCGGTAGCCGGTGGGGCAGTTCTGATCGAACGCGCAGTCGCGGCCGCAGACCTTCTCGGTGTTGACGGTGATGCAGTGATCCGACGGGTAGGGGCAGTCGGTGTCGGCCGCGCAGGGCTGGCAGAGTTTGCGCTGATCGGCCTGGCAGGCGAACCGGTTCGGGGTCAGCTGCACGCAGACTTCGGTGGGCTGGCAGCCGTCGCCACAGCGGCGCACGCAGATCGGGGCAAAGCCGGGCGCCGCGTCACACAGCCCCGTCACGCACCGCTCATCGTTCTCACAGGGCTCCCCTTCGAGGAGCTGGGAAGGGGCGGCGGGCTTCTTCCCGCAGTTGCAGCCGGCGGCGAAGACAGTGAGCGCGAGGAGCATCAGATGAGGGCGGTACATGGAGAAGGAGCCCTTCGCAGGTGGCCGGGTTGATTTCAACGGGGTGTGAGTGGATTCCACACCGAGCCGCAGTCTCGCGATCTTTCAAGACATCCCGGCTGGTTCTCGGTAATTCGACCGCGCCGTTCAGCACTTCCGGAGCCACGACCCGCAATGAAAATCCACGAGTACCAGGGCAAGCAGATCTTCAAGAAGTACGGCGTTCCCGTGCCTCGCGGCATCGTCGTCAAGACGGCCGCCGACGCCGAGAAAGCCGCCATCGAGCTCGGCACCAAGGTGACCGTAGTCAAGGCGCAGGTGCACGCAGGCGGGCGCGGTAAGGCCGGCGGCGTGAAGGTCGTGAAGTCGCCCGCGGAAGCGCGCGAGGCCGCCTCGAAGATCCTCGGCATGATGCTCAAGAGCCCGCAGACGGGGCCCAACGGCCAGGAAGTGAAGACCCTCTACGTCGAGGAAGGCCTCGACATCGAGAAGGAGTACTACCTCGGCCTCACCCTCGATCGCGCCACCTCGCGCATCACCTTCATGGCTTCGACCGAGGGCGGCGTGGAGATTGAAGAAGTCGCTCACTCGCACCCCGAGAAGATTCTGCGCGAGTCGGTCGACCCGGCGGTCGGCTTCCAGAGCTACCAGGGCCGCAAGATGGCCTTCGGGCTGGGCCTGACCGGTGACTCGGTGGGCAAGTTCGTGAAGTTCTGCGCGGCGCTCTACACCGCGTACATCGAGACCGACGCGGCGCTCGCAGAGATCAACCCGCTGGTGAAGCTCAAGAACGGCGACATCGTCGCCCTCGACTCGAAGATGACCTTCGATGACAACGCGCTCTTCCGTCAGAAGGCCGTGGTCGAGATGCGCGACATCGCGGAAGAAGATCCGCTCGAGGCGCAGGCCAAGGAATTCGACCTCGCGTACATCGCCCTCGAGGGCAACATCGGCTGCATGGTGAACGGCGCCGGTCTGGCCATGGCCACCATGGACACCATCAAGCTCGTCGGCGGCCAGCCGGCGAACTTCCTCGACGTCGGCGGTGGCGCCACCAAGGAGAAGGTGACGGCGGCCTTCAAACTGATCCTCGCCGACCCCGCGGTCAAGGCGGTGCTGGTGAACATCTTCGGCGGCATCATGAAGTGCGACGTCATCGCCGAGGGCGTGATCGCAGCCGCGAAAGAAGTGAAGCTCAGCGTGCCGCTGATCGTGCGGCTCGAGGGCACCAACGTCGAGCTGGGCAAGGAGATCCTGAAGAAGTCGGGTCTTGCCATCACGCCGGCGGACAACCTGCGCCAGGCGGCCGAAAAGGCCGTCGCCTCCATCAAGGCCTGAGAGAGAAATCACCATGAGCATCCTCGTTGGCAAAGACACCAAAGTCGTCGTGCAGGGCATCACCGGCTCGGCCGGTTCGTTTCACGCGAAGCAGTGCCTCGAGTACGGCACGCAGATCGTCGCCGGCGTCACGCCGGGCAAGGGCGGTCAGATGTTCGAGGGCAAGATTCCGATCTTCGACACCGTCGAGCAGGCGGTGAAGGCGACGGGTTGCAACACCTCGGTCATCTTCGTTCCTCCTCCGTTCGCGGCCGACTCGATCCTCGAGGCGGTCGACGCGAATCTGCTGCTCGCCATCTGCATCACCGAAGGCATCCCGGTGAACGACATGGTGAAGGTCAAGCGCGTGCTGCAGGGCGCGAAGACCCGCCTGG
>JAYVNA010000113.1:0-2186 GCA_043758715.1 Archangium sp.
CTGCGCTGCGACGCGCAGCACCAGCTTGCCGAAGTTTTCGCCGCTGAAGAGCTTGAGCAATGACTCGGGGAAGTGCTCGAGCCCATCGACGACGTCCTCGCGCGAGACCAGCTTTCCTTCTTTCATCCACTGGCCGATCTGCGCGACGCCCTCGGGGTAGCGATCGGCGTAGTCGAACACCACGATGCCTTCCATGCGGGCGCGGTTGACCAGCAGCGAGAGGTAATTCGCGGGGCCCTTCACTGCGGTGGTGGCGTTGTATTGAGAGATGGCGCCGCAGATCACGATGCGCGCCTTCTTGTTGATCCGCGTCAGCACCGTGTCGAGGATCTCGCCACCCACGTTGTCGAAGTAGACGTCGACGCCGGTGGGACACGACATCTTGAGGCCCTCGCGCACGTCGCCCGCCCGGTAATCAATGCAGGCGTCGAAGCCGAGCTCCTTGACCACGAAGTCGCACTTGGCCTGACCACCGGCGATGCCCACCACCCGGCACCCCTTGAGCTTCGCGACCTGGCCCACGGTCTGACCCACCGCGCCCGAGGCCCCCGAGACCACCACCGTCTCTCCCGGCTTCGGCTGCCCGACGTCGAGCAGGCCGAAGTACGCCGTCATGCCCGGCATGCCGAGCGCGTTGAGCCACTTCTCCATGGGCGCCATTGAGAGGTCGATGCGATCGACGCCTTTGGCGCTGGAGAACGCTTTGTATTCCTGCACGCCGAGCCCGGCGCTGACGTGAGTGCCGAGGGGAAAGTCGGGGTTCTTGCTGGCGACCACCACGCCCGCCCCGCCGGCGCGCATCACCTCGCCCAGGCCCACCGGAGGGATGTAGCTCTTGCCTTCGTTCATCCACCCGCGCATCGCGGGGTCGAGCGAGAGCATCAGGGTCTTGACCACGAAGCCGCCCTCGACAGGCTCGGGAACGGGCTCTTCGGTGAAGTTCCAGTCGCTGCGCTTCGGGAGACCGACGGGACGGGCGGCGAGGCGGACCTGATGATTGACCATGCAGGCTGTGTAGCCGGGAGCCGGGCCTCGTGCCCCGTAGGAACAGCTTCATCGCGAGCGGTGGCCGTGGTCTCTTCGCGCCGCCTTGAGTCCCGCACCCCTCGCTGCCCTGCTCCCGAAACCCGGTGAGCCCCGACTCACCCCCGACGCGGTGCTCGATCGCTTCGTTCAGTACGTGACCACCACCGGTCTCTCGCTCTACCCCGCGCAGGAAGAAGCGGTGCTCGAGCTGCTGGGCGGCAAGCACGTGGTGCTCGCGACGCCGACGGGCTCAGGCAAGTCGCTCGTCGCGCTCGCGTTTCACTTCATGGCGATGGCCGAGGGGAAACGCAGCTTCTACACCTGCCCCATCAAGGCCCTGGTGAACGAGAAGTTCTTCGCGCTGTGTGACGCGTTCGGCGCCGAGCACGTGGGCATGATGACGGGCGACGCGGCGATCAACCGCGACGCGCCGATCATCTGCTGCACCGCGGAGATCCTCTCGAGCTTCGCCATTCGCGAGCAGCGGCAGTTCGCCGACTGCGTGGTGATGGACGAGTTCCACTACTACGGCGACAAGGATCGCGGTGTCGCGTGGCAGGTGCCACTGATCTCGATGCCTGAGACACAGTTCCTGTTGATGTCGGCCACCCTCGGCGACACCAGCGCGATCGCCACTTCGCTCACGGACATCACGAAGAAGGAAGTCATCGAGGTGCGCTCGGCCCAGCGCCCGGTGCCACTGGAATACCTCTACGTCGAGGTGCCGCTCCACGAGACGGTGGGCAAGCTGCTCGAGCAGAACAAGGCGCCCATCTACCTGGTGAACTTCAGCCAGCGTTCCGCGGCCGAGCAGGCGCAGAACTGCATGTCGATCGACGTGAGCACGAAGGAAGAGAAACAGAAGCTCAAGGAAGCGCTGAGCGGCTTCAAGTTCGACACTCCGTTTGGCAAGGAGCTCAAGCGCTTCCTCGCTCATGGCATTGGCATTCACCACGCGGGGTTGCTGCCGAAGTATCGGCGCCTGGTCGAGCGGCTGGCGCAGTCAGGTCAGCTCAAGGTGATCAGCGGCACCGATACGCTGGGCGTCGGCGTGAACGTCCCCATTCGCACGGTGCTCTTCACGCAGCTGTGCAAGTTCGACGGCGAGAAGACGGTCGTTCTCCCGGTGCGAGACTTTCACCAGATCTCCGGGCGCGCGG
>JAYVNA010000114.1:0-20119 GCA_043758715.1 Archangium sp.
GTGCGCCACGTAGCCCGGGTACTGCGCCGCGTAGCCGTCGCGCTGAATGAAGCGGAAGGTGGTGTTGCCGAACGGCGTGGTGATCGAGAAGAACGCCAGCTTGCCGCCCTTGTCGTCGGTGAAGCGCTGCAGCTGATCATCGATGATGGTGCCGCCGCGCGCCTCGAGCAGCTTCCAGGTCTTCTCGACGTCTTTGACCAGGTAGTTGACCGTGCCCACGCCTTCGGGGTGTTTCCGCAGCCAGCGCCACGCGCGGCCGCCTTCGCCCACCGGCGCCGAACAGATGAGCGTGACGTCGTTCGCGTTGAACACCACCGAGTGCTGGCGGCCCTTCTGGGTCAGCTCGGGCGAGCTCTCGCCCAGCTCGGAGAAGTCCATCAGCTCCGTGTAGAAACGGCGCGTGCGCGCCATGTCGTGGACGTACCAGTGCACCGATTCGACTTTGATGATTCCGAGCGATTCCATGCGGCTCCTTCAGGGGGTGACGGCGTCGGGCTGGTTTTCCGGGCGGGCCTGCTGCACGAAGTCCTGCTTCATACACTCGGCTTCCACCCGAACGAGGGTGGGCAGCTTCGCGGGGTCGACGGTGGCGAAGCGGCGGGCGCCAAACAACTGCGGCAACAGGCAGGCGTCGGCGAAGGTGAACGAATCACCGAACAGATATTTCCCGGCGGTGTCCTTCGCCATCGCTTCGAGCGCGTCGAGGCCCTTGTCGATCCAGTGTTCTGACCAGGCCTTCGGGTCGCCTTTGGTGGTCTCTTTGACGTAGGTCTGCACCTGGAGGTTGTGCAGCGGCTGAATGCCCGAGTTCACCAGCTCGACCATCGCCCGCACCCGCGCGCGCTCGATGAGGCCCTTGGGGAAGAGCGGCTTGTGCGGGTAGCGCTCCTCGAGGTACTCGACGATCGCGACTGACTGCGGCAGCAGAATGGTCTTTCCGTTCTCTTCGAGCTCCAGCACCGGCACGCCGCCCCAGGGGTTACGCGAGAGGTGGGCGCCCTGGTGCTGCTCGCCGGCGGTGAGGTTGACCGCGACGTACTCGTACGGGAGGTCTTTGAAGCTGAGCGCGAGTCGAACGCGGTAACTCGCCGATGACCGCCAGAAATTGTAGAGCTTCATGACCTCAGGGAATCTCAGCGGCACCCCTGCAAGTCAAGGCGCGCTTACGGGTCACCTCACCACGGGCATGCGGGGTTGCGCGCACGGGTGAAGACCGCCTAAGGGCGAGCCCACATGTTGCTTCCGATCGTCGCTGCAATCCTGGTTCAGCTCCCTGCTGCCCCGCTCGCTTTCCAGGACGGCGTGCTGACCCCGCCGCTGGTGGGAAACCCCGGAACCGCCGCGCTCGCCTTCGCCCAGTCGCGCCGCGCCGAGCTGGGCCTCGACCCGCGCTCCACCCTGGTGGTGAGCAAGATGTTCTCGACGCGCTTCGGGGGCTCGGTGCACCTGGTGCAGCAGGTCGACGGCCTCGAGCTCAATGGCAGCAAGGTGATCGTCACCTTCGACGAGCAGCAGCGGGTGGTGCGGGTCTCCTCGAGCCTGCGGCCCTTTCAGACGGTGTTCACCACCCCGAACCTCACCGGAGCGAAAGCGCTCGAGCTGGCGACCCACAAAGTCGACGGCGCCTGGCTGCGCAGTGACGGGGTGCCGTACGGCGGCTTCAAGAAGATGGCGTTCCTGGTGAATGGCTCGGTGCACGCGGGCTTTCTGACCTTCGTGCCCACGCTCAAGGCGTCCGACAGCTGGCACGTGGCGATCGACGCCATCGAGGGCGCGGTGCTCTTCGTGGAGAACCGGGTGCACACCGCCCGTGACGCCCAGGTGTACGGCAGCAGCCCCGGTGGCCTTTCGGGCGGAGTGGGCCGCACGGCCACCGTGGACACCGTGCTGCAGCACCTGCCGGAAGACGGCGGCTATCTGACCGGCGATCGCATTCGCGCGCTCAACTGCTGCCCCACGCTCAATTGCCAGCTCGACGCCGGTCCCGCGCGCGCCACTGGCCAGACGCAGACCTTTCAGGGCGTGGTGGACTTCGACGTGGCCATCTGTGACCAGCGCCAGCGCGCCACCAACGATCCCGCGGTGCACGCTTCAGGCAACTACGTGTACGCGCCGGTCGACCCGCCCGGCACCCTCACCCCGAGCATCAACCAGCCGGCCGACTTCGACGAGTTCGCCGAGGTGCACGCGTTTTTCCACGTGAGCAAGGCGTGGGAGGCGGTGCGCGCGCTCTCTGTGGGGCCGCTCGCCCGCGATGGCGGCTTCTCGCCGTTCACCCTGCGCAGCGCGGGGCCTGATCTTCCCGCCGTCTGGGTCAACGTCAGCGACGCCGACTTCGGCAACGCGATGCCCAACGCGCAGGGTGTGTACGTGAGCAACACCCTGGCCCGCACCGAGAACGCGATGTTCCTGGCGCGCGAAAATATGGACCAGGTGCTGCTGCCCCCGCAGGTGCTCGCCTCTGACGCGCTGGTCATCTACCAGGGCCAGAGCGTCGACTTCGCCTACGACGGGCCGGTGCTGTGGCACGAGTTCGGTCACGGGGTGATTCATTCGACCGCCGACTGGGGCACGTTCGTCACCATCGACGCGCGCTCGTCGAACAACGAGTCGTCAGCGCTGCACGAAGGCATCGCCGATCTCATCGCCGCCATGACCGGCAAAGACCCGATCGTCGGGGCCTACGTGGGCCCGCGCATCGACCCCACCACCACCTCGATTCGCGACGTCGACAACGCCGATCGCTGCCCTGATTCGCTGTGGGGGGAATCGCACCAGGACTCCCTCTTCTTCACCGGCGCGGTCTGGCAGGCGCGCACGCAGTATTTTCTGGGCACGGACCAGGGCGACACCTTCGACGCGGCGCTCTACGCGGCGATCGTCTCGTTCCCCCCGAACGTGAACTTCGGCAGCGCCGCGCAGATCATCACCTCGACGGTCGCCGCCGCCTTCCCGGGCGTGCCTGACGCCCGGCAGAAGCTGGTCGACACCTTTAACGCCCGCGGGGTGACGAACTGCTCCAAGGTGCTCGACATCACCAACAGCCTCAGCACGCCGCGGCCGTACTACGCGATTCCCGGCAGCGTGTTCGCCGAGGTCACCCAGGGCAACCCCATCCCCGGGCCGTACCAGTTCAAGATTCACGTGCCGAACGGGGCGAAGAGCGTGACCGCCACCTCGATGTACCAATCGTTTGGTGGCTCGACGATGGCGCGGCTCTCGGTGCTCGCCTCGACCGATCCCATCACTTTCGTCAGGCGGGGCGCTGACCTCATCAACGACGCCAAGAAGAGCGTGGTGCCCACCGTGGCCGCCCAGGTGATGACGGGCAAGGTGCTGGTCGACGTGCCCTGCGGCGGCGACCTCTTCCTGGCCCTGGGAAACACCAGCCAGCGCGACCGGCAGCTCTACGACCTTTCGTTCTCCTTCGAACCGGCCGCCTCCTGCCCGCCCCCGGTGGTCGATGCCGGCCCCCCGCCGCTGGATCCGGTGACCGTGGCGGCCGCCCAGGAGACCCTGGGAGCCCCTGTGCAGGGCTGTGGGTGCTCCTCGGCGGCGCCGTTCTTGCTTTTCCCGGTGTTGATGTGGTTTCGGCGTCGAAGGAACCAGCCAGGCGGGGTGGCTTGACCCGCGCTCGCAGAGCCCGTAACGGAGTGTGCATCACATGACTGACCCCCAGCCTCAGACGCACAGCGATTCGACGTCCGCACCACTCCCCACCCCCGAGGTCAATCGGGTGGGGCACCAGACTCCTGGTCTCGTGATCATTCCGCACACCGCCGATGGCGTGGTGTCGATGAAGACGCTCAGCCTCGAGGGTGAGATGCAGCCCATCGAGCTGATGCACTCGGAATCGGGTCAGCTGCTGACCTGGGCCGACGTGGCCACCTCGAACAAGGTCGCCGCAGTGTCCGGTTGGTACCCCGGCAAGCTGGGTGGCTGGGTGAAGTTGGGCGACTGGCGTGATGGTGGCTTTGCCGCCGATGCCTGGTCGTCTGATGGCGCGGGCATGACGGCGTACGACGCCGCGATGCGCGCCGCCAAGAAGCGCAGCGCCTGAGCTGACCCGCTCCGTTCGCCGGAGCGTTATTTGATCGACCGAAACCGCAGGTAGGCGTCGAGCACAGGCTCCGGCGCCTCGACCTGCGGGTAATGCCCCACGCCTTCGAGCAGCGTCACGTCTGCCGAAGGCACGAGCTCCCGATAGCGCGCTGCCAGGTGCCTCCCTGAGACGGGATCGTCGGCGCCGTCGATGAGCTTGAGCGGCACCTTCGCCTGCATCAGCCCCCCGACCCACCGCTCGCGGTGCTGCACGCGCTCGGGCATGTAGTGAATGAGCCGCGCCATCACCTGTGGCCCCCCGCGCAGGAGCAGCGCCCAATAGCCGTCGAGCAGCTCAGGCGAGGGCGGGTGCTTCGCCGAGAAGATGCGGCGCAAATTCTGTTCGAAGCGCGCACGGCTGGTGAGCCTTGCCACGAACCTCCCCATTGGGGAGAGCAGCAGCTTCTGCACCAGCAAGGGCCGATGCGACTCGGGGAAGAGGCCCCCGTTGAGGAAGCAGACGGACTTCGGGGTGCCCCGCGCGAGCAGCTCCTGCGCCACGGTGTCCCCGTAGTCGTGGGCGAGCAGGTGGAAGTCGGTGACGCCCAGCTCGGCCAGGCGCGCCTCGAAGAGATCGGCCTGGCGCAGAATCGAGTACGGCGCGTCGGGTTTGTCGGAGAACCCGAAGCCGAGCATGTCGAGGGTGATGACGTGAAAGCGCGCGCACAGCGGCGCCCAGAGCGCCTCGAAGTCCCACGAGGCAGTGGGGAAGCCGTGAATGAGCACCAGCGCGGGCGCGCCTTTCTCACCGCCCTCGCGGCAGAAAATGCGGTGGCCCTGCAGGGTGGTGAAGGTGCCGCCGCGTTCCCATTCGTCGAGGCTGATCATGTTTCGTTCTCCTCAGTCGGCGCAGCAACGGAAGCCGGTCGAGTAGTCCCAGTGCGTGACGTCGTGCGCGGTGGTCACGTAGAGACAGCCGTTCCCGTTGAGCACCGTGTCCACGTAAAAACCACCGCGGAAGGTGCCGTTCGGGTCTGCCGTCCACTCGTGCAGATTGCCCATCATGTCGAACAGGCCGTCTTCGGTGACGCAGCCTGCGTTGGCGCCGGTGCGATCGAGGCCAGGCTGCAGCTGGTTGAGGCACGGGCTGTCGATGTGGCTGTAGATCCAGCTCGCGGTGGTTCCGTAGAGCTCGATCGCCGGGTGCGTGCTGCGCGCGTCGTTGCAGACGCCGGCCATGCGGGTGTTGCCGTAGGGGTAGGTGGTGTTGGCCGAGCCGCGGCAGGCCCGCAGCCACTCCGCGTCGGTGCACAGCCGCTTGCCCGCGCCGGAGCAGGCCGCCGCCGCCTGGAGCTGCGTCACGTAGCCCTGCGGCACAGCGCCCGGGCCCGACTGCGCCCGCAACACCCGGGTGCCGGGGTTCCAATAGGGAGACCAGGGGCGGGTCGCACCGCCGTCGAGCACCTCGAGAATGGAGGCTTCGTACTGGTCGACACAGAACGTGGTCACCCGCACCATGCCCGGGAGGCAGCCGCCGTCTCCCGGGGAGGAGACGAGCCCTGCGTTCGGCACCGGGTCGACGTTGGGGTCGCAGCTGTTGGTGTAGCGGGGCGTGCAGCACTGCACCGCGCTCGAGCCCGGACACAGGCCGGCCGTGGGCATGCGGGTGCCGGTGCAGCGCGCCACGTCCATGCAGGTGCCGGGAATACCGCCCGCGGTGCAGAGCACGCCGGCGTCGGTCGACGGGCCAGCGTCCGGCATTCCCGCATCAGGCAGGCCCGCGTCGGGAGTTCCCGAGTCTTGTTCGCCGGCGTCGGAAATTCCAGAATCACTGACTCCACCGTCAGGTGACCCGGCGTCTGGCTCGATGATCTCACCCGCATCGTTCATCACCGGGGCGGGACCGCACGCTGCCAACAACCCCACCAGCAGGAGCGCGCGCTTCATCATCGGCCCTTGAACACCGGCTCGCGCTTTTCCATGAACGCGCCGATGGCCTCCTGGAGGTCTTCGCTGGGGAAGAACGCCGAGTTCCACAACGCCACCGCGTCGAGGCTCAGCGCCGCGTCACGCTCGCTGCTGAAGTTGAGCACCTGCTTGATGCCCTGCACGGTCAGCGGCGGGTTCTTCGCGATGCGATTCGCAATGGCGCGGGCGCCGGCGAGCAGCGCGTCGGCGCTGTCGAAGACTTCACTCACGAGGCCCAGCTTCAACGCGCGGGCGGCGTCGAAGTCGTCTCCGGTCAACGCGAGCTCGCGGGTCGCGCCCTGGCCGATGATCGCCGGCAGACGTGCGAGCGTGCCCACGTCGGGGACGATGGCGAGCTTCACTTCGCGCACGCAAAACTTCGCGTTCTGCGCGGCGAGGCGAAGGTCGCAGGCGGTGATCAGATCGACGCCGCCGCCGATGCACCAGCCCTGCACCGCGGCGATCACCGGCTTGCGGCAGGCGGCCACCGCGTTGTGCGTGCGCTGCATCTTCTTCACGGTCTGCAAAAAGCGGGTGCGCACCGTGGCGTGCGCGCCGGGGTCGGTGAGTTCTGCCAGCTCGCCGCTCATCGCCGCGAGATCGAGCCCGTAGCTGAAGTTCGGAGCGGCCGTGCGCAACAGCACCACCCGCACCTCTTCATCGGCGTCGAGTTGTTCGAAGAGCACCGGCAGCTGCGCCCAGTACTCGGGGCCCATGCGCTGGCCCTTGCCCGTCGCGGTCAGCACCACGTCGGCCACGCCCTCAATCACCCCCACCGCCGCGCAGGCGAAGTCGTATCGGCTCATGGTGGGGCTCATACCACCGCGTGTAGAAGCACTTCATGGTCCTCCTCCTCGCGGTCGTCCTCACAGCCCAGCCCCCGACCTGTGAGCAGCTCTGGCCCACGGTGTGGAAGGCGCTCGACGCGAAGGACTTGAAGGGCAAACCGCCATTCCCCGCTATGCCTGACGGCAAGGAACGCCTCGGCCGCGCCTGGGTGGCCCAGTGTGCACGCTTCGACAAAGACACGCTCGAGTGCGCGCGCGGAGTGCAACTCGAGGCGCAGCTGGCGCTCGTTCGCAAGCTGCTGGAACAGGAGAAGACGCCGCCTGCCGAGGTCGAAAGGCTGCTCGCGAAGGCGCGGGCTGAATGGAAAATCACCGACTGCAAGGACGTGGACCGCGCCATCGATCGCGCGGCGCGGGTGGTCGCCAGGGACGCCGGCCTGGACTGAGGCCGGGCTTCAATTCAGGGCGCAGCCCCACCTTCCGGCGTTCAGCGTCTGCGAGCCGGGCGGGCAGGGCGAACCCCCACGCCCCCCAGGAGCAACGCGAGCAGCCGATCGACCCACGCTTCATCAGCCTCGGCGCGCTCGACGAACAGGCGATGAATCACCGCGCCCGCGGCGGTGAAGAGCATCAGCTCGACGTCTGCTGTCGGCTTCAGCTCGCCCCGCTTGATCGCGCGCGTGATGATGACCGCCGGTGAATCGCCCGCGGCTTCCGCCCAGGCCGAGGTGGAGAGCGTGCGCAGCGCCCGGCTCTGACCGTCGACGAACAAGGTGCGCAGCAGCGCTCCGCCCCGAGGTGACTCGACGAACTCGACCACCCGGCCGACGAGCGCGCTGAGGTCTCCGCGGAAGGACCCGGTGTCAGGCACGTCGCGGGCGTGCTCCATCGACGAATCGAGCGCGGCCTTCACCAGCGCCTCCTTGGTCGGCCAGCGGCGGTAGACGCTCGTCTTGTTCACGCCCGCCTTCCGCGCCACCTCAGGCACCGAAAACTGACCCAGTCCCACCCGGGCGAGTTCCGCGATCGTCACGTCGAAGATCCGCCGGATGACGGGCTCACCACGGGGTTGGGTCACTTTTCTGGCCACGAGCAGCATCTTGACAAAAGCAACCCGGAGTTGCGATCTCTTTCGAGTCGCGCCTAGTGTGCAACTCGGAGTTGCAATGTCGCGAATGGATGGAGATCTCTGATGAACCCCGCATCGATGCTCACACCGATCGCCGGCTACTTCGCGCTGGTCGGCTTCACGTATCTCGTCTTCTGGAAGTGGGGCGCGCGGGTCTTCGCCAGCCGTCGCATTCAGAACCCCGGGAAGCTCGATCGGGCACAGATCGGCCGCGAGGTGCGCAACGCGCTTTTGACGATGCTGTTCAGCTCGGCGATTCCCTTGCTCATCGCGGGTGGCTCGCGCGTTCAAGCGACCGTGGAAGGCTGGGCGCCCTGGGAACTCGCCGCGCTCTTCGTCGTCTTGCTGGTGCTCAACGACGCCTGGTTCTACGCGACGCACCGGCTGCTGCATTCACCGTGGCTCTTCAAACACGTGCACTCGGTGCATCACCGCTCGATCGACGTGAACCCGTTCAGCGTGTACTCGTTTCATCCGCTCGAGGGCATTCTGCTGACCGCGTGGGTCATTCCCGTGGTGCTGCTGTTCCCCATTCCGCTGCCGTTGCTGGGCGCGATGCAGTTCATCGGCTTGCTCAATAACGTGAACGCCCACCTCGGCTACGAGCTGATGCCGCGCTGGTTCGTGAGAATTCCACCGTTCTCGTGGTTCACCTCGTCGACCTTCCACAATCAGCATCACGCGCAGGTGACGGGAAACTACGGGCTGATGTTTCGGGTGTGGGACCGCATGCTGGGCAGCGAGCGGGTCGACTACGTGCAGCGCTTCCTGACCCGGGGGGCCCAGTTCATGGAGGGCAGGACTTCGGCGAGCGCGACGTGTCCACCAGCGTCGCCGCCACCGGAATGAGCCGGGGCGTGACCTGCGCACGATCACTTCGGGTGCGCAGAAACACCGCGTCTTCGTAAGCCCCCACGCGCACGCCCTGGCGATCGAGCACGTAGAGTTCGTCGACGCCGTTGATGCCGAGCAGGAAGGACTCAGGTTCTCCTCCGGGCTGAAACCACGGGCTCGTCACCTGGCCACCCAGCGTGTGCCAGCGCGAAGCGGGAGGGAGCGCGTGCAGCCCTGGCTGGAACCTCAGCAACGCGAGCAACAGCGCCGGAACATCGTTCTGCGAGATCGGCGTCGCGTTCAGCAGTTGTCGAGCCTCGGCGAGCGCGGCGTCGAGGGCGGGACGATCTTTCGCGCGCGCGAGGAACGCGGGGGGAATGACGATCAGGAAGGGTACCTGCGCCTTCGCGGAGTCGGTCTCATGCGCGACTGAATCATCACCCCAGACGTAGTCCTCACCGGTGGAGTGATCAGCCATCAGCAGCACGATCGATCGCGACGAAATGCCCAGCGTGTCGAGTTGCCCAAAGAATCGCTCGAGCGCGGCGTCGGTGTACGAGTGCGTGAGCAGCCTTCGTCGATCGTCGACGGACGCGCGGTTGGGCACTTCCTTGAGCGACTGCTCCATGCGCGTGAGCACCGAGGTGGGGAGATCTTCAGGCGGCGTGTACGGCGAGTGATTCGAGAGCGACATCACCAGCGCGTATTGCGAGCTCGTCTGAAGCCCACGGGCCACCCGCTTCGCGGCTTCGTCGAAGATGGTGAAGTCGGTGAGCCCCGACCACGCGCCCTTCGGCAGCCCCTCGGGGAGCTCGTCTTGAGAGACGACTTCTTTGACCCCGTGCGTTCCAAGGAACCGCGCCATCTCGTCGTAGGTCGCGTCGGAGCCGTAGAAGAAGGTGCCGTGAAAGCCCGACTCCGCGAGGAGATCCGGCGCGCACCGCAGCGGAAACGCGTCGAGGTCGCGAATGATGCTCAGGTTGTAGGGCAGCGTTCCCACTCCACACGTCATCGCCGCCAGTCCCTGAGCACTGCGCACCCCGGCCTGGAACGTGCTGCGGCTTCCGAGCACGCCCTGGGCTCCTTCGTAGAGACCGTTCACGAAAGGGTGCAGCGAACGCGGCGCCGCGGGGTGGAGCGCGTGCAGATCATCGGCGCGGAAACTCTCGAGCGAGAACTGAAAGATCGCCACCGGGCCGTCGGCCGGGTCGAAGAGCTGCGCGGAGACTTTCTCGAGGGCGCTCAGCAACGCGGCGCCAGAGGGCGCAGGTTCACCTTCGCGATCGAGCGGCCGTCCGCGTGGGTGCGGGTAACAGGGCAGGGTGTCCTTGCGCGGTGGCCAACCCATGCGCGCGGCGCCCACCTCGGCTTCTCCCGGAGTGACCTCGAGTTGCATCAACAACTCGCTCGGCTTGAGGGAGACCCGGTGCTCGACCAGATCCATCGTGGTCTCGATCACGCTGGTGAGTGGATCTCCGAGTCCGGCGCGGCTGAGACGGGACGAGAGCAGGGCCTGCGCGGTCACCATTCCGGGCACCAGCAGCAGGCTCGCGCCCAACACGCTCACGAACCCGCCCGCCCAACCCCGCCAGGGCAGCTCGTCTTCGTGGCGTTTTCGAAAACGCAGCGCGAGCAGGGTCAGCGCCGCGCCTCCGCAGAGGACCGCGGGAATCCAGATGCGCTCGTAGCGGAAGAAGCCCAGCGTGCCCTCGACGAACGAGGTCTGCACCGCGCCCGCGGCGATCTCCTGCATGGTCGAGAAGGCGCCCCGCTCGGCCTTCACTTCCTGCTGCAGCACCGTGAGCACGTAGAGCACGAAGCACCACGGCAAGATGAAGAGGGGCGCGCCGAGGTGCTGCCAGAGCGTGCGTCGCCGCGGCACCAGGGCGGTGAAGAGCACGATGAGCACGAGCACGCCCACCAGCGGTACCAACACTGCCCAGAGATCGAGCGTGGTACCGGCCAGCGCACGGGTCACCCGCTCGAAGAACGTGCCGCCCCGCACGCGCATCGCCACCGCCAACCGCGAAGGCGCGAGCGCGAGCAGCAACAACCCCAGCGTGGTGAGCCCGGAAGAAATTCCGCGGCGCGCGGCCGGCGTCATCAAAGAGCGGAACCGTCAGCAGCGGAACGCTGCGCGAGACAGCCGGGAGCGCAGAGGACGTCTGGCCGAGGTGGAGCGACCCGGATCACGGCAGCTGACGACGAAGGTGAGTGAGCAGATCCATACGGGTGATGAGCCCGAGGAACGTACTTCCCTCGAACACCAACGGCACCAGCCCCCGGTCGAACAGGGGAAGCAGCGCCCGCGGCTCGGTCTTCACGTCGACCGTTTCGAGCCGGGTCGACATCACCGTGGACACCGGCTGCTTCAGCTTCGCCTGGTCTCCGATGCTCGCCAGCAAGACATCAGACTCATCGAGCATGCCGACCACCTTCGCGCCCTCGAGCACCGGCAATTGCGAGATGTCGTAGAGCCGCATGCGATTGAGGGCGGTCAGCAACGAATCAGCCGGAGCCACGGTGATCACCGAGCCTTCTTCGAAGCGCCGCGACATCAGCTCGCGCAGGTCTCCGCTCTTCGGGCGCACCAGGAAGCCGTGATCCGCCATCCCAAAATCGTTGAAGACCTTCGAGAGGTACTTGTTGCCCGAGTCACAGACGAACGTGCACACCCGCCTGGGGCTGGTCTGCTCGCGGCAGTACCGCAGCGCCGCGGCGATCAACGTGCCTGACGAGGTGCCCGCGAGAATGCCTTCCCTGGCCAGCAGCTCCCGGGTGGTCGCGAGGCTCTCGGCGTCGTCGATGGTGTACGCCTTCTTCACCCGCGACAGATCGACGATGGGCGGCAGGAAGTCTTCGCCGATGCCTTCCACCAGCCAGCTGCCGACCGGCCCCAGCGTTCCCGTCTGCACGTAGTGCGCGAGCGCGGAACCTTTCGGGTCTGCCAGCACCATCTCGCACTGGGGCATCGCGGTGGCGAAGTGACGGGAGAGGCCGGTGAGGGTGCCTCCGCTGCCGACGCCGCAGATCATCGCGTCGAGGTTGCCGCCCAGCTGGGCCACCAACTCGGGCCCGGTGGTGCGTTCGTGCGCGCGCGGGTTCGCCGGGTTCTCGAACTGGTTCACGTAGAACGCGCCGGTCTGGGTGGCGATGGCCTGCGCGAGGTCCTGGTAATACGCGGGGTGGCCCTTCTCGACGTCGGAGCGGGTCATCACCACCTTCGCGCCCAGCGCGCGCAGGTGCGTCACTTTCTCCTGGCTCATCTTGTCCGGGATGACGAGGGTCAGCTGGTAGCCCTTGAGCGAGGCGACCAGCGCGAGGCCCAGGCCCGTGTTGCCCGCCGTCGCTTCGATCAATCGGGGCTGCTTGGGCCCGACCAGGCCCGCTTCTTCCGCCGCCTGGATCATCGAGCGGCCGATGCGATCTTTGATCGACCCGCCGGGGTTCTGGCTCTCGAGCTTGAGGAACAGCTCACAGGGTCCGGTGTCGAGCCGGGTCACCTGCACCAGCGGCGTGTTGCCGATGAGGTCGAGCAGGGTGGTCATCAGGCGAGGGCGTGAAAGACGTGCTGAACGTCGTCGTCCTGCTCGAGCTCGTCGATCATCTTGAGCACTTCGGTGGCCTGCTCTTCGGTCAGCTCGATGGGCGTCTGCGCCACGTACTCCGCCTCGGCGGACATTACGTTGAGCTTGCGGGCTTCGATGGCCGCCTGCAGCTTTCCGAAGTCGTGGAACTCGCAGCGGATGATCACCTGCTTCTCACCCTTCTCGCCGACGCCTTCACCGAGTTCTTGCAGGCCGTGATCGATCAGGTCGAGCTCGAGCGACTCTTGATCGATGCCCGTGGGGTCGAGGCGGAACACGCCCATCTTCTTGAACATGAACGACACGCTGCCCGCCGCGCCCATGTTCCCGCCCCAGTTCTTGAAACCGACGCGCACGTTGGCGACCGTGCGCACCACGTTGTCGGTCGCGGTCTCGACGATCACCGGAACCCCGTGCGGCGCGTAGCCCTCGTAGACGTGAATCTCGTAGTCCTTCTGGTCCTCGCCCGCGGCCCGCTTGATCGCCTGATCCAGCTTTTCACGCGGCATGTTCGCGGCGCGGCCGTTCTGAATCGCGCGGCGCAGCGCCGGGTTGGTGTGCGGGTCGGTGCCGCCCGCCTTCACGGCGATCGTGATGTCTTTCGACACACGGGTAAACGCCTTCGCCATCTTGTTCCAGCGGGCGAACATCGTGTGCTTGCGGGTCTCGAAGATTCGTCCCATGCGGGGCTCCTTAGCCAAGAGGGTGGGGCGGCGCGAGCCAGGATCGCTCGTTAGCGTTGGGGAGTGGGCGGGGGTTCCTCTTCTGGGGAGGCGGGCCGCGCCGCCACACTGAGGCGGGTGGGCGATGGCACCGCACATTTCGGACTACGCGGTGATGGGTGACAGCCGCTCGGCGGCCCTCGTCTCCCGCGAGGGTTCCATCGACTGGTTGTGCTGGCCCCGCTTCGACAGCCCCTCGATCTTCGGGGCCATTCTCGACCCCGAGCGCGGTGGCTTCTGGCGCATCGCTCCCACCCGCTACGCGCAGGTGTCCCGGCGCTATCTCGAGAACACCAACGTGCTCGTCACCGAGTTCACCTCGCGCGACGGGGTGCTGCAGGTCACTGACTTCATGTCGGTCGCGTCCGAAGAACAGAAACGAAAGGTGATGTTCGCCGAGCACGAGCTGCTGCGCATCGTGGAGTGCGTGCAGGGCAGCGTGGAGGTGGACATGCGCTTCGAGCCACGGCCCAACTACGCCCGGGCCCAGGTGCGCTTTCACGCCACCGGCGCGCTCGGGGTGCGGGTCGAACATCGGCACCACCTGTATTCGCTGCGCGCCGAAGTGCCGCTGCGGGTGCGCGGAGACGAGGTCTTTGCCCAGGTGCGGTTGAACGCGGGGCAGCGCAAGGTGTTCTCGCTCAGCTACGACTCGTATGAGCCCGCGGTGGTCGCTCCGCTGGGCGCCTGGAGCGAAGAGGGCCTGGCGCGCACCACCGCGTGGTGGCGGGAATGGGCGAACCGCTGCACCTATGAGGGCCCCTACAAGGCCGAGGTGGTGCGCAGCCTGCTGATTCTCAAGCTGCTCGCGTACGCGCCTTCGGGCGCCATCGTCGCCGCGCCCACCACCTCGTTGCCCGAACGCGTCGGAGGCCCGCTCAATTGGGATTACCGGTTCTGCTGGGTGCGCGACGCCTCGCTCACCGTCTCGGAGTTGATCGACGTCGGGTACACCGCCGAGGCAGAAGCCTTCGTGAGCTGGCTGCTGCACTGCACCCGGCTCACCCGCCCGCGGCTGTCGATTCTGTACGACGTGTTCGGCGAGCTGCCGCGCGGTGAGGAGCTGCTGCCGCACCTGCGCGGGCACCGGGGCTCGAGGCCGGTGCGCATTCGAAACGCCGCTACCGAGCAGCTGCAGCTCGATACCTACGGCGAGGTGATCGACGCGGTGACGCAGTTCTGCCGCCGCGGGGGCACCCTCGACGGCGAGACGCGCAAGATGCTGCGGCAGTTCGGCGAATACGCGTGCAAGAACTGGCGGCAGCCCGATCAAGGCATCTGGGAACCGCGCATCAACCCGCAGCCCCACACGCACTCGAGGCTGTTGTGCTGGACCGCGCTCGATCGCCTGCTGGAGTTGGAGAAGGCCGGGCTGCTGCCGCGCATTCCCAGGGACCAGTTCGAACGCACCCGCCTCGCGATTCGCAAGGACATCGAGGAACACAGCTGGAACGCGTCGCTGCAGACGTACACGCACGTGCAGGGCGGGGACACCGTCGATGCGAGCTTGTTGTTGCTCGGGTGGTACGGCTTCGAGCCACCCGGTGAGCCGCGCATTCGCTCGACGTTCAAAAAGATTCGCGAGCGCCTCGAGGCCGCACCGCACCTGCTGTATCGAAGTGAAGACAGCAGGGCCGTGGGGGAAGGCGCGTTCGGCATCTGCAGCTTCTGGGCGGCGGAATATCTGGCCCGGGGTGGCGGCACGCTCGCAGAGGCAGAGCGGTGGTTCGAGAGCTTGCTGAAGTGCGCGAACGACGTCGGGGTGCTCGCGGAGGAAATCGATCCGGTGACCTATGAAGGGTTGGGCAACGTCCCCCAGGCGTTCACGCACGTGGGGTTGATCTCGGCGGCGCTGGCGATCGAACAACGCAGGCACGAAGCGCCGAAATCGGGAGTGCACTCGTGAACTGGGGAAGCTGGTTCATCTGGGGCGGCGCCAGCACGGTGTTGCTCACGTCGATCATGGCGGGCAGCCAGATGCTCGGCTTCAGCCGCATGAACATTCCGTACCTGCTGGGGACGGTGTTCACCGCGGATCGTGATCGCGCGAAGATCTACGGAATCGCGCTGCACATGCTCAATGGGTGGGTGTTCTCGCTCGTGTACGTGATGGCGTTTCAGGTGACCCACCTCGTGACGTGGTGGTTCGGCGCGCTGCTGGGCGCCACCCACGGGGCCTTCGTGTTGCTGGTCACCATTCCGAGCCTACCCGGCATTCACCCGCGCATGGCCAGCGAGCGGCACGGGCCGACGGTGGTGCAGCAGTTGGAGCCGCCCGGATTTCTGGCGCGCAATTACGGGGTGGGGACTCCGCTGGCCACGATGGTCGCGCACGTGGTGTTCGGCGCGGTGCTCGGCGCGATGTACGTGTTCTGAAGGCTGATTTACTGACGGTTCATCACCGAGGTCATCGCCTGCGCGCTCCACACGAACTGCTCGCTGGCCGCGGTCGCGCCCGCCCATGACTCCAGTCGCAGCGTGCCCTCGCGCAACCGCGGAATGACGCTCGTGGGCAGCATCGCGAGACCCCGCGCGGTGAAAGGCACGGCCGCGAGCGGAGTCGGAAGCGCGAGCTCGACACCTTCATTCAGGACGACGCTCACGGCCCGAAGCTTTGCCGCTGAGCCGAGCAGCACGCCGCCTTCCACCTCGCCCCTCACCTGGCCTGGATATCGTCGACACGCGACCGGCGAGAACTCGGAGTGGGTGATGGTGAAGGTACACACCTCGCTTTGAACGTCGGGTGGTGCCGCCGGATCAGCGCCGACCACGAAGGGCACCAGCGTCGAGCCGACCAGCAGCACGTCACCCAGACGTCGCGCGACCGATTGATCGGCGAAGCTCGTCGAGAGCGTGGCGGTCTGCGCGAGTGCGCCAGTCCCGTCGAGCGCGATCCGAAGCACGCCCTGGTGGTGAACGAGGAGCACGTCGTCGGGCGTGGCGAGCAGGGCGATGAGGGTGCTCAACCCCGTGTCGAATGTCTGACCGGGGAGGGTGAACGATTGACCCGCGAGCGGCTCTCGGAGCCGTGCCAGCCGCCCACCGCCAAAGGTCCACACGAAGTCGCCGCTGATCGCCGTGAGCTCAGCGCTCAACGGTTGTGCGAGCTCGCCTTCGCGCAGAAACACGCCGTCACACAACCACGCCCCGTCCGCGAAGCGGTCGAGCCAGCCACAGCGCCGGTCGAGCGTCGTGATGACTTCGCCCCGTTTCTCCAGCGCGTAGAGGCGCCAGCTGAACTCGCCACCCTCGGCCACCGTGGCCTTCACCTCGTGCCAGCCCGCCTCGCTCGGCGTGAACGACAGCTTCGCGGTGCCGTTGTCTTCGTCGAGATTCGGGCGAACCCACGGGGTGGCCACACACTCCACCGAGGTGCCCGACGGGGCCGTGACCGAGCAGCGCAGCGTCGACGGGTTCGAGGTGTCACGCGCGTTTTCACCGGGCGTGGTGACGAAGAGCTCGAGCCGAACCGCCGTGCGGGCGAAGACGACTTCGGGCCCGCGGGCGTGCTCGTGGAGCCGATAGTGAAATGGCGCGGGCCCACAGCCCGCCAGCCACAGCAGTGAGATCAGTTTGAGGACGCCCCCGTCACGCACCCGCGCAGCTTACGCCCGGCGCGAAGAAAAACCTGAGGTGGGGTGAGCGGCGAAAGGCCCTGGGGGGCGTGGGGTTTCAGGATTCGCCGCGTTGCCCCCTTCGCAGAGGCCCTCGGCCCGCGAGAAGGACGTTCACGGGACGAAGTGGGCCGCTCGAACCCGCAGCGTACAACCCGTTGTACGGAGCGGGTTCAGGCCGAACGTGAACGGGTCGAAGCACGAGTCAATGCGTCACAAGAAGGCCGCGCCGAGACGCCTGCACGATTCGAGCGCCCAGCCCGACAGCCTTCTCACCGCCTTCCCCAAGGCCGTTGCGGTTCAATGTCAGACCCGCATGCGAAAAGCCCTTTCCGAAAGGGGGCTGGCGGATGGAGGGGATGAAGCAGGTCGATGGGTGCGCGAGGCAGCAATTCGGTGTCGTCTCGCACAAGCAATTGTCCGACGCTGGGCTGGCGCGCTCGACGATTGCCTGGAAGGTGAAGACGGGGGAACTCGAGCGGGTTCACCAGCGCGTCTTCCGGCTCCGAGGTGCTCCTCCAGGCTGGGAACGGACGGCCCAGGAAGGCTTGCTCGTCATCGGCGAAGGAGGCGTTCTTTCGCACGGGTCGGCAGCATGGCTTCACGGGCTTGACGGCTTCATGCCTCCGAAGACGTTCGACATTTCGGCGGCGTGGGCTCCCAAGACCCATCTCGAAGGCGTCAGGTTCCATCGCCCCAGAGGTGGTGTGCCCTTTGTGTGGGCGAAGGTCCGCTGGCCGATCACGACGGTCCAACGAACCCTCGTCGACCTCGCCGAGGTGCTCGGCGAAGACGCGCTCGAGATCGCTCTTGATTCCGCGCGGCGCCGATACAAGTACGCAGGCGAGTGGCTCGAGAGCTACCTCCGGCAGCTCAAGACGGGGGGTACGCCCGGGCTCGCGAAGCTGATCGCCCTGATGAAGATTCGGTCGGGCATCCCGACCGATTCCCCGCTCGAGGTGAAGGTGCTGCGCAAGTTGCACCAACACGGCCTCACGCCGACCGACGTGCAGTTCGAGGTGTTCGAACTCGATGGCACCTTCGTCATGCGTCTCGACTTCGCCTGGGCCCAGCTTCGAGTGGGGCTGCACGTTGATAGCTACCAATGGCACTCTCAGCGCGAACGCTTCGACCGCGACGCCCGCCAACGAAGCCGCCTGCAGGTTCTCAATTGGCGCTGCGTGACCGTCACGTCTGCCAACTTCGAAGACGGCAGTTGGCTCGACGACCTTCGCGCCCTGCTCAACCCCCAGCGCGAGCTCGCCCTCGGATGAGGCAATTTGATTTGCACAGCGAATGAGGGCCGTGGGTCAATCCGCGGACTTCTCTTCTCAGGGACCCCCATGATCCGCCTGCTCATCCCCGTCTCGTGCCTGCTCTGGCTCGCCTGCCCTGCGCCCTCGAACCTGCCTGCCGGCCTGATGGAGGGCAGCGGTGACGCCCGTGGGGTGGACGGGCTCCAGCGCCTCGAGCGCACGGGGCCCTTCCTGCCGGGCACCGTCGAACAGTTCCGGGTGCACCTCGACCGCGCGGTGGTCGAGCGCGTCTCGTGGTCCGCCTCCGCCGGGGCGCTGCGCGTCAGCGGAGACGACGTGAGCTTGACGCTCCCTGATGCGGCGACGGCCGAGCTGATCGCGAGCGTGGTGCACCGTGACGGCACCTCAGGCACGAAGACCTGGCAGCTCTCGCTTCAGCGCCACACCACGCTGAGCGCCCAGGAGGCCCTGCTCGCCACGCCCATGCCGATCCTCGACGGGGGCTCGCTCGAGGTCTCCGGCGGCGGCTGCGACCTTCAATACGAGGGCACGACCAGCAACGTGGCGATCGCCTTCACCAGCCAGACGCACCCCTCGCTCAGCTACGGCCGGTGGAACGGCACGGCATGGACCCTGGAGGTCGTCGACGCGCTCGGCTTCAACACCGGCGGCGACGTCTCGCCCTTCGTGCAGATGAAACTGGCCTCCGATGGCACGCCGCACATCGTCTACCTGCGCAACAACCAGGTCTTCTATGCGACGAAGTCGGGCGGCATGTGGCTGCGCGAGCGGGTCGACTCGACGGCGTTTCCGCTGTACGTCCAGCTCCCGACGCTCGTGCTGGGCACCAGCGGAAGCCCCCTCGTCGGCTACACCTCGTACAGCAACGGCTACTACCGACCGGTGGTCGCCTCACGCACCGGCCCGAACACGTGGGCCCAGACGGTCGCCTTCCCCAGCACGGGGCTGTCGACCACCACGAGCTACTACATGGGGGGCGAGGCCGTGTTCGATGGCCAGGGGCGCTTCGTCGTGCCCATCTACGGCAACAGCAGCTCCTTCTTCCTGTCGTGGAATGGGACGACCGCCGCGGTCGCCCCCTCGACGTACCTGTTCTCTTCCGGGTACGCCGCGGCTGCGTTGGCGAGCCCGACGCGGGCGCTGTGGCGCGGTCCCGATACGATCATCGATGCGGCGCTCAACACCTTCACCGCCACGACGATGACGGCTTCGATCATCGAGTCGACCACCACGTCGGGCGCCGGTGACATCGTGTGGGCGCAGGGCAAGCCGGTGGTGCTGCACCAGCACGGCAGCAGCCTCGAGTTGGTGACGCCGAACGCGAACGGCTTCTGGACGTACTCGCAGCTGGGCTCGAGCAGCGGCGTGGTCGCGGCGATGGCCGTGCAGTCGGGCAGCTCGACAGTGTCCATCTGCTACCAGGCCGGCAATCGCATCATGTTCCAGTGAGCGGCCGATGCGCGCGACGCTCCTCTTCCTGACGCTCGGCCTGGCGGCCGGGTGCCAATGTGGTGGTGCCACGGCGCCCACCGTGCAAATCGTCACGCCCTTCGACGGCGCGCAGTTGGTCGGCAACGGGCCGCACGCCGTGTCGGGTGACGTGCGCGATCCCGACGAGGCGATTCCCCCGGGGAACATCACCTGGTCGTCGGATCGGGACGGCGTGCTGGCGCAGGGCGCGCTGGCCTCGGTGCGCCTGTCCAATGGGCCCCACCGGCTCACGCTGCAGGCGGTGGACAGCCAGGGGCAGACGGGCAGCGCGCAGATCAGCGTCACCGTGGTCACGGGCAGCTCGACCGACGGCGGCACGACGATGATGGACGGCGGGTTGCCCGATGGCGGTGAGACCGCTCCGGTGGTCACCATCACCTCACCGGTCAACGGCACGGTCTTCGATCAAGGCCAGGCGATCGTGCTCCAGGGCACGGCCATCGACACGCAAGACGGCCCGCTGCCGGGCTCAGCGCTCGGGTGGACCTCGGACCGCGCGGGCAACCTCGGCTCCGGCGCCCAGGTCACCTTCGGCAACGCGGCCCTCGGCACGCACCGCATCGTGCTCAGCGCGACGGACCGCGCCGGCAACGTGGGCCTGGCCAGCATCTCGATCACCGTGGTGGTCCCGGGCACCAACCGCGCCCCCGTCGTGAGCATTACGGCCC
>JAYVNA010000115.1:0-2181 GCA_043758715.1 Archangium sp.
GCGGTGGGTCAGGTGGGCCAGCTGCTTTCCGGTCAAAGCGCGACCAACGAGCGCCCTCCTGACGCCTTCGCCCTGCTCAAAGAGGCCCGGGAAAAGGGCGTGCTCTTCGTGGAAGACGCCCTCAAGGACGGGCACAGCGAAGACCAGGAAGATCCCGAACACGCCGCCGCCGTCGAAGCGTGCATCGCGCAGTGTTTCGGCGTCCGCGGGATTCTGCGCATCGGACCTGGGCACAACGACAAGAACGAGCCCATCATCGTGGTCGCCACCACGCACGGCTTCACCGACGCCTCACTGTCAAAAGTCCCTGAGAAGGTGCACCGATTCGCCACGTTGATCGCCATTCCGTTCGATCTGCTCCCGCTCAAGCGCGACCGGCCGTAAGAAGGGCCCATGGATCTCGACTCTCAGCTCCGGACCCAGGTGGAGCAGGCCACGGGCCGTTCCGTCGCGGGCGCTCCCGTTCTCAAGCTCAAGGGCGATGCTTCGAATCGCTCGTATTACCGCGTCGGCACCGCGCCCGAGTCGTGGGTGCTGATGGTGATGCCCATCGACTCGATCAAGAAGAGCGAAGAGGTGAGCAAGGGCCCCGCGCCCACCGAGCTGCCCTTCGTCAACGTGCACCGCTACCTCACCAAGCTCGGGGTGCGGGTGCCGCGCATTCTTCGGTTCGACGAACCCGCGGGAATGATGGTGCTCGAGGACCTGACTGATCAGACCTTCGAAGCCGCGCTGGCGGTCGGCGATCGCACCCAGCTCTACACCCAGGCCGTGCAGCTGCTCGCGCACCTGCGGGCGAAGGCCGAGCGCGACATGGACTCCGGCTGCCTCGCCTTCAGCCGCGCCTTCGACGAAGAGCTCTACGACTGGGAACTGCATCACTTCCGCGAGTGGGGCCTCGAGGCCTGGAGCGGAAAGAAGCCCACCAACGCCGAACGCGCCGAGCTCGATGCCTCGTTCCGGAAGATCGCGCAGCAGCTGGCGGCGGCGCCCCGCGGCTTTACCCATCGCGACTACCAGAGCCGTAACCTGATGGTGAAAGAAGGCGAGCTGGTGGTGATCGACTTCCAGGACGCGCTGCAGGGCCCCCGTCAGTACGACCTGGTGGCGTTGCTGCGTGACAGCTACGTCGAACTGCCCCGGGAGTTCGTCGACGAGATGCTCGACGTCTACATCGCCGCTTTCGCGAAAGAGACCGGCGAGAAGATCGAGCCGACCGAGTTCAAGGCCTTCTTCGATCTGCTCACCGTGCAGCGAAAGCTCAAAGACGCGGGGCGGTTCGAGTTCATCAACCGCGTGAAGGGCAACCCCGGGTTCCTGGTCTCGATCCCGGCGTCGCTGCGGTACGTGAAGGCCGCCTTCGACGTGCAGCCGCAGCTGGCGTCGTTGCGAAAGCTGATCGCGCACTACGTCCCCGAGCTCGCGTGATGAACGCATCTGTCCCCCTCTCCCCCGCGGGGGAGAGGGTCGGGGAGAGGGCATGCCTATGAAAGCGATGGTCCTCTGCGCGGGCCTGGGCACGCGCCTGCGTCCGTTGACCAACCGCTGGCCCAAGCCCGCCATGCCGCTGCTGGCCGGCCCGCTCTTCCGCTACTCGGTTGCCACGCTCACCCGCGCCGGAATCACGAACATCGGCATCAACACCCATCACCTGACCGAGGTGATGGAAGCCACCGCCCGCCGCGAGCTCGAGTCACTGGTCGTCTCTCACGAAGCGGGCGAAATCCAGGGCACCGGCGGCGGCATTCGCGGCCTCAAAGCCTTCCTGCGCGATGACGACTTCGTGGTGCTCAACGGCGACGTGTTGTTCTCGGTCGACTTGACGCCGGTGATCGAAGCGCACAAGGCGAGCGGAGCCGCGGCCACCATGGTGCTGCTGCCGATGCCCGAAGGTGAGAGCTACAACGCGGTCGAGCTCGACGGCTCGCAGTCGGTCCGGCGCATTCGGGGGAAGGGCCCCGGCGGGGACAGGCTCACCAACTGGCACTTCACCGGGGTGCACGTGATGACGCCCGCGGTGTTCGACTTCATGGCGCCCAGCGGCCCGGAGGACATCAACTTCGACGTCTACGTGCGCATGATCGAAAAGGGCCTCACGGTTCGCGGGCACATCCTGCAGTCGAAAGACGTCTACTGGTCCGATCTCGGCACGCCCCAGCGCTACGCCGCCACGCACCAGCA
>JAYVNA010000116.1:0-6940 GCA_043758715.1 Archangium sp.
AGGTTGTACTTGCACGAGACGAACACGCAGGGGCGCGGGCTGCTGATGCAGTCGGCGCGCGACTTGGGGCGGCTGCCGGCGATCTCGGTGAGGAGCGCCTGCTCGTCAGCGTCGACGGTACCCAGCAGGCGGCGGCGGCGCAGGTCGCGGGCCATCTCCTTGCGGGACATCGTCTTCGATCGGCGGCGCTCATCGGACACGTCGTCGGACTTGAGCGGTTCCGCCTCGTCCTGTGCTTCAGCGTTCATCATCGTCATCCCCTCTCGAAAGGTACGGCGCAGCACTTCAAGACTGACTCAGGTCGGCGCCGGGGCGCGCGGTGACCGCGCTGCCGAAGCGTGAAATCTCGTGCAACAGCTCGCGCGCCTGCACGCGCAACGAGCGCAGGCGGGTGGTGAGCTCTTTCTTGCTCCGCTCGGCGATCGCCTTGCGATCGAGCTGGGCCTCGTACCCGTCGAACACCTCGGTCAGCTCGCTGCCGGCGAGATCGAGGTGATTGCGGAACACCATGAACGACACCTTGATGTCTTCCAGCGTGAGGCCCTGCGCCATCATCTGGCGAATGGCGTTCATGCGGCGCACCGACGAGACCGGGTAGAGCCCCGAGCTGCCCTGGTGCTTGCCCTTCTTGCCCACCCGGCGGCTGCGGGGCAGCAGGCCGGCCTGCACGTACTTGCGGAAGGTGGCCTCGGAGAGGCGCGCGCCCTTCGAAGCAAAGGCCTCGACGATCACCCGCGCAGGAAGACCCTGCGCGTAGTCGCGCTCGATCTTCTCAATCTCCTCCGGCCGAAGAAGCTCCACGAAGAGTGACTCGCAGGTAAGCGTTAAAAGGAAACCAATGAAGCCCCTCGCTTCAATGGCGGCGCATGAATATCAGCTACTCAAGCGAAGAGTCAACGGGCCCCGTGACATTTCGATCGTGATCGCGTCCTGGTTCCGAGCGAGGTTCGATCGCCCGTCCGGAAAGAGGACAGGCAGATCGATCAGCCGACCTGAGTCGAGACACCCGCTGGGCGTGTGAAGAGTCGACTCAGATCAGGCCGCGCGCGCAAACGATCGAAATCGCGGCGCAATCGCCCACAGCCTGATCGGAAACGTGGAAAACGCCCTTCAGTCCTTCACCCAACTCATGCGCTCCGCTGCAAGCCCCGCTACGCCTCCGGCTACGGGGCCGCTCCGCTGAGCCGCACCGGGGAAGGCGGCGGTTGGTGTGTCAGCAGCGCCCTGACGAGCTCAGAGGGGTTCCTGCGAACGAGCAGCAGATCTTGAAGCCCGCTGGGAATGAAGCCGCGGCGAAGCCCCTGCCCCACCCAGGCCAGCAGCGGCGCGTAGTACCCGTCGACGTCGAGCAGGCCGATGGGCTTTTGATGCAGGCCCAGCTGCGCGGCGGTGAGCATGTCGAACAGCTCGTCGAGGGTGCCGAAGCCGCCGGGCAAGGCGACGAACGCGTCGGCCTTCGCAGCCATCAGCGCCTTGCGCGCGTTCATGTCGTCGACGAGGTGATGCTCGGTCAACTCGGGGTGCGCGAACTCTTCGCGCGAGAGCCCGCGGGGTACCACGCCGATGGCGCTGCGCCCGCCCGCGAGCACAGCGGTGGCCACCGCGCCCATCAGCCCGCTCTGCGCCCCGCCGTAGACGAGATCGAGCCCGGCGGCCGCGAGCGCGGTTCCGAAAGCCGCCGCCGCTTCCACGAAGACCGGCGAGTCGCCGCTCTTCGAGCCGCAGAACACCGCGACGCGGGAGATCACCTCACGGCTCCCGCTGCACCACGGTGTCGACCAGCCAGTTGTGATCGTCGGTGGCGAGGTAGTCGAGGGTGTAGTGCAGGCCGCGGCTTTCCTTGCGGCGGGTGGCGCAGTCGACGATCAGGTGCGCGACGTCGGCGATGTTGCGCAGCTCGATCACGTCGCGCGTCACCTGGTAGTCCCAGTAGTACTGCCGAATTTCTTCGCGCAGCAAATCGAGGCGGCGGCGGGCGCGGGCGAGCCGCTTTCCGGTGCGCACGATGCCCACGAAGTTCCACATCAGGCGTCGAATCTCGTCCCAGTTCTGGCTCACCACCACGCGCTCGTCGGAAGTGACCGCGTGCCCGGGATCCCACTCGAGCACCTGGTACTTCGAGGCGACCACCGACCTCACTTCTTCCGCGCAGGCCTTCACCGCGCGGTGGCCGAACACCAGGCCCTCCAGCAGCGAGTTCGACGCGAGCCGGTTGGCGCCGTGCAGCCCCGTGCAGCTCACCTCACCCACCGCGTAGAGGCCGGGCACCGAGGTGCGGCCGAACGCGTCGGTCACCACGCCACCGCACATGAAGTGCGCCGCCGGCACCACGGGAATGGGCTGCACGGCCATGTCGATGCCGAACTCCTTGCAGGTGGCGTAGATGTTGGGGAAGCGCTCGACCAGGTACGTCTTTCCCAGGTGCGTCATGTCGAGGTGTACGCAGTCGTCGCCCGTCCTCTTGATCTCCGCATCGATGGCACGGGCCACGATGTCGCGGGGCGCCAGTTCCTGCCGTTCGTCGTAGCGCTTCATGAAGCGCTCCCCGGTCGACTTCACCTTCAGCCGGCCGCCTTCGCCGCGCAGCGCCTCGCTGATGAGGAAGCTCTTGGCCTCAGGGTGAAAGAGGCAGGTGGGGTGGAACTGGTAGAACTCCATGTTCGCGATCTTCGCGCCCGCCCGGTACGCCATCGCCACGCCGTCGCCCGTCGCGACGTCGGGGTTCGAGGTGTAGAGGTAGACCTTGCCCGCCCCGCCTGTCGCCAACACCGTCACCTTGGCGAGGAAGGTGTCGATGGTGCCGTCGTCGCGCAGCACGTAGGCGCCCAGCGCCCGGCCATGCCCGCGGGGGGCGGTGGGATCGAGAATGAGATCGATCGCGGTAGAGTCTTCGAAGAACTGAATCTTCCCGGTCTCGTCGCAGCCGGCGAGCAACGCCCGCTGCACTTCGCGGCCGGTGATGTCGCCTGCGTGCACGATGCGCCGCTTGCTGTGGCCGCCTTCGCGGGTGAGGTCGAACTCGCCGTTCTCGCGGCGGTTGAACTCGGCGCCGACCGCCACCAGGGCCTTGAGCCGCTCCGGGCCTTCGCGCACGGTGATGTCGACGATCTCCCGCTTGTTGAGACCTGCGCCGGCGATGATCGTGTCTTCGACGTGTTTCTCGAAGGTGTCTTCGGGCGAGAGCACCGCGGCGATACCGCCTTGTGCGTAGACGGTGTTCCCCTCGGAGCGGCCCCGTTTGGTGAGCACCGCCACCCGCCCAGACTTCGAGGCTTCGAGGGCGAAGCTGAGGCCGGCGACGCCGCCACCCAGGACGAGGAAGTCGAATTCACGAACCATGGCGCGCGTTTAACCACCTCGCGTGCCCGGGTCGAAGAGATCGCCGAACGACCCGTGGGATGACTGTTGCCTCCCAGTCAGTTCTTTGCGGGCCCCGGCCGATCAGCGGTAGGGTCCCACCTGAGCGAATGCCCCTCAAGCCTGCCATTTTCCTCGCGCTTGTTCTGTCGGTCGTGCTGCCGACGGGGGCCCTTGCGGGCAACATCTACAAGTACGTCGAGAAGGACGGCACCATCGTCTACACGAACGTGCTGCCGAAGACGGGCCAGGCCCGCCAGGCGAGGATGACCGAAGGGGAGTTTCGACCCGCGCCCAGCCCCATCGCGCCCGCGCGCATCAGCGTCACCACCCGCATCTCGCTGGGTGAATTCGACGAGTACATCGACCAGGCGGCCATTCGTTACAAGATGCCGCCCGCGTTGGTGCGCGCGGTGATGCACGCCGAATCGGCCTTCGATCCCAACGCGATCTCGGTGGTCGGCGCCTCGGGCCTGATGCAGTTGATGCCGGCGACCGCGCGCGAGATGTACGTCAAAGACATCTTCGATCCGAAAGACAACATCGAGGGCGGCGTGCGGTACCTGCGCGTGCTCGCCAACGAGTTCAACGGCGACATGGTGAAGATGGTGGCCGCCTACAACGCCGGGCCCGATGCAGTGAAAAAGTACAACGGCCAGGTGCCGCCCTACCCCGAGACCCAGGCGTACGTTCGCAAGGTGATCTCGCTCTACTTCCAATACAAGGCGCAGGCGCAGGTCGCGCAGGGCGACGAGCGCTAGCACCACGAACTTACGGGAACCGATGCCCACCAGTCTGAGGGGACGAGATCCAGCCGTCGAAGAGGAATTCTTGGGCGCGCTCTACAAGGGCGGCGAGTTGCTTGCCTCCGGCAAGATCGTGGAGGCGCGCGAGCACCTCGAGAAGGCGCACGGCCTGGCGCCCAAGAACGAGAAGGCGCAGAACCTGCTCGGGCTGGCGTACTTCAAGCTCGGGCTCTTCGATCAGGCCTCCGCGGTCTACGAAGGTCTGGTCAACGAGAACCCGACCGACGCGACCCTGCGGGTGAACCTGGGGCTCGTGTACCTGAAGACCAACAACCTCGAGCGCTGCATCAAGGAATTCGAGACGGCCACCGATCTCGAGCCAACGCACAAGAAGGCGCACAACTACCTCGGCCTCGCGCTCGCGCAGCAGGGCGCGTACGTGAAGGCGAAGGAACACTTCGAGCTGGCCGGCTCAGAGCCGATGGCCGAGAAGATGACGCGAGCGATCGCGGCTCAGTCTTCGCCTTCAGGCGTGCATTCGGCGGTCGCGCGGCAGGCGCCGGTCAACGTGGTGCTCGGTGAAGACCCGCCGGCCGCCGCCCCCCGCCCTTCCGCGCCGGCCCCTGCCCCTGCGCCGAAGGCCGAAGAAGAGCCCATCGAGGTGATGAGCGACGAAGAGCTCCCCTCCGACGCGTACGTGGTGCCTGAAGAGGTCACGGTCTCCGACGAAGTTCCCGGCGCGTCGCCGAGCCTTAATTCAGATTGGGGCGCGCAGCTCGCGCCCGTCGCTGAATCGCCGCTCGAAGACATGCGGATGGCCGAAGACGAGGGGCCGCCCGCGGAAGAGATGCCGGTGTTGGACGCGGTGGTCGATGCCGAGCCGGCCGCACAGACGCCTTCGTGGCTGACGATGGAAGCCAACGAGGCCGCGCGCGCCGCGGAAGTGCCGCCCGCAGACACGGGCTGGGTCACGGAGTCGGTCAGCGAAGTCCCGCTCCCGGCTGAAGCCGAAGTGCAGCCCGAGCAGCCCCTGGGCGCGACCGACGCGCGGTGGGATCAGGCGGAGCAGCCCGTCGAAGCCCTCGCGCAGCCCGAGACAGCGACCGAGTGGGTGACGCAGGAAGGTCCGCCTCCGGAGGCCGAAGCAGCGCCGCTCCCGACCACGCCTGATGACGAGTCCTGGGCGACGGGTGCGCAGGAGCAAGCAGCGCCTGCGGCCGCCACCGACGAAGCTTCGTGGGCGACCGAGCCTGTAGCGGAAGCGCCGCCGGCCGATGACGCTTCGTGGGCGAATGCGCCCCCGGCCGAAGCCCCGCCCGCTGATGACGGTTCGTGGGCGCCTGCGGCTGAAGCCCCGCCCGCTGAAGACCCGTCGTGGGCGACGGCCCCCGCGGCTGAAGCGCCGCCGGTGGACGACGGATCGTGGGCGAACGCCCCCGCGACCGAAGAAGCGCCCCCTGCCGCAGAGGACGCTTCGTGGGACACCGCGCCGGCAGCAGAAGCGCCGCTCCCGACCACGCCCGATGACGAGTCGTGGGCAGTGGCACCGGCGGAGCAAGCGGTCGAGCCGTTGCCTGAGCCGCAGTGGGCGACGGAACAAGTGAGGGCGGAAGGCAAACGCCCTCATGAACAAATGGCCGAGGTGGAGTCGATCTCCGCCGCGGCCCCGCAGCCCGCGCTCGATCTTCCCCCCGCGCCCGAGCCTTCCGCGCCGATCAACATCACGGTGGAAGAGCCGCAGGACGCCCCTGCCCCCGTTGCAGCGCCCGCTGGCTATGCGCCGATGAGCCCGCAACGGCTGGTCGATCTGGGCGCTTCAGGTTCGTGGGTGCAGGAGCCGGGCGCCGGTCCCTTCCACATCAGCACCGACGGCCTCGCCGTGACGGTCGCGGGCGAGATGATGGTGCGCATGATGGGCCTGGTGGCCATCGTCGGGAGCGTGGAGGTGACGCCGGAGTTCAAGCGCCGCCGCGGCCGCCCCTCGCAGGAACCGTTTGGAATGGGCGCCTCGCAGCTTCAGCGGGTCACCGGCAATGGCGTGCTGTACCTCGAGCCCGGGCGTTCGAAGTTCCACGCGGTCGACCTGACGGACCAGAACGGCGTGGCGCTCGATGATGACGGCGCCTACCTGCGTGAAGAGATGGTGTTCGCGTTCGAGGAAGCCATTTTCTACGAGAACGGCCGCCTCACCGCTGAAGGGCAGTCGCTCGACCTGGCGCACTTGAAGGGCAACGGCCGGGTGCTGCTGCAGCTCGACGGTTCGCTGCGGGCGATGCCCATTCCGCTCGGGGCGCCGATGGTGGTGCCGCTGCACCGGGTGGTGGGTTGGTTCGGGCGCGTCTCTCCGCGGTTGATGGGCTTCGGAGGCCGGGGCGCGCTGGAGCTGACCGGTGAGGGTTACGCGCTGTTGGGAACGCCCGCCGAGAATCGCTGATGTCGACCGAACGCGAGAGCAGGCAGAAGCTCGGGCAGGAAACTCGCCTCAAGAAGCGGGAAGAAAAGCAGCGCCGCAAGGACGAGAAGATCGCGCGCAAGGCGGCCAAGCAGGAAGCCAAGCGCAACCGCCCGCCTTCGGTGCTGCTGCAGGAATTCTGGAACCTGCCGAACATGCTCACGCTGGCGCGGATCTTCGCGATCCCGCTGTTCGTGTGGCTGCTCTACGACGGGGACCCCTGGTACTCGGTGATGGCGGCCTCGGTGTTCACCATCGCGGCGGTCACCGACGTCATCGACGGCTTCCTCGCGCGGCGGTGGAACATGATCACCGTCACCGGGAAGCTGCTCGACCCGATGGCCGACAAGCTGATCGTCGCCGCGGCGTTGATCATGATGGTGCG
>JAYVNA010000117.1:0-6913 GCA_043758715.1 Archangium sp.
CCCGCGTCACCTTTCGGGTCTGGCCCCCGCGCTTCCAGCGCCCCACGAGCCTGGGGGGTCAGTCATGAACACGCTCACCGTCGCCGCGGTCACTTCGCCTTTGAACTTCGATGCAGCGGTCGAGGCCGCCTGCGCGAAGATCGCGCCGACCTGGCCGCTCGATCGCTTCATCGCGGTCAACCCCTTCTGGGGGATGATCGACCGGCCCTTCCCTGAGGTCGCTGCGCGGTTGCAAGCCCTCTCAGGCGCGCAGTTGCTCATGCCGCGCGCCTGGTTCAAGCAGGCCGCCCGTGAAGGCCGCCTGCGTGACGAACACCTCGCCTCCGCGCTCGAGTCGAGCCAATCGAGCTCTTCACTCGCATCGTTGCAGGCGCTCCTCGAACAAGCTGAACCGGCGAGCGCGGTGCGCGTGCGCGTGGTCGACCTCGTCGACGCAGAAAGGGATCTGGTGCACGAGGTCTCGTGGCGCAGCTTCGTGACCCACAGCGTCAGCCAGTTCTGCGCCGCGTTCTTCGACGAAGGTCAGGCGCAGCTGGGCCCCGATCGGCGCGGAGGCCTCTATGCCAGCTGGCGAAGGCACGCGCTGGGTGACCGCAGCCCGGCGTTGCTGATGGGCCTGCCCCAGGGCCGCCTGCGCCCTCAGCTGCTGCCCTCGACGGCACGCGAACTCATCGGCGTTGCGCTCGAGGGGCTCGAGCTGGCGCCTGAGCACCACGAGAGCTACCTGTGGAGCCTGCTGCTCGATCAGAACGGGTGGGCGTCCTGGTGTGCGTATCGCCGGTGGACGGCGCGACTTGAAGGGCGTGACGACGAGAGCATCACCGAGCTGCTGGCGATTCGGCTCGCGTGGGAATGGCTGCTCCTCGAGGGCGCCGGCGCGGCGCTGCGCGGACGCTGGAAGCTCGCGATGGCCAGCTGGGCTCAGAGCGACGCGACGGCCGCGACCGCCCGGGCAGACGATTGGCTACTTCAGACCGCGATGGAAAACGCGTGGCGAGCACCGGTTCTGCGCGCCTTGCCGGAGGGGCTGCGTGCAGCCCGGCCCGTGAACGCCGCGGTGCAGGCCGTCTTCTGCATCGACGTCCGCTCGGAGGTCTTTCGTCGCGCGATCGAGGCTGCCGCGCCTTCGGTGCAGACGCTGGGCTTCGCGGGCTTCTTCGGCCTGCCGCTCGACTACCAGCCGCTGGGCTCGGCGACCGCCCGGCCGCAGCTCCCCGGGCTGCTCGCGCCCCGCCTGCGGGCGGTGGACACGGGTCTTTCGCCTGCCGTGGAGCAGCGGCGCCAGCAGCAGCTCAGCCAGACCGCGTCGTGGTCGTCTTTCAAGACCGACGCGTTGTCGACCTTCACCTTCGTCGAGGCCCTCGGGCTGACGTACCTGGGCTCACTCATCACGGACAGTCTGGGCCTGGGCCCGTCTCACAACGCTCAAAGCGCAGCGCTCAGTCGCGAAGAGCGCGCCGCGCTCAAGCCCCGCCTGGTCGCCACCACCCCGCTTGAGACCCGCTGCGAGCTCGCGGCGGGCATGTTGAAGGGCATGAGCCTGACCCGCGGCTTTGCGAGGCTGGTGTTGCTGGCGGGCCACGGGAGCACCACCCGCAACAACCCGCACGCCGCCGGCCTCGACTGCGGTGCGTGTTGCGGCCAGACGGGTGAGGTCAACGCGCGCGTCGCAGCGTCACTGCTCAACGACCCCGAGGTGCGCAGAGGCCTCGCGCCTCGGGGAATCGAGGTGCCTGAGAGCACCTGGTTCCTCGCGGGGCTTCACAACACGACCACCGATGAGGTCGACCTGTTCGACCTCGATGAGCTTCCCCCGTCTCATCGCGAGGATCTCGCCACCCTGCGCGCCTGGCTTTCCCAGGCAGGCGCGGGGGCGCGAACTGAGCGCGCGCGCCTGCTGGGGCTCGAGAGCAGCCCCGCGCTCCACCGCGCCATTCGAGCGCGCACGACTGATTGGGCTCAGGTTCGAGCCGAATGGGGGCTCGCCAACAACGCGGCCTTCATCGTGGCCCCGCGGGAACACTGCCGACACCTCAACCTCGGGGGGCGCTCGTTCCTCCACGAGTACCGGCACCAGGAAGACGAAGGCTTCAACGTGCTCGAGCTGATCATGACCGCGCCCATGGTGGTCACGCACTGGATCAACCTTCAGTACTACGCCTCGACCGTCGACAACGTTCGCTACGGGAGCGGCGACAAGGTTTTGCACAACGTCGTCGGTGGTCATCTCGGCGTGTTCGAGGGGAACGGCGGAGATCTGCGCATCGGGCTGCCGATGCAGTCCGTCCACGATGGCTCACAGTGGGTGCATACGCCGCTGCGGTTGAGCGTGTTCATCGAAGCGCCGCGGTCCGCGATCACCTTGGTGCTCGAGAAGCACGCGCACGTTCGCGCCCTCGTCAGCAACGGCTGGCTCTCGCTCTTCCAACTCGACGAAGAGCAAGGCGTGGTCTTCGAGTACCACGAGGGGCGCTGGCGCCCCGCGGCCACAGGGTGAGGAAACGTGTCGATCGTTCGAGCTCACCCGATGGCGGCGCGAAGCACCCGCAGCAGCAGGTCAGCCGTGTACGGCTTGGGTACCCAGTGCGTGACGCCGAGGCTGAGCGCCCGGGTGGCCTTGGTGTCGGCGTCGAGGCCGCTGGTGCCGACGATGCGCACCGCAGGGTCGATGGCCTTGAGGGCGATGATCGTCGTCGGCCCGTCCATGACCGGCATTGACATGTCGGTGATCACCGCGGCGATGGCGCCGGCGTTCGCGGCGTAGAGCGAGAGCGCCTCGGCACCGTTGGCGGCGAGCAACACCCGGTAGCCGTAGCGCTCGAGGGTTCGGCGGACGATCTTGCGAATGGCCTCTTCGTCCTCGACGACCAACACGAGCTCGCTGCGGCCGAGGGGGAACTGCCCCCGCTTGCTCTCGACCTCGATGATCGCGTCGGTGGGGACCTCTGCCGGCAGGTACACCTCGAAGCGCGAGCCCTTGCCCAGCTCGCTGGCGACCCGAATGAACCCGCCATGGTTGTGCGCGATGGCATGGCAGGTCGAGAGGCCGAGGCCAGTGCCCGATCCCACCGGTTTGGTCGTAAAGAACGGCTCGAAGATGCGGTCGCGGACCTCGGGCGCCATCCCCGTCCCGGTGTCCTCCACGCTCACCCGCAGGTACTGGCCCGGTGGCGTTTCCGCGCTCATCCCCGCGTGCAGCTCGTCCACGATGACGCTCTCGAGGGACAGGGTGAGCACGCCGCCGCTGGGCATGGCGTCGCGTGCGTTGACGCACAGGTTCGTGAGCAGCTGATGAAGTTGCGTCGGGTTGCCGAGGACGGCCCACGGGCTCTCGCCTTTTCGGAGCACCGCCGAGATGTCCTTCGGGAAGGTGTCACGCACCATCTTCACGACCTCGCCCGCGATGACCAGGACGTCGACGTACTTGTGAGGCCCTTGCGGCTCGCCGCGCGCGAACGTGAGGAGCTGCCGCACCATCGCCGCGCCGCGCCGCGCTGACGCTTCGAGGAGCGCCAGATCTTCCAGCTTCTCGGGGTTGGTTTCGTCTTCGACCAGCATCGTGATCGACGAGAGGATCGGCGCCAGGACGTTGTTCAGGTCATGCGCGATGCCGCCAGCCAGGGTGCCGATGCTCTCGAGGCGCTGGGTGCGCAGGAGCTGGGTCTCAAGCTGGCGCTTCTCGGTGATGTCGGCGTTCAGGGTGAGCACCGCCTGGGGCTGGCCTTCCTTGCCTCTGAGCAGGCTCCAGCGCGCCGAGATCAGGCGCGAGCGCCCGCCCTTGTCGAACTTGTAGACCTCGCCTACCCACGCGCCCGTCGCGATCACCTGCTCGTGCGCCGCGCGCGCTTGGGCGAGCTGGGCGGCATCGGTGCGGTGGAAGAGCTCGGCGGCACGCTGCCCGACGACCTCGGCAGAGCTCCAGCCGTAGAGCCGTTCGGCGCCACGGTTCCAGTAGGTGATCCGGTCTTCGAGATCGCGCACGAAGATCGCTTCGCTGGTCTGGTCGAGCAACGCCGCCTGCTCGATGAGCCTCTGCTCGGCCCTGTGGCGCTCCTCGCGCGCGCGCAGCCCGACGATGCCGTAGGCGAGATCGTCGGCCAGTTCCTGCAAGAGCTTGAGTTCGTCGGCGCCCGCTTTGCTCGCCTCCCCGCCGTAAAGGCAGAGCACTCCGAAGGTTCGAGAAGCTCCGCGCAGCGGAAAGCAGAGGACACTGCGAATTCCGTGCGCCACGGCCCGATCCCGCCAGAAGGCGAACTGAGCGTCTGTGGTGATGTCCGTACAGACGACGAGCTCGCCGGTGCGGACGGTCTTGCCGGCCGGCCCGCCGCCTTCGCGGACGTCGGCCGACCAGCTCAGGGGGATCCCGTCGAGGTAGACTTGGTGCGCGCCCGCGCTGGCACGCACGCTGATGGTCTTCGCGGCGTCTTCCTCGGCGGAGCCCACCCACGCCAGCAGGTAGCCGCCGTCTTCCGCCGCGATCCGGCAGACCTGGTCGAGGAGCTCTCGCTCGGACTTCGCGCGGACCAGCGCCTCATTGCAGTGAGACAAGAGCCTCAGGGCCCGGTTCATGCGGGCCAGCTCCTGCTCCGCCACCTTTCGCGAAGTGACGTCCTGGCCTGCGCCCTGGAGCCCCACGATGCGGCCCGTGGCGTCGCGCATCGCCTCTCCGATCGAACGCACCCAGATTTGCCGCCCGGTGGCGGTGCGCTTGGGCAGCTCGACGTCGTAGGGCGTCCCCTCGCGCAAGCAGGCGTCCATGTGACGTCGAAGCACCTCGCGTGGCTCGGGTGAATAGAGGCCGATGAGCTCGTCCTGGGTCGGCGCCGCGCCGGGAGGCAGATCGTGAATGGCGATGAGCTCTTCCGAAAAGCTGAAATGCCGCCCGGGCAACTCGAGCTTCCAGGCGCCCAGGCGGGCGGCGCTGCTCGCGATTCGCAAAAGGTCGCGGCTGCGGCGGAGCTCCTCGTCGGCGCGCTTGCGATCAGTGATGTCGTGGCAGGTGCCATGGGCGCGCACCGGCTGGCCATCGTCGTCGCAGACGATTTCCCATCGCTCTTCGACGACCTTTCCCCGGCCCCCGGGGAGGAGAATGCGGTGCTCGATCGAACACGGTTCGGGAGCGCTCCGCGAGTTGACGAACGCGGCGTCGACTGCCGCGCGGTCCTCCGGGTGGACCCGCTCGAGAAACCACGGGTGAGTCGGTTGGAAGGTCGCCGGGTCGGTCTCGAAGATGCGATGCGTCTCGTCAGACCAGAGGACCTTGCCCGTGGCGAGCTCAGTCTCCCAGCTCCCCACTTTGGCGACCCGCTGCGCCGCGGAAAGCCGGGCGCGCTCCCCCTCGAGTTGCTGCGCGATGAGCCGTTGCTCGCGCGCGGCCTCGGTGCTTCGAGCAAGGCTCTCGCGCAGGCTCGCTTCGGCGGCCCGGCGCTCGGTCACGTTCACGTGCATCACGACCGCGCCGCCGGGTTGCCCCTCGAGGACCGGAGTGACCATCAGCCGGAACCACCGATTCTCGGTGGGCGAGTGGCAGGCGTACTCGAGGGTGAAGTGCGGGGCCTCGCCCTTGAGGACGCGGCGGATTCCGTCAGCCGCCGTCCCCGCCTCCTGCGAGCATTCACTTGTCGCGGCCGCGCAGACCGCGAGGTAGTTGATCCCGACGCCGAAGGCATTGGCCTCGAGCACGTTCGCCTGCCCGAAGCGTCGCCAGGCGTCGTTGACCCAGAGGATCACGCCTTCACCGTCGATCAGCGCGATGTGCGCGGCCAGCGCGTTCAGAATGGCGAGCTGCTGCTGTGCGAGTTCGCGCTGCGCGGTCTCGGAGCGCACGAGCTGCTGCTGTGCCTCGAGGTTGAGGAAGGGCACCCCGTCGTCGTCAACCACTGCGCCGGGGGTGAGCGTCTCGAGTTCGCGCTCAGCGTCTCGGATCGTCCGAATCAATACCCGAGTTCGGCCGAGTCTCTCCCCCGTGTTCAAAAGCGCGGTTCCCCCGAAACGGTGGCGTCAGTCCGAAAACCCGGCTGACGGTAACAGGCTTCCCCCAAGCGCATTCGACGCGACGAGTCATGGGGCCTATTGCCCCACCTGTGCTCACCGCACCCCCTCACCGCGACCCGGCCGCGCGCTCGACGACCTCAGGCGATCAACGGGCTGAGCGTTCCCGGGCTCACCAGCCACAGCTGGTGCGAGGCGCGCGTCACCGCGACGTGCAACCGCCGCCGGCCGTCATCCGTGCCCGGCCAGTTGAGCGCGTTGGCGTCGGCGACCACCACGTAGTCCCACTCGAGGCCCTTCACCGAATCGACATCGGTGACGTCGAGCCCCGGGGTGAACGGGAACTCTCCGCGCTCGACCAGGCGGGTGTTCGAGAGGTGTGAGACGAGCGGGAAGAAGCGCCGCGCCGTCTGGGCATCGGCGGTGATGACGGCGACCGAGGCGTGCGGCTCGGCATCGAGCAGTTCCTTGAGCGCGCCCGCGAGAAAGAGGTGGGCGGGCGCTTCTCCGGGGAAGTGAAACTTGCCCACCGGCACGCCTTCACGCGAAGCCCTGGCCGGAGTGGCCGGCGCCAGCGGACCCAGCACATGCCGCGCGAGCTCGGCGATCGGCCGCGGGCAGCGATAGCTGGTGGTCAACCGCACGATGGCGGCGTCTTTGGCGCCGGCGATCTCCAGGCTGCGAGGCCAGCCCGCGAACGAGGTGTGCGTCTGCTGCGCTTCGTCGCCCGCGAGGGTCAGCCCCTTGAATTCGCGCGTAATGGCCCGCAGCGTCTCGAAGTCGAACAGCGAGAAATCTTCGGCCTCGTCGAGCACCAGGTGCGAGGCCTGCGGCAGGTTGAGCTGCGAGCGCCAGGACAACATCGAGAGCAACAGCGGCAGATCTTCGATGTCGATGGATCCGGCCAGCTCGTCGGGCGTGC
>JAYVNA010000118.1:0-6910 GCA_043758715.1 Archangium sp.
GTCGAGGTGCCCCTTCGGTTTGGGCTCGTGTGTGAGCGCATGGAGCCCGTCATGGGCATCCAGCGGTTGAAGGTGCGCGCTCAGCCGGTGGGGCAGACCACGCTCAGCTTCTCCGCGGGCTTGGTGGACGTGCTCGCGGTCGTGCCGGAGCGGAGCGACATCCGCGTCGTGGTGAAGGACGTGTCTGGCCCCGGGGCGACTGCGCACGCGGGCGGAATTCGTCTCGATGCCGGGGCGGCCGAGTGGACCGAGGTCTTCTTCGTGCTCGAGGGCTCGAGTGCCGAGCGCCTGCCGGTGGAGTTGTCGGTGCTCAACGACGCTACAAGCACCGTGCGGCCCGACGCGTTCTACCCGGTGTCCTTCGTCGGTGGCGTTGTTCCCGGTGCGGTGGCGTCGGTGCAGGCGACGGTGCTCGGGTGGGCCGAGCGCCTGGGCGATGCCGACGCGGGCAAGGTGTTCGACTACCTCGAGAAGCACGGTGCGCTTTCTGAGGCCGACCTGGTGGGTTTACTCGGTAACGCACGGCGGGCCCGCGCCTTCGCGGCCCGGTTCGATGGCTTCCTCGAGCGGCTGACGTTCGAGGTCGAGGTCATCGTGAACGGCGACGGCAAGCAGTACCGCAAGAGGTGACGGCATGGCTCTCAACAAGCGCGACATCGACCACGTCTTCGAGCGACTCCGGGGCGGCACGGTGCCTGAGCGGGGCCTCGAGACCTTCGCCGTCGGCATCGAACGCGAGCGTGGGGAGCTTCACCGGAAGCTCGACCTGAGCCGTGACGGGGAGGGCGGGGTGAAGTTCCTGCGCGGTGGGTACGGCTGCGGGAAGACGTTCCTCTCGCGGCTTGCCATCGCTGACGCCCAGGAGCGCAACTTCGCGACCAGCTTCGTGGTGGTGTCCGACAACGATCTCCACTTCCACCGCTTCGATGACGTCTACCGCAAGGTCGTCAGCGAGCTGTCGACCCGGGCCTGTCCTCGCGGCGCCCTTGCGGACGTGTTGGACCGCTGGGTCGGGAAGGTCGAGGCCTCGCTCATCGAACTGGGCAAGGACCCCGACGCGGCGGGCTTCGACCAGGAGGTGCTCAAGAAGCTGGACGAGCACCTCGCCGCGCACACGAAGAACGAGGTGCCGCAGGACTTCGTGCGCGTCGTGAGGACCATCTTCGAGCTCAAGCAGCAGGGGAAGTTGGCCGAGGCCTCGGGCCTGTTGTCGTGGCTCTCGGGCAGCCAGAACGTGGCCAGCGCGACGAAGAAGCTGGCGGGCATTCGGGGGGAGATTCAGAGCACCGACGCACTGCACTACCTGCGCGGGATCCTCGCCATCGTGAAGGGGGCTGGGTACGCCGGGCTGGTCATCGTCATCGACGAGGCTGAGACCATCCTCCGCATGAAGTCGGACGTGCGCGCGAAGTCACTCAACGGCATGCGGCAGATTGTCGATGCGGCCGCGTCGTTCCCCTGCTTGCTGTGGATCTTCACGGGGACGCCGGAGTTCTTCGACACCACCCGCGGCGTGAAGGGCCTGGCCCCACTGTTCGACCGTATTCAGCTGCGCTCGGAGGGCGGCTTCGTGTCCGTCAAGCAGCCCCAGCTGCAGCTCGAGCCCTTCAAGAAGCCGCGGCTCAAGGAAGTGAGCATGAAGCTGCGCTCGCTCTACCCGGCGAAGAACCGCGAGGACTTCGAGAAGAGGGTGACGCCCGCGTACCTGGACTCGCTGGTGGAGGAAGTCTCGATCGGCTTCGGCGGCGACGTCGGCGTCGTGCCCCGGCAGTTCCTGCGGCGAGTGGTGAGCGTGTTCGACGTCGTGGAGGAGCGGCCTGACTTCATGCCCGCGCCCGGGAAGCCGGTGCTGACGCCAGAGCTGACGCCGCAAGAGGTGAGCAAGCAGGCCGGGAAGCCCGAGTACGAGCCTGAGCCCGACGATGAGAAGGGCTACGAGGTCGTGGACCTCTGATGAGCACCTTCAGTCAGTTTCCGCCGCGGTTGCAGGAGGCCATCGTCAGCCGCCTTGGATTCACCGGCCTGCGCCCCGTGCAGGAGCTAGCCGGTGAGGCGCTGCTGGCGGGCAAGAACGCCGTGGTGCTGGCGCCGACCGCCGGGGGGAAGACGGAGGCGTCGATGTTCCCCGTCATCGCGGAGCTGATGGAGCGCCCGGTGACCAGCGTAGGGGCGTTGTACGTCGCGCCGATCAAGGCGCTGCTGAACAACCAGGAAGAGCGGCTGGGCACGTACACCGAGATGGTGGGGCTGCGACGGTTCGTCTGGCACGGGGATACGCCTGACCGGGACAAGCGGAAGTTCGTGAAGGAACCCGCGGAGCTGCTGATGACCACCCCAGAGTCGCTGGAGGTGATGCTCATCTCACCTCGCGTGCCGGTGGCGCAGTTGTTCAAGGAGCTGCGCTACGTCGTCATCGACGAGATTCACGCGCTGGCCGGGGCCGACCGCGGGGCGCACTTGTTGTCCGTCATCGAGCGGCTGGCGGCGCTGAGCGGTGCTGATGTTCAGCGCGTCGGCCTGTCGGCGACGGTCGGGAACCCCAAGGCCATCCTCCAGTGGATGACGGGCTCGTCGAAGCGGGGAGGGGTGGTGGTGCAGCCCCCCAAGGAGCCCAGGAGCAACAAGATCACCGTGGCGCTCCCTGGGTCGATGATCGAGATCGCCAGGGCGGCGGCGGAGAAGGCCACGGGGAAGAAGAGCCTCTTCTTCTGCCAGACGCGCGCTCTCACCGAAGCCATCGCTGACCGGATGCGAGGGCAGGGGAACGACGTCTTCGTGCACCACAGCTCGGTGTCGCTCGAGGAGCGCAAGCTGGCCGAGGACCGCTTCCACCACGGGCAGCAGGCCTGCATCGTCTGCACCTCGACGCTGGAACTCGGCATCGACGTCGGTGACCTCGACGCGGTGCTTCAGGCCGATGCGCCCTCGACGGTGTCCTCGTTCCTGCAACGCATCGGGCGTACGGGCCGACGAGCGGGGCAGGCCTCGAATATGGCGTTCTTCTGCGAGGAGACCGAGTCGATGCTGCTCGCGGTTGCCCTGGTGGAGTTGGCGCGCAGCCAGTGGGTCGAAGACGTCCCGGTGCTGACCCGCTGCTGGCCGGTGATGGTGCAGCAGTTGATGGCGATGTCGCTGCAGTTCGGGGCCATCTCCGGCGAGGACGCGTGGAAACAGTTGTCGCGGGTGCCCGACTTCCAAGGCATCTCTCGCGCCGAGTTCGACGCTCTGGTGGGCCACTTGGCGAAGCACGACTTCCTCTATGAGTCCGGGGGGAAGCTTTCGCTGGGCGACAAGGCCGAGAAGATGTTTGGGCGGAAGAACTTCCAGGAGCTGTACGCGGTCTTCAGCGCGCCGCAGATGTACCGCGTGTTAGCTGGCGCGCAGGAGATCGGCTCCATCGAGCCTACGTTCGTCGAACGGCTCGTGGAGGGGATGAGCTCGTTTCTCCTCGGTGGTCGGGCGTGGGTGGTCGATCACGTCGTACATGCGGATCGAGAGGTGCACGTGCGTGCAGCCCCCGCCGGAAAGAAGCCCACGTGGGGTGGGTTCATGCCGCGGTTCTTGGGTCGAGAGGTCTGCGAACGGATTCGCAAGTTGCTCGAGGCTGACGAGCTGCCGGGCTACCTCGACGACCAGGCGAGGAAGGCGCTGGCGGAGCTGCGTGCCGACCTGGGGCCACTACTCCGAGCCGCGGGCCCGGCGGTGCAGGTGGACGCCGAGGGGTACGCCGTCTGGTGGACCTACGCAGGCGGGCGCATCAACCACACCCTGAAGTACGCGCTCGAGGTGAGCCAAGGGTGGAAGGTAGTGGCGGAGAACTTCTTCGTGAAGATCGCTGGTGACGGCGTCAACCACACCTCGGTTGAGGCTGCGGTACGCGAACTCGAGGCACCCGGCTTCTGGACGGAGGAACGGCTGCGGGCGATGCGTGCCCGGATTCCTCCGTATCGCTTGAGCAAGTTCCAGGATGCGCTGCCCGACGCGGCATTGGGCGAAATGTTGAGCGGCGTTTTCGTTGACGCAACTGGCGCGCGGGCGACCGCACAACGCGCTTTGGGTGGCGCCGCGCAGCTCGCAAAACCGACGGAGGCACCTTGACCAACAGCAGCGCCCAACCCAAGCAGCCCGCTCACCACAAAGTAGTGAGCCTCAAGGTGACGGGCGGCTTTCTCGGTGGTGCAAAACTCGAATTCGCGGATGGGCTCAATTGCCTGATCGGCGGACGAGGAACCGGAAAGACGACCGCCTGGTTGGAACGGATCTCCCGAGAACGCGGATCTCGATCGCGCTGCCGCGATCGTTCTCCGCTCCTTTCCAGTGGTCACCCAGCCCGCGTTGGTTGGATCGCTGTGCCGCGGATCTTCGGGATCGTCCCCAGCCGAGGCGAAGCAACTCTCGCGGGATGAGCCGTGGAAGGCATCAGGGGCATCGGGAGACGAAGGTCAAGGGGTGCGAGCCCGGCTCGCCGCGAGAGGTTCAAAGCCCGTGACGTTTGAGCTTCTCGTCGAGCGTGCGCAGACCGATGACGCGCGGCTGTGCAGCGCGGCGGCGATCGCGAAACTGCGCCTGAAATGATCCGGAGAATGCCTCGCTTCTGTAATTCGCGTTGACAGCCGGGCGCGTTCTTCGAGACCGGCGGCGAGCGATGATGAGACGTGCGAACTTCTTCATACGTCGGCTTCGTCGCGCTGGGCCTGATCAGCTGCGGACCGCCGACCGAACTCGAGGCGGCCGAGTCTGAGCCGCCGCAGTCGTTCAGCTCGGTCGAGCAGGGGCTGGTGACCTGCGGCACGCGGCAGGACACGGGTTACCGCAACGGTTCGGCCTTCACGATCACCGTGGTGACCGCTGACGGAAAACCGGTCGAGCAGGACACGGCGAACGCGTACGCGGTGATGCAGGCGGCCGCCGCCGCTGCGGGCATCGACGTCTCGGTGGTCTCGGGTTTCCGCACGATGGCGGAGCAGGAGTACCTCTACGGCTGCTACACGAACTGCAACTGCAACAACTGTAGCCTCGCGGCGCGGCCCGGCTTCAGCAATCACCAGAGCGGCCACGCCCTCGACCTCAACACCAGTGCACCCGGAGTCCTCAACTGGCTCAACGCGCACGGCGCTGCGTTCGGCTTCAGCCGCACGGTGCCCAGCGAGGCGTGGCACTGGGAGTGGTGGGGCGGCGGACCCGGCGGCGGCCCTTGCGGGGGACCGGTGACGCCCCTTCCCCCCGTCTTCCCGACGACCTGGGTGCTGAAGGGCGACTTCGACGGCGACGGCCTGGAGGACGTGCTGTCCCTGAGTTCCACGGCCGCCGGCGCCTGGGACACCGGGATGACGCTGGAGCGCTCCACCGGGGCGGGCTTCTTCTCTCAATTTTTGGCCGCCAACACGCCGACCCACATGCGCAACGGCGGCGCCACCTCGGACTACCGCGTGCTGGTCGGTGACTTCGACGGAGATGGCAAGGCGGACATCGCCAGCTTGAGCCCCAACGCGGCCGGCGCCTGGGACCACGCCATCGCGCTGGAGCTCTCGACGGGGACGGGCTTCAACTCGCAGTTCTGGCCTTCGAGCACGCCCATCCACATGCGCAACGGCGGAGCCGGCTCTGACTACCGCGTGCTGGTCGGTGACTTCAACGGGGACGGCAAGGCGGACATCGCCACCTTGAGCCGAAACGCGGGCGGCGCGTGGGTTGGGGGCATCACGGTGGAGTTCTCGACGGGCACCGGCTTCCGGTCTGAGTTCTTCAGCGCGAGTACGCCCGGCCACATGCGCAACGGCGGCGTCGAGTCCGACTACCGGGTGCTGGTCGGGGACTTCAACGGGGACGGCAAGACGGACATCGCCACCTTGAGCCCCGATGCAGGTGGCGCATGGGCGGGCGGCATCACGGTCGAGCTCTCTACCGGAACCGGCTTCACGTCCGAGTTCCTGAGCGCGAGCACGCCTGGCCACATGCGCAACGGTGGGGCCACGGCCGACTACCGGGTGCTGGTCGGGGACTTCAACGGGGACGGCAAGACGGACATCGCCACCTTGAGCCCCGATGCAGGCGGCGCATGGGCGGGCGGCATCACGGTCGAGCTCTCCACCGGAACCGGCTTCACGTCCGAGTTCCTGAGCGCCAATACCCCCACCCACATCCGCAACGGAGGCAATGAGAGGGACTATCGGGTGCTGGTCGGAGATTTCAACGGGGACGGCAAGACGGACATCGCCACCCTGAGCCCCAACGGCGGCGGCGCTTGGGCAGGGGGAATCGCAGTGGAGCTCTCCACCGGGGTTGGCTTTACCTCTGAATTTCCGAGCGCCAACACACCCGCCCACATGCGAAACGGCGGAAGCGCGAGGGATTACCGGACGCTCGTCGGCAGGTTCACCTGCGCCGCGAGCTGGGACCTCGCGACGGTGAGCCCCAACGGAGGCGGAGGATGGGCGGACTGGCTCTCGATGGAGCTCGCTCCGGGCAATGGCCTCACTTCAGTGGCCTGGGTGGCCAACACGCCGGTCCACATGCGCAACGGTGGGTGGGGGCAGACGCCGGCCTCGCCACAGCTGCCAAGCCCGAACACGGGCAGCCCAGGCACGGGGACCTGCTTGCAGGACGCTGGCACCGTGATGGTGACCGACGTCGGCCACCTGAACGACGCAGGTCCTTCGACCGAGGTCGGCGATGGGGGACCGACGCAGCCCGATCCCAACACGGTCGAGCCGGCTCTGGCCGACGCCCGGCCGACGAAGCTCGAGCTGGCGCCGGTCCATGGCGGCTGCAGCGCGGCTCCGGGGATGCTGCTGCTCGGGCTCATCGCCTGGGCGCGACGTCGACGCCGCGCGTGAGCGCCTGGGGCCGGTGCGCGCGCACCGACTCGTGCACACCGACAAGGGCTTGAGCACCTCTTTTGGATCGCGCC
>JAYVNA010000119.1:0-6910 GCA_043758715.1 Archangium sp.
CGCCACAGCTGTGCAACGAACCTTCTCAAGGCCGGGGTGCCGCTGCAGCACGTCGCCCGCATCTTGCGCCACAGCTCCATCAGGGTGACCAACGACATCTACGGGCACATCGGCGTCGAAGACCTTCGCCAGGCGGTGGAGGCGTCCAACGAGTCACAGAATGCGCTCACTGGTCGAGCACGAATCGAACCCAGAGGAGGTGAACCGGACTGAATGTGTGAGCAGCGTCCAGGGAGTGAGGGGCTGACAACCCCTCCAACTCCCACAGGGTTCAACGAGTGCGTCCTGCTGGTCTCGAACCAGCGACCCCCACCGTGTCAAGGTGGTGCTCTACCGCTGAGCTAAGGACGCAAAAGGAAAGCGCGGCGGCTTGTACCGATCGCTGTCCGCGACTGTCAAGAACGCAGTACACGATGCGCTCGACGGCCTATGAGTCTTTTGCCTGACAGCGCCACCTTCCACGAGCGGGTGCAGGACTGTTTCGTGGCCTATCGCGGCCACGGCGTCAGCCTGTCCGCGGTCGATTTGGAGATCCTCGACGGCTGGGCAGAGCTCGAGGTGCCCTTCGAGGTGATCGCCCGGGGGCTCCGAAAGGCGGCCGAGGCCGCCCTCTGGGACGCCGCCGCGGGTGAAGGGCGCCTGCGTTCGCTCAAGGGCTGCCGGCGCGACGTCGAAGCCGAGATCAGCAAGTACGTGGCCCGCGCAGCCGGTAAGACCACAGCGCCCACCGAGCAGGAGCCCTTTCACGTCACCCGGCACAGGAAGCTGCTGGCGTCGATCAAGAAGGTCACCCGCCCGAACCCGCCCGCGTGGCTCGAGCGGTTGCCGGTTCCGGTCGACTTCAGCGGCGGCGATCACCAGGAACAGCTCGCCCTCAACCTGTTGCTGCGCGCCCTGCCCTTCGCCAAACGGTCGAGTCTCTTGCGCGAGGCCCGCATGGTGGTGGAGAAGGCGCAGGCGATGTCGGCGGCCACCAGGCGTGAGTCGTTGCGGTTTCATCGCGCCGCGCTGGTGCGGCAGGCGTGGGCCATGCCTTCGTTGTGGTGACATTCAGTGGTGAGGAGTCTTCTTGGCGAACCCGACTGACGCAGGCGGCATCACCTTCGAGCGCGCCGGCGACTACGCGGCGGCGCGGCTGTCGCTGCGCCTCGAAGACTGCCCCGACTGCGGCGGCACCGGGCTCATTCGCAGCACCTCGAAGCAGAACGGCCGCGAGTACGAAGTGGTCGCCCCCTGTGCGCGCGCCACCCTTCAGCGGCGTGTCAAGAGCTTCAACTCCGCGCGGCTCCCGGCCGTGATGGCGCTGTCGAGCTTGGAGACCTACAAGCCGTCGAACAGCGAGCAGGGTAAGGCGCTTCAGGTCGCCAAGGAGTTCGCCTTTCGCTGGCCGCAAATGCGCGGCTTTCTCCTGAGCGGCAAAGTGGGGACGGGCAAGACGCACCTGTTGTGCGCGACCCTCAAGCACCTCGCGATCGAGCTGGGCGTGAAGGTCTCGTACGTCGAGATCAGCCTGCTCTACTCTCAGATTCGCCGCGGCTTTCAGGACGGCAAGTCGGGTGGCGAGATCATCGGCCCCCTCAGTCAGGTCGACGTGCTGGCGATTGACGAGTTGGGCAAGGGCCGTGGCAGCCAGTTCGAGTTGGAGACGCTCGATGAGCTGATCGCCCGCCGCTACAACGCCGGGAAAGTGACCCTGTTCGCCACCAACTACCTGCTCAACGCGCCAGAAGAACGCGCCCAGCGCGGGTACTTCGGCACCGAGACCGCGCTGGAAGCGGGGAAAGATTCGAAGTTGTTGTGCGATCGCGTGGGCGATCGCATCTACAGCCGGCTGTGCGAGATGTGCGACTTCGTCGAGTTCCCCTCGGCCACCCCCGACATGCGCCGCAACCCGCAGGCGCCGGGCCGCAAGCGCCCCTGACGGTTACTTCGCGCCGCCGCAGATCCAGTCTTTGAGGATCTTCTGCTCGTCAGCGGTGAGCGTGGTGGTGTCGTTGGGCATCTTGCCGGACACGTTCTCGCCCTTGGGGCCGACGCGGCCGGTGGTGGCGCCCCCGAGCACCTTGAGCCACAGCGCGCTGTTGGCCAGCGAGGTGGAGTCGACGATCTTCAAGGTCGCGCCCATGCCCGCGTAGAGCGACTTCTTGCCCACGATGGCCGCGGTCTTCGCGGCGGTCGTGTAGTCGCCGTAGGGGTCGTTCACGAGGTGACAGGCCTTGCTGCACTTGGCGGCGAAGACCGGCTGCACGTTGGTGGCGATGGTGGCCGCCGCGGGCGACGCATCGCACGTGAGATCGGGATCGGCCGGGGTCGGCGTACCGCACGAGAGGAGACCACCAGCGACGCAGATTCCAAGGATGAGCTTCTTCATGAGACCGCGGACCATACCCAATCCAGTGCGCGCGTCGACACAGTGACTGCCTGCCCCGTAGTAGACGGCGGCGATGCGATGGCGCGTGCTGGGTCCCTTGCTGGGTCTGATTCTGCTGGGAGCGGTGGTCTTCTCCCTCTGGCCCGCGGAGGCCCCCGTCGTTCCCCCGCCCGACCCCGTCTCCGTTCCCGCTCTGCCCCTCGCCGTCGCCCCCGCGCCCAGCGAGCGCCGGGAGCCGGCCCCACCGATTCCTCAAGTGGCGCCCCCGGCCGTCGTTCCCGTGCCCCCGGGCCCCGCGCCGACGCCTCAAGAGCAGCTCGACCCCGAAGCCGAGCTGGAACACCTGCGAGCGCTCGGCCTGACCGAAGCCGACCTCGAGCCGCTCGACGGGGGGCCGCTCTTTGCGCTCACCAAAGACGGCATCAAGGCCGCGGTGACCGCGGGGCTGCCGGAGATCCGCGAGTGCTACGACGGGTGGCTGCAGCAGAACCCTGCGCTCGGGGGGAAGCTGAAGGTGCAGTTCGACATCATCGAGATCCCCGGGCGCGAACGGGCGAAGGTGATGCGCGTCGAGATCGCCGACGGGGGCCTGGGCCACGTGGCGATGGAAGGCTGCGTGCGCAACGTCTTCAAGACCATGCGCTTCGAGGCGCCTCCGGGCGGCGAGATGCGCGTGAACTACCCGCTCACCTTCGAGCCGAAACCCAAATGACGACGCCCCGCTCCGGTGAAGGAGCGAGGCGCCGGTGAAGCAGAACAGCGTGAGTCAGTGACTCACATGTCCATGTCGTCGCCGCCGCCGTAGTCCGGCTGGCTGCCGCCCTTGTTGCTCTTCTTCTTGGGCTTGTCGGCCACCATCGCTTCGGTGGTCAGCAGCAGCGAGGCCACCGACGCCGCGTTCTGCAGCGCGCAGCGGGTCACCTTCGCGGGGTCGATCACGCCGGCCGCGAGCAGGTCCTCGTACTTCTCGGTGCGGGCGTTGAAGCCGAAGCCGCCCGTGCCGCCTTCACGCACCTTGTTGATCACCACCGCGCCCTCGTGGCCCGCGTTCTGCGCGATCTTCCACAGGGGCATGGTGATGGCGCGCTTGATGATGTCCACACCGAAGTCGAGCTCACCGCCCAGCTTGAGCGCCTCGAGCGCAGGGAGCGCGCGAATGTACGCCACGCCGCCGCCAGGCACGATGCCCTCTTCCACTGCCGCGCGGGTCGCGTGCATCGCGTCTTCCACGCGCGCCTTCTTCTCCTTGAGCTCGGTCTCGGTGGCCGCGCCCACGTGGATCACCGCCACGCCGCCGACCATCTTGGCCAGACGCTCCTGGAGCTTTTCCTTGTCGTAGTCGGAGGTGGTCTCCTCGATCTGCGCACGCATCTGCTTGATGCGCGCTTCGATGTCGGCCTTCTTGCCCGAGCCGTCGACGATGGTGGTGTTGTCCTTGTCGATGGTGATCTTCTTCGCCCGGCCCAGGTCGGTCAGCTGCAGGGTCTCGAACTTGATGCCGAGATCCTCGCTCACCACCGTCGCGCCGGTGAGGGTCGCGAGGTCCTTGAGCATGTCCTTGCGGCGATCGCCGAAGCCCGGCGCCTTCACTGCCGCGATGTTCAGCACGCCGCGCAGCTTGTTCACCACCAGGGTCGCGAGCGCCTCGCCCTCGACCTCTTCGGCGATGATCAGCATCGGCTTGCCCGCGCGCGCCACCTGCTCGAGCAACGGAATCAGATCAGCCATCGCGCTGACCTTCTTCTCGGAGATCAGGATGTACGGATCTTCGAGCTCGACCAGCATGCGCTCGCGGTTGGTGACGAAGTACGGCGAGACGTAGCCGCGGTCGAACTGCATGCCTTCGACCACGTCGAGCTCGGTCTCCAGACCCTTGCTGTCCTCGACCGTGATCACGCCTTCCTTGCCGACCTTGTCCATCGCCTCGGCGATGATGTTGCCGATGGTCTCGTCGCCGTTGGCAGAGATGGTGCCGATCTGCGCGATGCCCTTCTTGCCGTCGACCGGCTTGCTGAGCTTCTTCACTTCAGCGACCACGGTCTCGACGGCCTTGTCGATGCCGCGCTTGAGGTCCATCGGGTTGTGCCCGGCGGCCACCAGCTTGAGGCCCTCTTCGTAGATCGCGCGCGCCAGCACGGTCGCGGTGGTGGTGCCGTCGCCGGCGATGTCAGAGGTCTTGCTCGCGACCTCCTTCACCATCTGCGCGCCCATGTTCTCGAACTTGTTCTCGAGCTCGATTTCCTTGGCGACGGTGACGCCGTCCTTGGTCACGGTGGGAGAACCGAACGACTTCTCGATCACCACGTTGCGGCCCTTGGGCCCCAGCGTCACGGCAACCGCATCAGCGAGGATCCGGACACCGCGAAGAATTGCCTCGCGTGCACCCTGGTGAAAGAAGATTTCCTTGGCAGCCATTTGTAACCTCCGGAAAATTCAGCGTTTGTAAGTGCCCGGGCCGTTAGCACTCAAGCCTGGCGAGCGCCAAATTAAGGAGCGTGGCCGAAATGTCAACGTGAGTCAGTTCGCCGGTTCTGGGGCGGTGGCGAAGCCGACGAGATCCAGCAGCTTGGACAGCTCGAGGGGCTTGGACAAGGTGATCGCCACCCCGTGCCGCATGCTCTTGTCGAGCACGCTGTCGTTTCCGAACGCCGTCATCATGATGACCGGCAGGTTCTTGTGCTTCTCCATCTGGTGAATGCGCTTGGTGAAATCGATGCCGTCGATGTGCGGCATCATCAAGTCGGTGATCACCAGCTTGACGTCGTCTTCGGCGGCGAGCAGTTCGAGCCCGCGCACGGGATTGCTGGCCGCCAGCACCCGGTAGCCGTTGCGGCGCAAAAAGGTGCCGAGCAGGTTCAAGGTCGCTTCGTCGTCGTCGACGACGAGAATGCTGATGACGGGCCGCCACGTTCCCGGCGTCATGGAGCGCAACCGATAGCAGGTGGAGCGACCCAGATCATGACTTGGTCGGATAACACGGAAGGGTGCGGGCTGGTATGAGCCTTTGCCATGTCGCTGACGCTCGAAGAGGCCCTTGAAAAGGCAGAAGAGTCGCTTGAAGAAGGTGAATTCGAAGGCTGCGTCTCGCTCGCCGAGCAGGCGCTGGAGCTCTCGCCAGGCGACACCGACGCGCTCTACTTGAAGGGGCTGGGGCTGGCGGGTTTGGGCGAGCTCGAGGCGGCTGACGAAGCGATGGCGGCGGTGATGGCCAAAGAACCGCAGAACGTGGTGTTCATGCTCGACGCCGCCGACGTGAAGATCCGCGAGGCCGACGACCCGGAGCGCATCGAAGCGGGCCTCGCCCTGCTCGATCGCGCCGAACGCCTCGCCCGCAAAGACGACGAGCTGATGCAGCAGGTCGACCTGCTGCGCGGCATCGCCTTGAGTCACATGGGCGAATTCGAAACGGCGGCCGACGCCTTTGCGCGGGTGCTCCAACTCGACCCCGAGCACGGCGAAGCTCAGATGGAACGCGCGGTCGCCCTGTTTGAGCTGGGCCGCTTCGGCGAAGCGAAGAAGGCCTTCGAGAAGCTCACGCGCGAGTACCCCGAGGAGGCGTGGAACTTTCACTACCTGGGGCTGCTGGCCGAGCGGCGCGGGGAAAACCCGGAGTCGCTGTTCGCTCAGGCGCGCGCGCTCGACCCCGAAGAATTCCCGGCGCCCATGCACCTCTCGGTCGAGGCCTTCGACGCGGCGGTGGCTGACGCGCTGGAGAAGCTGCCCGAGCACGCCAAGCCGCACCTCGCCAACGCGGTGATCTCGAGCCAGCCGCTCCCTTCCGACGACGACATCAAAGAGGGCCTCTCGCCCACCATTCTCGGCGTGTTCTCCGGCACGCCGGTCGATGAGCGGCTCGACCTTCATGCCGCGCACCACGAGACGGTGCGCATCACCCTGTTTCAGAAAAACCTCGAGCGCTTCGCCCGCACCCGCGAAGAACTGCTCGAAGAAATTCGCATCACGGTGCTGCACGAGGTCGGTCACCTGCTCGGCCTCGACGAAGATGAGCTGTTCGAGCGCGGCCTCGACTGAAGGCTCAGATACGAATACGAGCGTCAGCGGCGAAGCGGCCGGCTCTGGTGACCGGCGCGGTCTTCAAAACCGTTGGGCTGGCGCGCGAGCGCCGGTCGGTGGGTTCGATTCCCATGCTTCGCCGTTTTTCGACGGGGGTGACAGGCGAAAACAGTGCCGAAATCGCGTGTGAGATCATCGACTTAACCCCTTATTTCTGGTCAAAAACGTCGCGAACGACTAGGGTCCGCGACGTGAAAGAGCGGTTTCAGTCGATCGAAGAGAAGACCAAGAAACTTCGGGACGTGCTGCAGCTGAAGCGCCCCGAGGTTCAGGACTTCCTGGACAAGCTGGAGATGGCCTGGGTGCACCACGACTGCGCACTCGAAGGGTCCATCTATTCGCCGCAAGAGCTGACGGCGGCGTTGCACCCGGGCGCGGTGGTAGCCGAGGCTTCGCTTCTCCCGATCGTCTGGGAGATTCGCAACCACAAGGCGGCCGTCGATTTCATTCGCGAAGAGGCGAAGA
>JAYVNA010000120.1:0-6909 GCA_043758715.1 Archangium sp.
CAGGGCCCGCAGTTGAAAATGAAAGTCCTCCAGCGGCGCGTCGCCGAAGACGAGCATCACGCCCACCGACCACACGCTGTGGCTGAGCTGCTCTTTTTCAGCGGCGGAGAGCACCTGGTGATCGTGCTGCAGGTGCAACGACTCGACCGTCTCGCTGCGCATCGCCCAGACCGAGAAGCGGCGGCCGCCGTCGGGGAGCGTGCAGTTGAATTCCCAGATGGCCCGCGGGGCCATCGGCGGCGAGACCATCTCGATCGACAGTCCGGGCCCGAAGCGTTGGGTCAGCGCGCTCATCGCCGCGGTGGTGGTCGGCGCCTCTTCGTTCGCAGGCAGCCACGCCCACATCGGCGAGGGGGGCCGCGGTGCGTTGAGAAACTGGCGATATCGAACCGGCAGCGTCATCGAGAAAGGTCTTCCGCGGGAATCGAAAAAGACGCGGCAGCGTAGCCTCTTCCTCAAGCGATTCGGCGTGACTTCGAGCCCCCTTCTGTCCCCCTCTCCCCCGCGGGGGAGAGGGAGGACGCGTCATCCGGAGAAGGCGGCCTGGTCGTAGAGGCGCAACAGGTCGACCTCGATGTCCCCGAGAATGGTGCCGTAGCGCACCGCCCACTCGAGCGCGTCCTTCGCCGGCGGCACGTTGATCAAGGAGAACCCCGAGATGAGCTCCTTGCTCTCGGCGAAGAGGTCACCCCACCGGGGAACACGCGCGCTCGGTGGCTTCTCAGCGCAGGGCGCCGGTCTGCTCGCGGAACTGACGTTCCTTCTCGAACACCTCGGGCACCTTGTTGACCACCTCGCCGAAGTCGGCCTCTTCGAAGATCTGCCGCAGCTCGAGCTCTTCACCCGCCTTGAAGGGCGCGCGCTTGAACCACTCGATCGCCTCTTCGCGCGACTTCACCTGAATGAGCCAGAAGCCGGCGAGCAGCTCTTTGGTCTCTGCGAACGGCCCGTCGATCACCGTACGCTTGCCGCCGTCGAAGCGAATGCGCACCCCCTTCGAGGTGGGGTGCAGCCCTTCACCGGCGAGCATCACGCCCGCCTTGATCAGCTCGTCGTTGAACTTCCCCATTTCGGTGAGCTCCTGCTCGTTGGGGAGCACGCCCTTCTCAGACTTCTCATTCGCCTTCACCAGGACCATGAAACGCATGTGTTTTCTCCTTCGTGGCGAGCCGCCTTCATGGGGGCTCATAACGACGTCGAATGAGCCCGGGCGAGATCGACACCCTCGGCCGATTTCCTCAGAGCGTGGGGTCTGCGTTGAAGCAGCATCGGAAGCCCGCTTCCGGGCTCGCGATCATCTGATTGAAGGTCAAGCCGCTGCCCGAGCAGGTGGCGCTCTGATGCACCTGGGTGGAATAGCCGCCGCCCATGGTGGCGTACGAAGACGCAGCGCTCTTCGTCAACTCGCGCAGGTTGCCGGTGAGGTCGAAGATCTTCGCTTTGAGCGAGCTGTTGCCTTGCAGGCCCGCCCAGTCAGCGAAGCAGTTCTGCAGCGCCGGAGAGCCGGTGACGAGCAGTCCGTCTTGGTCGCCCGGGGCGGCGGAGTCGAAGTCGAAGCTGCCGAGGTTGCAGTACTTGGTGGCGGTCGACACCGAGGTGCACGCGACTCCATTGGGATTGTAGCCCCAGAGGCAGGTGGTGCCGCTGGGTGGGTTGGTGCGACACGCGGTCTGCCATTCCGTGGTGGTGCACAGGTGCCCGCCCGCGCGCGTGCAAGTCTGCTCAGCTTCGAGCGGAGTGACGTTGCTCCAGGGGAAGACGCTCGGCTTCGAGCAGGCCACGGTGGAGTCGAGGGTCACGCCCGCGGGTGCCGAACCCAAAGCCCCGCACCCCGCCCCGCTGCACGAGTATCCATTGCCCTGCCCCGCGGTCGCACCGGTCGCAGCTGCACGACTGGCCTCGTAGCTGTAGACCCACAACGACGTGCCCACCTTGGTCACCGCGGGCTTCACGAAGAAAGTGGCGTTCGGGCCTCTGCTGGTGAACGGCTCATCGATCAACGCATCGCAATCGTTGTCGAGGCCGTCACACAACTCAGGCCCCGCCTGAGTGAGGTCCCTGACGGCGGAACATTTGACCGCGGTATCGCCATTACAGACGAAGGTGCCGGTGGTGCGGCAGACGCCGTGGCCAGGTGCCGCGAGGCCGTCGTCGCTGGAGCAGATCTCGCCGAAGTTGGGCACGTTCTCGTTGAGCTGGCCGTTGCAGTTGTTGTCGACGCCATCGCAGACCTCGGCGGCGCTGGCGCAGTTCGGCGCGCACACCCGCGGGGTCTGGAAGGTGCAGCGCCACGCCCCGCCAACGCAGGAGACGTTCACGCCGCCGGCGCCCGCGGTGCACTCGGTCCGGTTCGCCAAGGGGCTGACGCCGCAGACCGCGACAGGCGAGGGTGTGATCACGCCTTCATCGATCTGACCGTCGCAGTCGTCGTCGAACCCGTTGCAGGACTCCTGCGCTGAGGTGAAGACACACGGTGCCTGGCACTGGTGGTTCCCGAGATCGGAGAAGCCCGGCTTGCAGCCGAGGAACTGGCAGGTGCCGTTGCAGGCATAGAGGGCGTTGGGAAAGCCGGCGCCACATTGCACGCCGCACACGCCGCAGTGATTGAGGTCGCTGCCGGTGGCAAAGCCGTCGTCGATGGCGCCGTTGCAGTCGTTGTCCACGCCATCGCAGGTGTCGACGCCACCGTCTGCTCCGGGGCAGTCGGCTTCGCACCCGTTGGGAGCGAGGCCGTCGAGGTCGGCGTGGCCCGCGGTGCAGCTCGCGACCTCGCAACGCCCCGCGACGCAGCGCGCGGTCGACTGTGCGAGCGAGCAGACCGAACCACAGGAGCCGCAATTCGCAGGGTCGATCTGGGTGTCACCGCAACCGGCGTCGAAGCACTCGAAGGTGCCTCCGTCGAGCGCCTGGCGCTGCTGTGAATGGGGCGTCGAAGGGGCGTTCTCGGTGCAGGCGGTGAAGGAGAGCAACAGCAGCCCACCCAACGCCACCATCACCAGCTGTGAACGCCGGCGCGAGAGCACCCAGGCGCCCACTGCGAGCCACAGGCCTCCGAGGTCACCACCGGCGCTGCAGCCGCAACCCGGAGCGGTGACGTTGCCCCCGCCTCCTGTTGCAGAACCGCCGCCTGTCTCAGAGCCGCCGCCCGTTGCAGAACCGCCGCCTGTCTCAGAGCCGCCGCCTGTTGCAGAGCCGCCGCCTGTTGCAGAGCCGCCGCCGCCGCCCGCTCCGCCCCCAGTCCCCGCATCAGGAACGAGGCACGCGGCCAGCTCGGCACAACCGACTGCGCCCGCATCGGCATCACACGAGGTGCGCCCGAGCGCACCGCTCGAGGCAGTGCAGAACGCGCCGAGCCCGACGACGTTGTCGAGCACCCCATCACAGTCATCATCGACGCCGTTGCAGAGCTCTGCGCCGGGCAGCACTCCGCCCAGGCAAGCGAGGCGATCGGTCGCGCACGCCATCGCGCCCTGAGTGCACCGCCCGGTGCCGCAGCGGGTTCCCGAGGGACAACACGGCGCCCCCGCCCCGGTCACGCCTTCATCGACCAACCCATCGCAGTCGTCATCGACGCCGTTGCAGACCTCTTCAGAGGCCGTGAGCACGGCCACGCAGCTCGAGACGCCGCTGACGCAGGTGGTGACTCCGGCGGTGCAACGGGTACTGCCTCCATCGGCGAGCAGAGGCCGCTGACACGCCACCTGCGGCAGATCATCGATGAGGCCATCGCAGTCATTGTCCAGCCCGTCACACACCTCGGGCACGGTGAGATTGTTGCTGCAGGTGGTGAAGCCGCCGCTGGCAGAACAGGTGCCCGGGGCCACGGCCACCGGAGGGCGGCAGCTGGTCACGCCCGAGCAATACGCCGGCTCACCGGGACCTGTCGGCCCACACGGAAGGGAAAAGCTGAGGCCGTTGTCAGTCAAACCGTCGCAGTCGTTGTCGCAGCCATCACAGAGCTCCGCTTGCGCCGGAACCGCGCAGGACGAAGTGCACGTGTTGCCCTCGTCCACCACGCCGTTGCAGTCATCGTCCTGTCCATTGCACAGCTCGGCCGTCGGACAATGCAGCGGACTGCCGCACTTCGTCTTGCCCTCGTCGACCTGGCTGTTGCAGTTGTTGTCGAGGTTGTCGCACCGCTCAGACGGGTCGAAGCACAGCCACGAGGCGGGGGTGACCGCCTGCAGCGAGGTCGTGCATGGCAGAAGATCGAGATTGCCCCGGGGCTGCGCGATGCTGACGCTCGCCTGATAATTCGACAGACAGGTGCTGCGTTCGGTGGCGTTCGTCCAGTTGCAGCAGGTGCAGGCGTTCGCGCCGCAGGCGGTGCGCTGGGCCGGGGTCTTCCAGGAACAACACGTCGCGCTGTCGCCGGTGTTGTCGCAGAAGTGCGTGCTGCCTTCGTCCGTACAGCCATTGCAATTGTTATCGGTGTTGTCGCAGACCTCGGCCGTGAGCGACCCCGACACGATGGCGCTCAGCGCGGTGGCAAGCTCCGTGTCGTTCGCCGCCGCGTACGCGGTGCCGGTACCGCCAGCGTTCGCGACGTTGTCGAAGCTGACCTGGGGTGCTCCGGCGAACGCGATCGCGTGCGTCCTCACGGGGAATGTTTGACCGCCGACGGTGACGCCGCTCGCGAGCACGCCCGCCTCGAAGACGGCAAGCCCTTCACCACCGGGATAGGTGGCCAGGTTGTATGAATCGCAGTTGTCACTGCCGTCGCTGATCACGATGACGTTGACCGATCGACAGGTCCGCTCCGCTGGCTGCCCATTAAAAGTCGCTGGCCCCAGCGGACTGGCGCGTGCCTGGCCGGTGAACGGGTCGGTGTAGGTGCCGTTGAGGTACCGGCGAATGTTGAAGAGCCCGCCACCGAGCGGACTGAAGGTCATCGCCGGCAGATCTTCGACGGTGCAGTCGTTGTCGACGCGTTGCAGCATCGCGTTCACGTTCGAAGCTGGCGCAGGAGAGGTCCAGTAGCTGTCCTGCGCCAGGGGCGTGACCACGTAGCTGCCGGCGTGCACCGCGACGTTGAGCAGGGGCTCGGTGATGAAGGGGCCACACGAATTGTTGTCGCCCGGCGCGAACTGCTGGGTGCAGTTCGGAAAGCAGCCGCTGGCCTGATCGCAGGCCGCGCAGGTCCCCGCGGGACAGCCCGTCAGACGGCCCGTGAAGCTCACCAGCCCGAAGTTGACCTGGCCCGCGAAGGCCGACATCACATTCTTGAGGGCACACCGCATGTCTCCGGCCCTGTTGTGCTGGTAACCGCAGCTGTTGGTGCCGGTGGCGATCGCGGTCCCCATCGAGGCAGAGGTGTCCGCGAGAATGACGAAGTACGGCTTGGACGCCGCGGGCCATTGCGCGCGATCGGCGCTGAGGCAACTGGCGGGCTCGGCGGCCAGCACCGCAGACGAGGTCAAAGCGATCATCAGCACCATCGGTGCGACGGCTCGAAGCAGCATGCGGGTGTCTCCGGGGGAAGACAGACACCCTATCGGGGAACGCGCCCGCCCGGGGGCCCCGGGGGCCCCGGAGAACTTAAGGCTCGGAGGGCTGAAGGAACTTGCCAGCGGCCAGGTGATCGATCACCTCGCGCGCGGACTCCGGGTCGAACCGTGGCTTGCTCTTCAACTTCGTGATCGCCGCGTTCACCGTGGTCGGCTTCTCGAAGGCCGCCAGCACGTCGAGCAGCGCCGCGCCCTCTTCACCTTGCTGCAGCAGCGGGTCTGAAAACTTCCGGGTGCTCAGGCCAGGCACGCACGACAACCCCGCGCCGTCGACGGAGCGCACCACCGTCACCTTCTCCTTCGCCACCTTCGCGGGCACCCGGTACGTGCCCAGCCAGGCGCCGAGCTCGAAATGCTCCGTCGCGGCGGATTTATTGATCAAGCGGGTGCGCCCTTCGATCTCCACGTGGCTCTTTCGCTCCGCCGCTTCCCACACCTGGGCGTCGATCTCGTCGGAGGTGCCCTGCACGGCCTGCTCGAGCTTCGTGTCTGAGAAGCGCACCATCGGCACGGTCTTCTCGCCGGGGTCGAGGCGCTCGAAGTAGTCGAGGAACTCGGTGAAGCTTTTGGCTTCCGTCACCATCTCGAAGCGCTCGGGGTGTTCGGTGACCAGCGCGCCCGGCTGCGCTTCCAACCGCTGGTAGCCGATGCTGCAGCCCAGGCCGAGCACGCGGTCCACCAGCTTCTTTTCCTGCTCCAGGGTGGCGAGGCTCGCGAAGGGCAGCCCCGCGATGCCGGAGATCTCCAGCTGCAGATTGGGGAACGCGCGGCAGCGTTCGATCACCTCGAACAGCTCCCGGTCTGACGGGCACGGCTTGAGCAGCCCGCGCTTCATGGTGTCCTGCCGCTGCAGCTCGGAGAAGCAGCCGATGTCGAGCACCATGTACACGCGCTGCAGGTACTTCGAGAGCGTGGCGGCGAGCTCGGGCGGGGGCACGCCCCAGAGGAAGTAGGTGGCCGAGTGGCGCGAGAGATCGACGCCCGCCCAGGTCTGCTCGAGGAACGCGGCGGTGCTGCCGGCGAAGTCGTACCGGAGCTGCCAGGTGCGCGGCACGATTTCCTCATGATCTCGACGCACACTCTCGACCTGCCGCAAGAACGGCTTGGCGCGCCCGAAGGTGGCCTTCTGCATCCCGCGGGTGCCGCCGCAGTACAGACAGTTCTCCCCGCAGCCCTTGCCCGGCGCAACCCAGCCCGAGAACGAATGCAGATCGAGCTGGCTCAAGAAGAGCTCGTCGAAGTGTGAGTAGTAGACGTCGGCCTTCGCGGTGCCGTCGACGTACCCCAGCGCGCGCTGTGGCGTGCCGCGGTTGACCACGTTGGGCATCGCCTCATCTCCGCGGCACAAGGCGAGCAGCGGCACTTCGCCGTCGCCCAGCAGCACGTGATCGACGCTGTCCCA
>JAYVNA010000121.1:0-6904 GCA_043758715.1 Archangium sp.
AGGAAAAAGTACAGGTGCCCGTCGACCGGGTCGAGACCGAGCCGACGCACGGCGCCCGCCAGGGAATCAAAGCTACCCCTCATGTCGACAGGCTCGACCACGACGAAGACGCGGACAGCGGGCGAGAGGCTCAGCACGACTTGAGCACCCCGACGAGCCGGCGAAGCGACGGCTCATCGAAGTGGCTGCCGATCTCGAGCTCAACACCACCGATGCGCAGCACGAACGGCGCCTGCGGGCCGACAACGGGGGCGGGCGCGACCACCAATTCGACCAGCTTCGGCGCCGCAGCGCGCACCCGCAGCACGCCACGTCGCTCGAGATTCACCCTCCAGAGATTGAGTGAGCGGCCGTCGACGCCGTGCTCTTGGGCCCACGCCCCGAGCGAACTACGCGAGGCCTTCACCGCGGTCAGACACCGTCTTGCGTCCTGCTCGTTGAATACCTTCCGGCCTGCCATGCGTGTGCCTCCTGAAAACGCGGAGGTTGCGCGAACAGCCGGCGGCGATCATCCCGGTGTCGCTGATGGCTCACCTCCCTCGACCTCTTCATCGTCGGGAGGGGGCAGCTCGACCACCTCTCCGCCGGCCGTCCACAGCACCTCCGGCAGGTGCGGCATCAACGAGAGGTTGCTCGAAAACCACGCGTGAAGGCCAGCTCAGTGTTTGTGTACCGAGTTTGGCAATGGCTTCGGGATAGCGACACGTTGCGGCGATTCGTCATCGAAAATCGAAAATGGTGCCTGCCACCATGCCTCGCTCACACCGTCCTCCGCAGTCACAATCGCGACAAACTCGCCGGAAATGGCACCCTCGAGTTGAAACGTGCCTGGACTGACGTATGTGGCTGACCATCCTCCAATGAACGAGAGAGCTGGGTCGGGTTCGCCGAGCTCACCCAAGGCCGCCCCCTTTGGCAGGACCGATACCTCTCGAACCACCCATCCATCGGGCATGGCTACATGCATGACCACCTCCTTGGTGGCCGCCTGTAACCTCAGATCAACCTCAAGGGTGCCACCTTCAGCGACCGTCACGAGCGCACTGCCCCTGCGTGGCGGCTGAAATGAGCGACCCACGACAACCCAAGTGCCAGCCGAAATCGGATCCAGGAGAACACGTCCCGCTTGATCGGTGTTGAGTGTGATCACTTGATTTGGCTCCGCGGAGTTTGCAAAAACGACCTTCGCCGCCTGTGGGCGCGACTCGGCGTCGACGACGCGCACTGCTAAACGGGCACCCTCACGAATGGCGACAGTCAACTCGCGCACATCGTCTGGCAGCTCGACTCTTCGCGTCCCGTGCAGGGGGTGATGCACCCAGAGCTCCGCTTTGCGTTCAGGCAGGCCGACCAAATGCACGAACCCATCATCCCCGGTGGCAGCAAACGGGGCCTTGACATCATTAGTCACGGTTGGAAAGGCAGACCAAATTTGCGCGCTACTGACCGGCTTACCGTCAGCCTCTGATACCACCCTCAAATTGAGCTCACGGCCAATACCCACCACGATGTCGCCCACGTCGCGACTCTCCAATGGAGCGACCACGACCAGAGCTTCCACCGGCAAATATCCGTTCGCCATGACCCTCACCGTGCGAATACCGCGCTCAGCGATTGCCTCGCTCGGGATGTCAAACCGGCCGCTCGATTCCGTGAACTCGCGGCCGTTCACGAAAAACGTTCGTAAGGGCCTGCCGGATCGATCGACAACTCGCCCGCTGAGCCGTCCCAAATCGACAAGGACCAACTCGACGTCCCCCCCCGCAACAACCAAGACGTCATCTTGGGTGCGACGATCCGGTGTCCAAGCAGAGAGACGATAGGCACCAGAAGCCAGCGCCTTGAACGAAAACCGTCCGTACCTGTCGGTGAGGGCGCTCAACCTTTCGCCGTTCAGATTCTCTGCAAAGACCCGGGCATCCGGCACTGGATCACCATCGGGGTCCTTCGCTTCGCCAATGATTGACGCAACGGCTGACAACACAACCGAGACTTTTCGTCCACCAGCCAGCGGAACCACGACATCGAGAGACCCTTCACGGTCCCGGCCAAAAGCTGTCAGACGGTAGCGCCCTGCCGCCAGGCCGGTCATCGCGAACTCGCCCAAAGCGTCGGCCTCACCCCAGCGCGTTTCTGCCCCCTGTTGTGCGGTGACGCGAATCGAAGCGCCGGGGACGGACCCAGTCGCGGAAGTGACCAGCCCATCAATCGAATGGCCAACTCCGAGACGCATGGTGACCTCGGGACCTGGAACATCGACAACCGAGCCGCTCGTGGCGAAACGATTGTGGGTGCCGATGAGCTCGTAACGGCCTGCGGGTAACGACCCCAGCGAGAAGCTCCCATCAGTGTCGCTCGCGGTTGAGTACTCTGCCCGGACGGTCGCCACTTCACGCGCGGATATTTTCGTCGCAGGTACCGGGGCGCCGCGCTCGTCCGTCACGACACCGCCTAGTCTGAAGGCGCGTTGCAGTCGGATCTCCAAGTCCTGATTGGGCTTGGTTCCGTCGACAGCGCGAGTGAGCTTCAAGTATCCGGGGGCGTTGGCTGAGAACTCCTCAGCACCACTCCACCACCCATGAAGCGCAAAGCGACCGTCGGTCGTCGTGAGAGTGCTGCGCGTTGCCCCTTTGCCGACCGCCACTTCAACGTTGTCGATTGGTCTGTTGCGCTCATCAACGACCCGACCTGCGATCACTGATGACGTCGCAAGTGATAGTTTGAGTGACTCCACTCGACACCCAACCGGAACTTCAATGACCCGAGTCGTTCCGACCTCGGCCGAAGCGGCCTTAGCCGACAGCGTGTATTGACCGGGGAGAATCTCTTCGAATGCGAACTCACCATTCTTGCCTGTTTTAGTCTGGTGTACACATGAGCCGCGTTCCATCAGAAGGGAAACGCCTTCCGCGAACCGCGTCCCCTGGGCAAGAGTGCCTCGCACGGAGCACTTGCTCAGCAGATGGAGCACTGGCCGGGGCGACCTCGGAGTTACGACCTCTTGCCCTGCCGCGTATCCTCGTGCCGCGGCGATGAGGATGTATGGACCATCGGGCAGGGGCCCGATCGAGAAGCCACCATCAAGGACCGCCACGTCGACTGACGCGCCAAGCTCGCGATGCACCGCTCGAATAGAAACGACCCCATTCGGTGGCCGAACACCGTCAAGCCAAACCGTTCCAACGACGACCATGCCCGCGTCCGACTCGACTTCGACGTCACCGCCCGGCGCACCATCCACCAGCCGACCGCGACCTGCGGAGGTTGCGACCCACAGAAGCGTGCCGCCATCGAGTGGTGGTCCAGAGATGGTAAACGTCCCGTCAGCTGCCGTAACAGAAGACCGCAGTCCGAGGTCATCTTCACGGGCGCAGTCGGATCCGCATTGCGTTTCGGGGAGACACCCCCAAACCCCGCCGTCACTGTTCACGGCAACGACAGTGACCGTGGCCCCCGCAACCGGCAAACCGCCACGAACGACACGCCCCCTGATCTCGCCGTCCTCGCCGGAGATTGACTGGTCGGGGCGGAAGGACGGGTGCAAGGGCTCCGCGCACCAGAGTCGCGAGGCGGCCAATCCCAGCAACGAAGCGACGACAATGAATCCTAGATGCTTCATTGAAGGTCAGCGAGGTGGTTGGTTGAGAAGGGGTGGCGCGCGGACTGGTGGCTTCCTTTTCGGAGGAGTTGGCGGACCAGCATCTGGAGAGAAAACTCGATCGAGAAGCTGCGAGCGTGACTCTTTGCAGAGTTGCATCGCTCCTACCCATCTTGCATTCTTAAGCATCACGCAAGCATCTCTCGACTTGAATTTCTCCTTACATTTCCTGTCCTCCGCGGCTTCACGCTTCTCAAACTCTGTCATACATGCCTTCTCGTCCTCCGTCTCAAGTCCGGTACGATCCGTGTATCTCACGGGGTTGTTACGCGCATAAGCGTACGCGGGCGGCGAGACGCCCCATTGCGCCTCCCTAGTCATCCAATCAGGGTCCTGCATATCGGGCTCCGAAGAGAGGTACTGACTGAGGCCAAGCGCCGCGACCAATCATTGTGTTGACAGTGAGCAACTCAGCTCGCCACCGATTACCTCGACGAATGCCCAGTTCGTCCCAGTAACTATCAGGCGCCCCACCTTTGTTCCGGGTGCGGTTGGAATCGAGAGGACATCTCCGGGCGGTGATGTGAGTTGCACGCCGCTCAGAAACCAATCCGCTTCGATGCTCCCCATAATGACCACTCCTAAGGCGCCCCGAACAGATAGGACAAGTTTTGTCCCCTCAGGTTGGCCCGGAATCTCCGCGAGGACGATTCGAAACTCCCGTGTCTCCGTTAGCCCAGCGGACTCCAAGACGGCGTCGTGCAAATTCATCGGTGGCCTCAGGGAACAACGAACACAGGGACAATGCCTGGCCCAGGGATCGGAACTACGCCGCCTCCGTGGAGAAAGTGCACGAGTTCGAGGAGCGTCCGCTGGAGGTTGTCGTCTGCATCGGGTTTCGGTCCTTCTGGTGCGCACTCCTCTGGCGGATCTTCATAGGTATCGCCCCTGAACCCGGTCTTCTTCTTTCCCTTTTCGTCGCGCCAGTGCCAATGATCTTCTCCATCCTCGTTGCCCTCTTGTCCCGGGTGAAAATCGAGGATTCGACCGCTGGGATGCTGCCAACGCGTTTCTCCACTTGGCCCACCTGTGCCGGCCGGTCCATGAGGTATTTGCACCCAACCGGCCGGCAAGCCCGACGGGTTGGCAGGAAGCGGGAAGAGACCATTGATGTCGACGTACCGAAGCGGGTTATTCAGAGCGTAGCCGTAGGTCGGCACGCTCATCCCAGTCTGAGCCATCAATCGTACGTACGCGGGAGACTGAAGCATGGGCTCGGGAGAGAGGTAGGCCCCAACACCAAGGCGAATCGGGTCCTTCGCAGTCCAGACACCTGCTTGGGCGTCATACTCGCGGAAGCCAAAGTGAGTCAGCTTCGTGTCGATGTCGTAGACGCCGCCAGCAAAAGCGAACGGCTGGAAGTCAGGCGCGCTGTTGCTGGTGATGTTGCCCCACGCGTCGTAGTCGAGCCGCTGCGCCACTGCGCCGGTGCTCGAGTCCACCACCAGTCGGACGCTGCCGAGGTGATTCTTCACGTACGCGTACGTGACGCCGCCGCGCACCAAATAGTCGGGGCTGTTCGACGTGCTGGCGTAGACGAAGCGACTGGTGAGCACTCCTGCGCCGTCGACTTCAGCGGCCACGCGGTACTGGCCGTCGTACACCCAGCGCGTCACCACCGTGCCATTGCGCCGCTTCGCGACGCGGCGTTGACGGCCGTCGTACTCGTACGTCACCACCGTCGAGTCCGGCAGCGTCACCGACGACAGCGCGCCGAGGCCGTCGTGATTGTACTGCGTGACGGCGGAGCCCTCTGACTTGCGCTGCCGGCCGCCCAACGCATCCCACTCGTAGGTGGTGATGCCCTTCGTCTTGAGTCGGTCCTGCGCGTCGAAGGTAGAGCTGACTGCATCCTCCGTGAGGCGGTTGCCTGCGCCGTCGTAGGTCCACGTCGTCGGCATCGCGCCATTCCTCGAAGCCGAGGTGAGTTGCCCAAGCCTGTCGTAGCCGTAGACCCACTGCACCGGCGTGCCCTGAATGACTTCCTCCACCACTCGGATTCTGCCGGCTGCGTCGTAGCTGAGCCCCTCGGAGTAGAGCGCGGTGCCGCTGGCCCAGGCCGCCAGCGTACTCAGCTCGCCGTACTCGTTCGGCGCGATCGAGATGCTGACGCTGCCCAGGGTGATGGCCGAGAGCCGCCCGGCGTCAGGCGTCCACGTCAGTCTCTCCGCCCCCGCCCGAGTCAGGAGCGAGTCGTTGTCGTACCCGAAACTGATGGGCACTCCACCGACGGTGTGGCTGGCCCGTCGGAAGTCGGAGTCGTAGCTCCACTGGCTGGTGGCGGGCGCAATGCCGCTGGCCTTTTCTTCCGTCACGAGGAAGCCATCGTACTGCCACTCCAGCCGCTGCGCGCCGCGCGTCAGGCTCTCCACCTGGCCAGTTGTCGACACATACGTGAAGTCATTCACCCACCAGGGCGTGGTGACTTTTCTCAACCGGCGTCCGGCTTGCCTGGTTCCGGCTGGCAGTTGCAGCCCGACACGACCAACGCCAACAACCCCCACCAATTCGACCGGTTCATCGCGCCCCCAGAGTCCAGCCCACCGCAGTTGGACCTCCGGGTTAACACAGTCGGGAGGGAGCAGCCTGCGCGGGGTCAAGAGGCCCAGTTTCGCGAGCAAGTCCTCCGCCGTTTGCCGACTCGTCACCAGGCCCACCACCCGTCGGTGGCCACCGCACCGCGGGCACTTCCACACATCCGTGCCAAACGTCTTCGCCTGGAGCGTCGCCCAATCCAGCCTCGGCGGACGCGTGGGCTTCGCTTTCTGGGGCGCGTCTTCCTTCAACGGCGGCGTCGCGGGCTCCGGCTCCGGCTGAAGCACGACGGGCCGCAACCTGGCGTTGGCCGCGTACACGCCGTGGCTGCTGGTGAGGTGGAGCCGTGCAGGTGGCACCAGGGCCACCAACCGCTTCACCAGGGCTTCCGCCGTCAGCACCAGCACCGCGCCCTTCTTCGTCGCGTACTGGTAGCGCCCGTCGGGGAGTCGCTCGAGTCGCTCCTCCGCCACCGGCCCTCTCGAGGCGTACCGGCACAGCCTCGCCAGGCCTTCCCTGTCGTTGCCGTGCGCCGCGGTGTCCGCGTGCAGCGAGAAGCCCAGGCCCAGCGCCACCCGCCGCTTCTTCGCTGGGGGCCGCCGCTCGTCGCCCAGCCGTCAGCGGGCACGGAGACGGCAGTGGCGCGAATACCGGCTGAGCCACGGCGCATCCTTCGACTTCAAGAGAGACGCAGCCGCTCGCCAAGGGGCA
>JAYVNA010000122.1:0-2159 GCA_043758715.1 Archangium sp.
TTCCCGCCCCGGTGGTGGAGGCGCAGCCAGAGCCCCTTCCCCCGCCGCCTCCGTCTGCGCCGCCGTTGCCGCAGATCGAAGAGACGCCGGTCGTTCACAAACACTTCGTCGCGCCCGCGCTCATTCCGCTCGATCGCATCGACGAAGACACCGACTTCCTCATGCGCAACCCCGCCGAGCTCGAAGACGTGGCGTCGATCGCCACCGACATCGCGCGCCTGGGCCAGCTGTTTCCCATCGACGTGCGCCTGCGCCCGCCTGATCGGTTCCAGGTGATCACGGGGTTCCGCCGGGTGGCTGCGCTGCGCTTTCTGCAACGCGAGAAGGTGCTCGCGCGCCTGCACACCGATCTTTCCGACGCCGACTCGTTGTTGATGTCGCTCGCCTCGGCCATTCACAGCAAGAGCGTGGGCGCGCAGGCGCTCACCACCATTCGCGAGAGCCTGGAGCAGACCGGCAAGCTGTCTCCTTCCGCGCGCGACATGCTCGAGAAGGCGCTCTCGTCGGGTGACGATCTGTCGCCCGAGTCGATGGAAGAAGAAGTCGACGCCGACGAGCTGGCGGCCGACGTCACCGTGCGCCTGGGCCAGGCCAATCAAGATCTGTCGTTGCTCGCAGACGTGTTCCTCGAGCTCGACGAGACCCGCCGTGAAGAGCTGCTCAAGCAGCTGCGGTACTCGGTTGACCTGGTGGCGTTCCTGGAGAGCAAGCAGTGACTTCGCTGGATGTCTCGGCGGCCACGCTCGAAGCTGATCGCCGCCGCCTGTTGGCGATGCTCACCCAGCTCTCCTACGCGAAGAAGAAGGTCGTGTTGTCGAGCGGCCGCGAGTCTGACTTCTACATCGACTGCAAGAAGACGGTGCTCACGGCCGAAGGCCACTGGCTGACCGGCAAGTTGATGTTCACCGGCACTCGGCACCATTTTCCCGAAGCGGTGGGCGTGGGCGGGTTGACGATGGGCGCTGACCCGCTCGCGAGCGCCGTGTCGCTGGTGAGCTTTTTGGGGCAGGCACCGCTGCAGGCGTTTTTGGTGCGCAAAGAACCCAAGGGCCACGGCACCGGCCAGTGGATCGAAGGGCTCACCTCGCTGCCCGCAGGCGCGAAGGTCGTCATCCTCGAGGATGTGATCACCACCGGCGCCTCCACCATCAAGGCGATCGAGCGCGCGCGGGCTGAAGGCTTGAACCCCGTCGGGGCGTTCACCCTGGTCGATCGCCAGGAAAGTGGCCGCGAGGCGATCGAAGCGACTGGCGTGCCGGTCGTCTCGCTCTTCGCGCGGAGCGACTTTCCTTGAATCGTCTGGGCGCCCTGTGCCTTCTGGTGTTGGCGGGCTGCCCGAGCGCACGCATTCCGCACATTCCGGGCGATCCCCCGCCGGCCGCGCGCGATTCCGAAGAAGAGGCCGCCTACCAGCGCGTGCTCGAGCGCTCCACCACCTCGAAGGGCGTCTACGACAACCTCGACACCAAGGTGTTCTTCCAGGCGACCTGGCAGTCACCGGCCTTCGTCGACGCGCGCATTCGCCGCGAGGGCTCGTTCAAGAGCTGGCCGCCGCAAGAGCTCGACAAGAAGCTGACCGACGAGCGCGCGCGGGTGGCCGATGCCACCGAGTTCTTCTTCGCGGTGCACGCGAACGACTACCACTTCGACGACTTCGAGAAGACCAACAGCATGTGGCGCATGGTGCTGGTGGTGGGCACTGATGAGCTGCCGCCCGTGCAGGTGGAACGCCTGGGCCGCACCAACACCGAGATGCGCTCGTACTACTCGTACATGGAAAGCTTCTGGGTGGGCTACCGGGTGCGTTTCCCCGCGCGCACGTTCACTTCGGGGCAGGTCATTCACCTGAAGCTGGCGTCGGCGCTCGGCAAGGCAGAGCTCCCCTTCACGGTGGAGTGACGTCGTGGCCCGTTCCTGGACCTCGCGGCTCTGGCCCGCGGCGGCTTTCCAGTTCTGCTTCATTGCCGCCGTCGCGATGCTCAAGCCCGGCGCCAACGCGCTGACCTTGTCTCGCTTCAACTCGGGCGCGCTGCCCTGGCTCTACATCAGCGCGGCGGTGATCGCCGGTGGGCTCGCGCTGTTGGGCGGAGAAGGCAAGCGACGTCGAAACCCCGGTTACCTCGCCCTGGCCGGCGCGCTGATCGCCCTGCTGCTCGCCG
>JAYVNA010000123.1:0-6884 GCA_043758715.1 Archangium sp.
GCCAGCGCGGAGTTGACCGAGACCAGCTCTTCCGCGCACTCCTCGACCTTGATCTCGACGTCCTTGCTCTGGCTCAGGGCCTGCTCGATCGCAGGCGCGGGCCCGCTGTCCTCGAGTTCCTTCTCGAGCGAGTTGTTCACGGTCGAGAGCTCTACGGCGCAGGCCTCGACCATGTCCTTGGCGTGCTCCGTGTGCCCGCGCGCCTTGAGCAGCGAGGTGGGCTCGGGGGGCACGACTGGACGACGCTTGGAGGAAGGATTTTGAGGGTGGGGCATCGGCGCACCATGCGCTCTTGCGAGCCTCAGCAGACCTGCCCAAACAGGTCCCCCCTCACCGAACGTCGCGGCGCGGCGAGGCGAGGCTCGTGATCTTCGCTTTCGGGTCAGCGACGGGCTGGCTTTGTCTTCGTCTTCGCCTTCGCCACCGGAGTCTTCTTCTTCTTCGCGGCGGGCTTGGCCCTGGCTTTCGCCGCCGGCCTCTTCGCCGGCTTCTTCGCCGCCTTCGCCGCGGCCTTCTTCTCGATGGCCGCGATGTCCGCGCGCACGAAGTCCATGTCGAGACCCCGCACGCCTTCGATCAGCTCTTCCAGTTCTTCTTCGCCGTCCAGACCCTCTTCGTCGCGCACGACCATCACGCCATCGCGAATCACGATCAGCGTGGGCACGAAGTCGATCTCGAACTCCTCGGCGACCTCGGCTTCCTTCTCGACGTCGAGGCGGCCGAAGAAGAGGTCGGGGTGCTTGGCCGCGGCCGCGGCGAAGTGGGCGCCAAAGGCCACCGAAGGCTCGTACGAGCGCGCCCAGAAGTTGATGAGAATGATGCCCTCACGCTCGAGGGCGGCGTCCAGGTTCTTGTCAGTCAGGGTGAGTGGTCCGGCCATGGTCTGCTCCAGTGTGACGGTGGAAACTCAGCGCCCCACCGGTACCACGCCTGTGGACGGCGCCCCGAGAACTTCGTGCTTAGAAGTTCGACTCGAGCGCGACCGCCGACGCGTGAATGATGGACGCGATGCGAATGGCGTCATGAACGTGCGCGATGGTCAGGCCGCCCTCGAGCACCACGTGTTCGTGCGAGAGCACGCAGCTCTGGCAGTTGTTGATCGCCGAGACCCCCAGGCAGAACAGCTCGAAGTCGGTCTGATTGGTCGAGGGCTGCTTGAGCCGCATCATGCGCAGCCGCGCCGGCATCTGGGAGTACTCGTCCTTCCCGATGATGTGGCGGAACCGGTAATAGATGTTGTTCATGCCCATCAAGATCGCGGCGGCCTTCGCGTCTTCGATCACCGCGGCCTCGATGCCGGCGGTCGCCGCGTCAGCGAGCAGGGCCCGGGTCAGCGACTCGTTGCGCGCCGCATAGGCCGCGGAGATCGCCACGCCCCAGGTCTGCGCGGCGTTGAGCGTGCCCGGCTGCAGCACGTTGCCGAGGTTGATCTTGATGTCCTTCGCCGCGTCGGGAAACTGCTCTCGGAGCTGATCCAGCTTTTCCATTGTGTCTTCTCCTTTGGACAAACCACGGGCGTGGCGGAAGTGCGGCCCACCACGCCCGGTGAATTTTCAGGACTGCGAAAGACGACTCAGCCGACCTTCTTCAGCTGGCTGGTGAGGGTCTCGTCGCCCTTCTTCCAGTTGCAGGGGCACAGCTCGTCGGTCTGCAACCCGTCGAGCACGCGCACCACTTCGTCGACGTTGCGGCCGACCGAGAGGTCGTTGGCCGCCGCGTAGCGGACCACGCCCTGGGGGTCGATGATGAAGGTCGCGCGCAGCGCCACTTCGGCGCTCGCCTGCAACAACCCGAACGCCTGCGCCATCGAGGGCGAGACGAACAGCAGCGGGTGCTTGATGGTCTTGAGGTCAGCGTGGTTCTGGCGCCACGCGAGGTGGCTGAACTCGTTGTCCGTCGAGCCGCCGAGCAGGGTCGCGCCACGATCGGCGAGGTCCTTCATCTTCTTGTCGAACTCGACGATCTCCGTCGGGCAGACGAAGGTGAAGTCCTTGGGGTACGTGTAAAACACGACCCACTTGCCCTCGAGATCCTTGGAGTTGATGTTCTTGAACTCCTTGCCCTTCTCGATGGAGACACAGGCGGGAACGTTGAAAGAGGGGGCCTTCGAACCGGGGGTGATCATGTATTGGAACTCCGTTGTGTGGGGGTTGATGCAGGTGTTGCTCAGCGTTTCTTCACCGGGCCGGCCGACCGACCCTGCATGCGGGACCCACCGAGCTTCCGGCCCCGCATCACGACCATGTATTCGCGAACTTCGTAACCCTTGAGTCCCTTGACCTCACCCACGCGAACCGCATCCCAGGGGATGTCTTCGATGCGCCCGGTTTCGTCGTCGATGAAGTGATGATGGGCATCGAGGCGCGGGTCAAACACCGTGCGCCCCTCGGCGATCTGCAGCTGCCGCAACAGCCCCTTCTCTACGAAGAGGTTCAGGGTGTTGTAGACCGTGGCCCGCGAAAGCATGGGGAAGCTGGCCTGCACCTGGGCCAACACTTCGTCGGCCGACGGGTGGGCATCGGTCGCGAGCACGTATTCCGCCACCGCGAGGCGCTGCGCCGAGGGCTGAATTCCGGCGCCCCTGAGCTGATTGACCATGTCTGGACTCATTTCGGGTTTAGACATAATCCAGATTTTGACGTCGTCAATGAGAACTTTCCCGCGCAACTGATCGCGTTGCGGTGCATCTTTCCCGCGTCGAAACACACTCAACGAAAGCGGAGGCTGACGATCATGGCGAAAAAGACTGAGAAAGCTGGGGCTGTGGCGGTGGACATCGGAATTGCGGAGCAGGATCGCAAGGCCATCGCGGAGGGACTCAACGCGCTGCTGGCCGACACCTACGCGCTCTACATGAAGACCCACGCGTTCCATTGGAACGTGACCGGCCCGATGTTCCAGACCCTGCACCTGATGTTCGAGACGCACTACAACGAGCTGTGGCTCGCGGTGGACCCGGTGGCGGAGCGCATTCGTTCTCTCGGGTTCCCGGTGCGCGCGACCTACGGGGCGTTCACCAAGATGTCCTCCATTCCCGAGACCGAGGGCGTGCCCGAGGCAACCGACATGGTGCGCGAACTGGTGAAGGGCCACGAGGCCGCGGCGCGCACGGCGCGTTCGATCTTCCCCCGCGCGGAAAAGGGCGGCGACGAGTCGACGGTCGATCTGCTCACCCAGCGTCTGCAGGTTCACGAGAAGACCGCGTGGATGCTGCGCAGCCTCCTGGCCTGACCGGTGGAGCTGCTCGACAACCCGATTCAGAGGTACGCGTGGGGCAGCCCCACCGCGATTCCCACGCTGCTGGGCAAGGCGCCCGACGGCACGCCCCAGGCCGAGTTGTGGCTGGGCGCGCACCCTTCGGCGCCTTCGCGGCTGCGCACCGGCAACAGCCTCGAGGAGTTGATCTCCGAAGCGCCGCAGCGGCTGCTCGGTGATGACTCGCTCGAGCGCTTCGGGCCGCGGCTGCCGTTTCTGCTCAAGGTGCTCGCCGCTGGGCAGCCGCTCTCGTTGCAGGCGCACCCCAGCCTCGATCAGGCGCGGGTCGGCTTCGCCCGCGAAGAGACGGCCGGCGTTCCCCGGGGGGCGCCACATCGCAACTACAAAGACGCGAACCACAAGCCCGAGATCATCTGCGCGCTCACCGAGTTCCACGCGCTGTGTGGTTTTCGCAAGCTCTCCGAGTCGGTGCGGTTCTTCGCGGCGCTGGGCCTCGAGACCTCGCTGCTGATGGAGAAGGGGCTCAAGGCGTATTTCGAGTTCGTGATGACCCAGCCGACCGAAGCGCAAGGCGCGCTGGTGGACCGGCTGGTCGAGGCCGCGCGCAAGAAGGTCAAGGGCTTCGAGGCCGAGTGCCAGCTGGCGACCCGCCTGAACACGCTCTACCCGCGTGACGTGGGCATCATCGGCGCCATGCTGCTCAACCTGGTGACCCTGCAGCCCGGCGAAGCGCTCTACCTGGGGGCGGGCAACCTGCACGCGTACCTCGAGGGCACGGGCGTCGAGCTGATGGCGAACTCCGACAACGTGCTGCGGGGGGGCCTCACGCCCAAGCACGTCGACGTGCCCGAGCTGCTCTCGGTGCTCAACTTCAGCGATGGCCCGGCTGACGTTCTCAAGCCCAGCGCGCAGCCCGAGCAGGTCTACCGCACGCCCGCGCCTGACTTCCGGCTCTCGCGCATCGCGGTGGCAGGCAAGCCCATCACCCTGCCCTCGCGTGGAGCGCAGCTGCTGCTGGTGGTGGAAGGTGAAGTGCTGGTCAAGGGCATGAAGCTGCGCAGCGGCAGCTCGGTGTTCATCGGCGCTGACGAAGGCGCGGTGGCGGTCTCGGGCACGGGCACCGTCTTCCGCGCCACTCCGGGGACCCTGTGAGATGAAGCTGGCGCATTTCTCGGACATTCACGTGACGCACTTCCCCTTGAGCGGCAAGCCCGCGCTCAAGCGGTTGGCGGCGGTGGCCAGCTACACCCTGGCGGGCCGGGGCAAACACTTCGCGGGCAGCGATCACCGCATCGGCAAGCTGCTCGAAGACGTCGATGCGCAGGGCGTCGATCACGCCTTGTGCACCGGCGACCTCACCGGCGTGTCCACCGAGGCGGAGTTCGAGCGCGTCGCCGAGCTGTTCGGCCCCCGCCTGCAACAGCCCGCCCGCTACACCGTGATTCCCGGCAATCACGACCGCTACGTCAAAGACGCCGAAGGGTTGTTCGAGAAACACTTCGCCCAGCTGAGCGAGGGCGGAACGTTTCCGTTCCTGAAGCACCTGAGCGCCGAAGTGAGCGTGATCGCCATCGACGTGGCGAGGCCCACCAACCTGGTCGACAGCTCGGGCCTGTGTGGTGAGAAGCAGATGGCGGCGCTCGAGGCGATGCTCACCGATCGCAGCTTGAGGGGCCGCTTCGTGATCCTCGCGTTGCACTACGGGTTGTTGCGCGCTGAAGGCCAGCGCGATGCCCGGCCCCACGGCCTGCGCGACGATCTCGAGCTGATGGCGCTCATCGATCGCGACGACGTCACGCTCGATCTCGTGCTTCACGGCCACATGCACCGGCCGTACGTGGTGAAGACGAAACGCCGCACCCTCATCAACGCGGGCAGCGCGACCGACCTGCACGTCGCCCAGGGCTGCGGGTACCACGTGTACGAGATCGATCCCGTCTCCGGGCGGGTCAAGGTGAACAGGCGGGTGTGGAACGCCGGCCCCGGCCGTTACGAAGCAGGGGACTCGCCGCTCAATCGCGAACTCCTCACCCGCGAGGCATGACGCTCCCGGGCGCGGGTCGCCCGGAACGACATGACGCTCGCGCACTTCTCGGACATTCACGTCACCCACTTTGCGTTCGAGGGCAAGCCGACCCTCAAGAGCTTCGCGGCGATCGCCATCTACGGCCTCGCGGGCAGGCCGCTTCACTTTCACGACAGCCAGGCGCGCACCGCGAAGCTGCTCGAAGATCTCGACGCGATCGGGGTCGACCACGCCGTGTGCACCGGCGATCTCACCGGGGTCGCCAGCGAGGCGGAGTTCCAGCACGTCGCCCGCCTGTTCGGCCCGCGCCTGGAACAGCCCGCGCGCTTCACCGTCATTCCTGGCAATCACGATCGCTACGTGCCGCAGGCCGCTGGCCTGTTCGAGCGCCGCTTCGCCGACGTGAGCGAGGGCGGCAAGTTCCCCTTCGTCAAGCACCTCGCCGATGGGGTGAGCCTGGTGGCGATCGACGTGTCCCGCCCGGACAACCTGATCGATTCCTCGGGGCTGTGCGGTGAAGCGCAGCGCCATGAGGTGCTCGGCATGCTCACCGACGCCAGCCTGAAGGGCCGCTTCGTGGTGCTCGCGCTGCACTACGCGCTGCTGCGCGAAGATGGAAAGCGGGACTCCGTCATGCATCGCCTGCGCGATGATCTCGAGCTCATCGACTTGATCGACCGCGACGACGTCAACCTCGACCTCGTGCTGCACGGACATCTGCACCGGCCGTTTCTCTCGAAGACCCGGCGGCGCACGCTGGTATGCGCCGGCAGCGCGACCGACCTGTACCAGCCCGCGTGTGGTTACAACGTGTACGCGATCGATGCGGCTGCGCACGCCGCCCGGCTCGAGCGCCACGTGTGGAATCGCACCGGGCAACGCTACGAGGCCGCGCCCCAGCTCAACCGTGAACTGCAGACGGCGGCTCAGCTCACGCGTTGAGCGAGCTGCGGGAAGACCTTCGAGACCTTGCCCACCAGGTATTGCCCGTAGGTCCCGCTGAGCGCGTGCACGGTGGCGCGGTCCCAACGTTCGGCGGCGTCCTGTTCCGCGGGGCGGGCGAGCGCTCCGGGCAGGGGCTTCACTTCGGCGTCGAAGGCGGGGTCGAAGAAGAACGGCCACGAGTTGCGGCTGCGGCCACTGGTGTTGCGCACGCGATGCGGCGTCGAGCGATACCGGCCGCCCGTCATGCGATCGAGCATGTCCCCTAAGTTGCACACGAACGTTCCGGGAATCGGCGGCGCCTCGATCCACCCGGTGGGCGTCTTCACCTCGAGTCCACCGCAGTCGTCCTGCTTGAGCACGGTGAGCAGGCCGTAGTCGGTGTGCTCGCCTACGCCCCAGGTGCCGGCGTGGGTCGTGGCCGGGTAGTGGAAGATGCGAAAGAGCGGCAGGGGCTGGTGGGTGAGGCGTTGCTCGAAGAAGCCGGTCTCGAGCTCGAGGCTCTGGGCGAGCAGACGCATCACGTGATGGCTGACGCCGGTCTGCTCTGCGATGAACTCGAGCACCGCCGAACGCAGCTCGGGCACTTCCACCGGAAAGAGATTGGGACCGTGCATCGGCCAGTCAGCGCGCACGCGGGGATCATCGGGGCCGAGTTCTTCACCGAGATAGAGGCCTTCTTTTTGATCCGGCTGGCCCG
>JAYVNA010000124.1:0-2153 GCA_043758715.1 Archangium sp.
GGAGAGCTGCCGCCGCACGCCGTCACCGCCGGTCACCGTCACCAGGTGCGTGCCCACGTTGAGCGAGAACGAGATCATCGTGCCGTGCCCGAGCACCTGCGAGCCCTTGCTCACCGTGGCCTCGGGAATGAGCACCAGCGTCATCTCTCCCTTCGCGCGAGGGGGATCATTCCGGGGCGGCGCGTCGGCCTTCGGGGGCGTGGGCACGGCCACCGGGTCTTTCGCGTCGACCGTATCGGTGCCCGGAATGTCCGTGCCGGGTAACTCGGCGCCCGGAATGATCACCGGCGCCACCTGGTGCGGGTGCGACGATTCGGGCGGGCCCTGCATCGCCTTCCACACCAGCAAGCCCACCCCGAGCGCCACCACCACCGCGAGAATCGGCCAGGCCATCGAGGCCGAGCGCGGGGCCGGGGTGGTGCTCACCTGCGCCTCGGTGGGGGCCCAGTCCTGGGGCAGCGGGGTGGTCTGCGACACCTCCTCGAGCGAGCGCTTCGAGACCTTCACCTTCTTGAGCTTCGAGGTGGAGACCGGCCCCCCGGGCGAGCGCACCTGCTTGAGCTTGCCGGCGGAGATCTGCGGGCTGGGCTTCTTCCGGGCGGGCTCTTCCGCTTCGCGTTCGTGCGCAGACGAGCGGCGGAATTCTTCGACCGCTTCACCGACTTCGCGTTCGTCCTTGGCGGCCGCCTCGAAGAGCCGCCGGGTCGAGGCGATCTTCTCCTCGAAGCGCTCGTTCATGAACTGCGCGCGCTCTTCGGCATCGAACAGCAGGTGTCCACACGACGACGACAGCGCCCGCGCCATGTCTCGCGCCGAGCGGTAACGCAGGTTCAAGTCGCGCTCGAGGGCCTTCATCGCCACCGCCGACAGTTCCTTTGGCACCGAGGCTTCGACGTCGCTGGGCGCGGGAATGGGCTCCGAGAGAATCATCTTGAGCTCAGCCAACTCGGTGTCGGCCGAGAAGAGCCGGCGGCCCGTCATCATTTCCCAGAGCACCACGCCCAGCGCGAAAACGTCGCTGCGCCCGTCGATGGCGTCGCCGCGCACCTGCTCGGGAGACATGTAGCCCGCGGTGCCCTTCACCGTGCCGGCGCGGGTGCGAGCGAGCGCGCCCTTGGCCTTGGCGATGCCGAAGTCGAGCAGTTTCACCTGCCCGTCGTAGGTCACCATGATGTTCTTCTGCGCGACGTCGCGGTGAATGACGGGCGAGTCTTCGCCGGAAGGAAGCTTGAAAGTGTGCGCGTAGTGCAGCGCCTGCGCGCACTCGAGCACCACCGAGGCCGAGTAGCCGACGGGCAACACCGCCTGCTGCCGCGCGCACGCGCTCACCACCTGGTTCAGGTCCTGGCCGGCGATGAACTCCATCGCGACGTAGAGCCCGGTGGTGGTGTCTTCGCCCATCTCGAAGACCTGGCAGATGGCCGGGTGCGAGAAGGCGGCGGTGACGCGCGCCTCGTCGAGGAACATCTTCACGAAGTTCTCGTCGTCCGCCGCTTCCGCGAGGATCTGCTTGAGCACCGCGAACTTCCGGAAGCCGCCGGGTCCCTGCGTCGAGGCGAGCGAAAGCTCAGCCATGCCCCCCTTCGCCAGGCGCGCCAGGACCTCGTATCTGCCCACGCGCGAACTCATGCTTTCAGGGGCGACGTTACACTGCTGGTTCAGTGCTTCAGAGCGCTCTTTCGATTTCGGCTGGGGGCTGTGTGAAACCCCTGTGCGAACTCTGGGGACAACGTCACTTTTTCGGCACCCAGGTGTGGGGAAAGGGAACCCCGAAGTCGTACATGTGGGACCCTGGGGAGAACTGGGGGACTTGTCCACATGCACGATTTGCGCAAGCGCATGGTTTCGTTCGTGATTCGGGCTTATCCACAACTTGGTCGCCTCTACTGCTTCTACGGCTTGATCTGATCTCAGATCCAACAAGTAGAAGTAGTGGCACAGCCCGAGCAGTTGATCTTCCCATGGCTCAAAAGAGCGAGACTGCCGCCACGTGACTGGCACTCCAAGACGCCTTCTGGGGCTCCTGCTGCTGGCCACGGTGGTCGGCTGCAAGCCCAACGAGCTCAACGGTGTGACCAACCAACTCCGGTTCGACCCACCGGGCCTTCGGTTCGAGACCGCCTACGCCGACGGCATCACCCGCTCGCTCGAGG
>JAYVNA010000125.1:0-6861 GCA_043758715.1 Archangium sp.
AGCTGTGTCGTGTGTGGCCGCACCATCGAGTGGCGCCGCAAGTGGGAGCGTTCCTGGAACGAGGTGAAGTACTGCAGCGACGCCTGCCGGAAGCGCAAAGCCAGCGTCGCGGATGGCGGTTTCGAAGCCGACATCCTCGAGTTGCTCGCGGCGCGCGCCCGGGGTGCCAGCATCTGCCCCTCGGAGATCGCCCGCGCGCGGAGCGCTGACCCGGAAGAATGGCGCGCGCTGATGGAACCGGTGCGAGAGGCCGCCCGCCGCCTCGTCGCTGCAGGCCGGGTGGTCATCACCCAGCAGGGTCACGAGGTCGACCCCTCGACGGCGAAGGGGCCCATCCGCATCCGCCTCAGCACCCGTTTGGATGACAGGAGATTGAAGGAACGCTGACTCTGGAGTCAGGTGCGCGCATGACGATCCCTGCGCTTCGTGGGCTCTCACTCGAGCGGCTCTCTTCGTTTCTCCAGATTGCCGATGCCGGTGGTCATGCGCGCGCCGCCCCAGGGGACCCGGTGCGGCAGTCGCAGCTCAGCCGCCAGCTGAAGGATCTCGAGTCTGCGCTCGGACAGCAGCTGTTCCTGCGAACTGGGCTGGGAATGCAGTTGACCCCTGCCGGAACCGCGTTGGCGAAGGTGGTGCGGGAATTGGGGCTGGGGCTCTCCGACGTGAGCGCGGCGGAGCGCGGGCCGGTGAAGGTGTCCCTGGGCGCCGGTGACAGCGTGCTGCAATGGTTGGTGTTGCCCAGGTTGGGGTTGCTGGGCGCCGCGCTCGAGGGCGTCGAGCTCGACCTCGGTGCGTACGGTTCGGATGGCGTGGTGAGTGCGCTTCTCGAGCACCGGCTCGATCTGGGGCTGCTCCGTTCGAGCGAAGAGGCCGGGGAATTGAAGGTCGCCCGGTTGGGGAAGATCTCCTACGCGGTGTTCAGCGCTTCAGGTCACGGCAAGCTGCCCCTCGCGGTGCCGACGACCGAGCGCGCGTTGGAGAGCGCACTGAAGGAACTCGGGCCCGCGGCGTTGCGGTGCGAGACGTTTCCGCAGGTCGCGCAGGCCGTGCGCAGTGGCTCGTTCGCCGGAGTGTTGCCCACGTTCGCGCGTGAGCTGCTGCCGGCCACGCAGTTCCGGATGACGGTGGTGCCGGCGCTCGAGACCGTGGCGACATCGCTGACCCTGGCGTGGCGCCCACGCACCCTCGAACTCCGTCCCCAGGTGAAGGCGCTTCAGGCGGCCCTCAAGATTCAGCTGCGCCAGGCCCTGGAAAAGTTCGCGTAACCATCTCCCTCTCCCCCGCGGGGGAGAGGGTCGGGGAGAGGGCGTTCAAAGATCCTTCACCGCCGCCGTGAGCGGCCCACCCGCATCGCCCGTGTTCACCACGCCCGCGGGCTCGAGCAACATCAACTCGCCTTCCACCTTGACCACTTTGACGTCGTAGTCGTTGACCTTCGCAACTCGGCGAGGGGACCAGCGCTCGTCGAAGGTCGCCAGCGCGGCCTGCAGATTCACCATGCGTGGGGCGTTCATCTCGCCAAGCTACCAGCGTCGCTTCCCCGTTCATCAAGGCGGCCTTGCGGAACACGTCTTGACCGCGCGGGAGTCGGTTGGTCAGTTCGTCCCATGCGCTCACTCCTGCTCGTCGTGGCCGTCGTCAGCTCAATTTCGTGGGCGCAGTACACGCCCTACACGAACATCCTCAACGGCCGGCAGTTCACCTCGATGTCGGGCGCCTACGCGAACTTCATCACCACCCAGTTGGCTCAGCGCGACTCCATTCGGGCCTCGATGCGCGCGTCGATGAACAGGAAGCCGCTTCCGGCGAAGGCGCCCGCGTACACCTTCGAGCTGGGCGCCACCGACTTCAAGCCCGCGGGGCTGCGCAACGTCCCCGACCAACTCGCCGCCGCTGGAAAGACCCCCGAAGAGCGCGCGCAGTTGCTCGAGGCGATGAAGGCGATTCTTCCCGCCATCGAAGCGCAGCCCGGCGTGCGGAAGAACAACCTCTCCACCGCGCTCACGCTGCTGTTCGCATCCTCGATTGAGATCGTCGCAGAGCGCGAGTTCAGTGACGCCGAGGCCGCGGCACTTCAGCGGCTGATGAACGAAGCGATCGCCGAGACGCCCGCGTTCAAGAGCATGAACGCGCAGAAGCGCACCGCCCTCTACGACGCCTGCATGATCACCGGCGGTCTGATGACCGGCATCGCCTCGAACGCGAAGGAAGTGGGCGACGCCTCGATGCTCGCCCTCGCGAAGGACATGGCGAAGCAGAACCTCGCGTTGTTCGACATCAAGTGATCAGCGCTGGCTGTTCCACGCGCCGGTGCCCGTGGCCCACGCGTCGATCCAGGCTTTCAGATCAGTGCCACCATCGGGGCTCGCGCGCGGCGCGCTGATGCCGCCGTCTTCGAGCACGACGCCGTAATACTGCAGCATCACGTGCTCCTGACCGGGCAGCCGGAAATAGCGCGAGTTCGGGCGCGCGTCGTACTGCGCCTCGAGCGCCACCAGGTTCGCGGTGTAGGTCGCATACGGCGGCGTCAGCCAGGAATTCGCGTTGCCCGCCGAGAAGAAGAACCGGGTGATCACCTGGTCCTCCGCGAACGACAGCAGCGCCACCCGCGAGCCCGGCACCTCGTCGATCGCGTTCTCGATGAGCGTGGTGAAGCCCGCACTGGCTGCCGGTGATTCCGACGAAGGTCCAACCGCTGCCTGCGTCGCCGAGTCCCGCGTCGACCACGCCCGCATCTGCTCCGGCGTCGAGCCCGCCCGCATCCGACCCTGAGTCAGCCACGCCATTCCCGCCTCCCGCACCACCACCCGTGGGAGACACCGGTGCCGGGCCGCACCCAACGAGCAGGAACAAGAGGGACCAGACGTGCGTTCGCAAGGGAGCTCCGGGCACGAGGATGACCGATTCCCCATGGACACAGCAGCCACAAGAAACAGAAAACGAACGGCAGCCCCGTCGTTACGCTGAGTTGGTGCTCAAGTTCACTCTCGCCACGTTGATGGTGTTGGCCGGCTGCGTCACCGCGCCTCCGATTCGACTTGATGAACGCCCACGCATGTCGGTCCAGCAGGTGACCGCGCGCATTCCCGAGAAGGTCACCGATCGCGAAGGCTGGGCGCGCGACCTGCTCGCCGCGCTCGACGAACAGGAACAACCCGCCGACCCGGAGACCGTCTGCCAGGTGCTCGCCATCATCGAGCAGGAATCAGGTTTCCAGGCTGACCCCGCCGTGCCTGGGCTGGCGAAGCTGCTGCGCGCCAAGCTCGACGAGAAGGTGGAAAAACTCGGACCGCTCGGCCCACCCGCGCTGCGCGAATTGCTCAGCGGTCACGCTCCGGGTTCGAAGAAGTCCTTCGAAGCGCGCCTGGGCACCGTGAAGACCGAACGCGATCTCGACGTGCTGTTCCGCGACATTCTCGCGTTCTACCGGGAGAAATTTCCCGCGCCGTACAAGGCGCTCGACCTCATCGGTGGCGTGTTCGACGCGAGCCCCGACGACTTCAACCCGGTCACCACCGTCGGCTCGATGCAGGTGAGCGTGAAATTTTCAGAGCGGCTCGCGCGCCAGCGGAAACGCGACGTGAGCGAGGTGCGCGACGAGCTCTACACGCGCAAGGGCGGGGTTCTTTACGGGAGCGAACGCCTGCTCGGGTACTCCGCGGCCTACGCCCAGCCGCTCTTCCGCTTCGCTGACTACAACGCCGGTGTGTACGCGAGCCGCAACGCTGCGTTGCAGGAGCAACTCAGCAAGCTCACCGGCCTCACCGTGGTGCCCGATGGCGATCTCCTCGCGTACGACAAGAACGCGAACGCCCTCTCTCATGACACCCAATCACTCGGCGCGATCTTCGCGTTCGCCCAGCAATTCGCTCCCGAACTCAGCGAACGCCGGGTGCGCCTCGACGTGCAGCAGGAAAAGACGGCCGAGTTCGAAAACACCGAGACCTGGCGCGCGATCAAACGCGTCTACGCGCAACGGCAGCAGACCGACCCGCCCTATGCGCGGGTTCCCGAGGTCACGATTCGCAGCCCGAAGATGACGCAAGAACGCTCGACCGCCTGGTTCGCGAAGAGCGTGGACGGGCGCTATCGCCGCTGCCTGGAGCGCTGACGCCTCAGCCGAAAGGCCCGGAGGCATTTCGGTAACTGCGTCCCCGGATGCAAGGTGGTGCGTCCACGCCCGTCGGCCTTCTGACCGGGTTCCGCCCCTGCAGGCAGTGTGAGCCAGAATTCGCGGTCATTACGCAACCGCATGCTCTCAACTCTTTTGCTCGCTTCGTCCTTGTCGTTCGGTGGTTTCCCCGAAGTGCCCGTCGCCCCCGCGTCGCCCCCCCTCGCGCAGCAGGACGACGTGCAGCCCGCGGCTCCACCACCTCCCGCTGAACCGCGCGACGATCTCGACGCCGACGACACCCCGGCGCTGACCCCGCGTGAACGTGCCGACGGCGACCGCGCGCGGCGAAACGGTGATCGCACTGACGAGGACTGGGCCGACGAAAAGAAGAACCGCAAAAACGCCGCGCCCGGCGTCGAGTTCCGCGCGCTCGCCACCACCACCCTCCCGATGGACATCGGCGCCGTGAAGTCTTCCGGTGACCTGCTGGTCGGCCTCCGGGGTGAGCTCGACATCGGTCACGCCAGCGCTCTGTTCAGCTGGGATCGCGGCGCCGCGTCGCTCTTCAACTGGCGCAACACCTTGACGCCCACCTCGTACTGGAACGCGCTCATCGGGCCCTCCGTGTGGGCCACCAAGCACAACCGCATTCGCCTGCTGGGTGGCGTGAGCGCCATCAGCTCGACCCGCACCACCGCGACCGTCATCAACAACAGCACCGGCGCCAGCGCCACCGTGGGCGTGCCGGGCCGCGCGCAGTTCGGTCCCACCCTGGGAGCGACGGTGCACCTGGGCATTCCGGTGCTCGGCATCGAAGGCGCGGTGCTCTACACGCCCGTCAGCTTCATGCAGGTCGACGCCCGCGCGGAACTGGTGCTCCGGCTGCTCATCTTCGAGGTCCGCGGTGGCTACCGCGCCCGGTGGATCGACACCTCCCGCATCAACGACCGCGTCCCGGTGGAGTCGGTCTACGGACCCACGGTCTCGCTGGGCCTGGTGTTCTGAGCGACCAGCCGAATGAAACCGCGAACCCACGCGAGGTTCAGCGCGTGGCAACTGGCCAGGGGGTTATGCGTGGTGGTCTCGAGCACCGCCACGTGCGGCACCCCGCGCCGGTAGAACCAGTCGCTGTTGCTGCCGTCGTGATGAACGATGAGCCCACAGCGATCGGTGCGCAGCAGGTTGTGCACCGCCAGATGCACCGCGACCTTCGCGTGCCCCACGCTCTCCTTCACCAGCTCGCGATACGGAGCGGGATCGCCGAAGTGGTACGCGTAGAAGCACGCTGACTTCACCCACGCGTCCTGGTGCAGGTCGAGCGCGCCGAGAGGGGGAGGGTGCCGCTCGAGTTCGTGCCGCAACGCCAGCGTCTCTTTCGGCGTGCCTTCCGTCACCATCCACCTGAGGAACGGTTGCCCCACCGCGACCTCATCAACGAACTCGCCGGGGGAAAGTTCGTAGCGGATGAAGTCGTTGTTCGGCTCCTCGCCAGAGGCGTTGTAGCGATGGCCGGCCTCGAAGCCGCTGGGGTTGATGCACGGAAACACGCGCAAGGCGACGTCGTGTTCGCGCGCGTAGTCGGCGATCTCTCCGAAGCGGGACATCAACGTGAGCGGTCCCGCGGGCTCTTCGCCGTGAAACCCCGCGGTGATCACCAGCTCGCGTGAGCCCGGAGTGGTGAGGCACAGCAGCGGGTAGCCGTGGCCGTTCTCATGCACCACGCCGTACTCGCTGAAGGTGGCGACCGATTCCCAGTGGCGCAGCCGCTCGAGGTAGTCCCGGTAGTCCACTGATGAGTTGTACCAGCGGTGCGCCGGGCGCGTTGCCCTCCATTCAGGGGGAGCAGAGCGCCCCCGCTGTTCTTCTCGACAACCCCGGCGGAAATCCCTCAGTGTGCGTGAGGTGCACTTCATCGAGATGATTCAGGAAGCCGGCGCGGTCGGATATCTGGCAATCGCGCTGGGCGGGCTCGGAATCGCGCTGGGGTTCTTCGCGGCGATCGCGCTGCTGGGAAAGAGCCCCTCCGCCTTCACCCTCGGCATCGCCACCTTGATCATCGGCGCGGCCGCCGCGGGGGCAGGCATCGGGGGCACCTTCTACGGCCGCTCGCGGGTGGAGGCGGCGGTGGGCTTCGTCGACTCCAGCGTCGACAAGGAACGCATCATTCGCCAGGGCTTCAAGGAGGCGCAGTCATCCTCCTGGCTCGGCTTGTTCGCGGCGCTCCTCCCGCTCGCGCTCGGTGGCGCTGCTGCGTTCGGTGGCTCGCGCCTCAAGCCTCAGAAAAGCCAGGTGCAGCGCATGGTGGACCCGATGGTGTCCAGCGACGAAGGGTCGGGACAAACCATGGTGGCCGCGCTGTTCGTGGGCATCACCGCGCTCGCCATCGGAGGCGCGTGGGTGGTCGCCCACTCGGCACTGCCGAAGCTCAGCTACGACTTCGGCGACGACGACAACGATGCCTGGCACCTCGCGGCGGCGCTGGAGAACGTGAAGTCGCGTCATGGCGCGAACCCGTGTGAGTCGCTGGCCAACGCGCTGACGCCCTTCTGGTCTCCTGACGATCGCAGCGAGTGGCCCCGCAAGCTGCGCCCGATTCCGCCCGCGCTGGCCGCCTGGCGGGTGGAAGCCGATCGCTGCATGACGCACGCGCTGGAGCAGTTGGAAGCCGGCGACCAGAGCGAAGGGTGGACGCAGAACTCGATTCTCCTCTCAGTGCTGCTGCAAGACGACGCCCTCCATTCCCGCGC
>JAYVNA010000126.1:0-2146 GCA_043758715.1 Archangium sp.
TCGATGGTCATCAAGGCCGTCTTCACCACCGGCGGGGTCAGCACGTCGCCGGGCTTCTGCGCCTCGAGCACGACTGTCCCCAGATTCTCAGGCACGCCGGCGCGCATCACCACCGAGCTGCGCGAGGCCATGAAGCCTTCCTTCTCGACGCTGAGCACCAGCTCGCCTGGATCCACCTCGAGCGCGCACGGGGTGGTGCAGAAAAAGGCACCGTTCTTCCGCACCGTCGCGCCTGAAGGCTCGGAGTCGAGGCTCACCTGCGCCCGCCTCGGCGTCGAGCTGATCACCCACAAGCCCAGGCCGAGCACCGCCAGCAACACCACCACGCCCAGCGCGATCACCGGCGCGCGCCGGGGCAGGTTGCTCTGCGTCGGCATGCTGGCGTCGGTGTGGGTGACCGCCGCGGGCCTGTCTTCGGGAATGGGCCGGGGGGCCTCGAGCGCGCGTTCGAGTGACTTCCTCGAGTTGCTCGCGCTGCGGCTGCCGGGACGCTCGGCGGCGGTCTCTTCCAGCTCGCGCCGGGGTTTGGCTTCGGACCTGGTCGCCCGGCCGGGCCTGCCCTGCTTCGGGAGCCGGTCGAGCGAAGGCGTGGCCTTTTCCAGCACCTCTTCGCCCCGCGAGGCCTCCGCGGTCTCCACCAGCAACCGGCCCTCTTCCTGCTCGTTGCGCAGGCGCTCGGCGTAGACGTCGTGCATGAACTCCCCGAGCGCGGCCGTGCTCGCGGGTTGCCCATGCGCCATCAGCCAGGTCTCGAGCGCGGCGCCCAGCTGCTTCGCCTCGGAGAAACGCTGCGTGCGATCTTTCGCCAGCGCCTTCATCACGATCGCGCCGAGATCAGCGGGCACCCGTTCGTTCACTTCAGAGGGGCTGGCGAGGTTGCACTCGGTCACCGCGTTGAGCGTCTGAATGTCGGTGGCGCGCTTGAACAGGCGGGTGCCGGTGAGCAGCTCGTAGAGCACTACGCCCAGCGCGAAGATGTCGGTGCGGCAGTCGATCGGTTGCCCGGCCGCCTGCTCCGGAGACATGTACGAGTACTTGCCCTTGAGCACGCCCGACTTGGTGACCGTCGCCTGGTCGGCCGCCTTGGCGATGCCGAAGTCGACGATCTTCACCCCGCCTTCGAACGACACCAGGATGTTCTGGGGCGAGATGTCGCGGTGCACGATGTTGAGCGGGCGGCCGGCGGAGTCGAGCTTCTTGTGGGCGTAGTCGAGCCCCGCGCACGACTCGATGATGATCCGGCAGATCAGCGGCAGCGGGATGGGCTTTCCGACCTTATCGGAGTGCTTCCACACCCGGCGCACGTCCTCGCCGTGGATGAATTCCATCGCGATGAAGAAGCTGTCGTCTTGCGCGCCGAGGTCGAAGATCTGCACCACGTTGGGGTGGTTGAGGCGCGCGGCGATGCGGGCCTCGTCCAGGAACATGGTGATGAACTCTTCGTTCTCCGCGAGGTGGGGAAGAATGCGCTTGACCACCAACAGCTTCTCAAACCCTTCCGGACCGACCTGACGCGCCAGATAGATCTGCGCCATGCCTCCGGTGGCGAGCTTCTTCAGCAGCTGGTAGCGGCCGTAGGTTTCGAGAGACACAGGGAGGACTTGCCCGATGCTAGGTCCAGCATGCGGGTACGGCAAACCACTGAAAGGACAGTGAGGGCGGAGGGCAAACGCCCTCATGAGCAAGGTGAACTCAGGTGGAACGGCGGCGGCGTTTTTCCCGGGTCTCGCGCATCAGTTGCTCGAGCGCGTCGAGCTTCCTCTGCAGCACCGGGAACAGCAGACGGTTGTCATCGACCATGTCGAACAGCCGCAAGATCTCGTCGACCTCTTGCTCGATCACCTCGGCGCGCTCCGAGCTGATGCGGCGCAAGAGCAGATCGGCGCCCGCTTCGATCAGCACCCGGGTCACCGCGTCGCGGGAAGCGAGCGGTTCCTGCTTCTTCTGCCCCAGGCCCTGGATCACCCGCAGCTTGGGACCTTGACCCAACGGGAACTCCAGCTGCCGGTCGTCGCGCTTCTTCACCATGTGGTTCGCACCATACGTTCCCGCACCGACAGGGGAATTTTGTAGCCACGCCAGAGGGCGCACCCTGTAGCGGAGCACGGTTTCGGGGCCGATTCTCCGTCGAAGCGCGTACACTCCG
>JAYVNA010000127.1:0-2141 GCA_043758715.1 Archangium sp.
GCCGCTTTCGAGAGCAGGGGCGCCTCGAGATCCTTCTTCGAGAGCAACGGCTGCCTGGTCGGCCAGTCGATGCCGATCGCCGGGTCGTTCCAGAGCACCGAGTGCTCGCTCTCCGGCGAGTAGAGCGCCGTGCACTTGTAGAGGAAGTCAGTCTCGTCACTCAGACAGCAGAAACCGTGTGCGAAGCCTGGGGGCACCCAGAGTTGCTTGCGGTTCGATTCAGAGAGCTCGCAGCCGTACCACTTGCCGAAGTGCGCCGAGCCCACGCGCACGTCGACGGCCACGTCGAACACCGCGCCCCGGGTGACGCAGACCAGCTTTCCCTGCGCGTTCGGGTTCTGAAAATGGAGCCCTCTCAGGGTGTCCTTCACCGAGTGGCTCCAGTTGTCCTGAACGAAAGGGCCGGCCACGCCGTGCGCCGCGTACTTCTCCGCGTGGAAGGTCTCGAGGAAGAAGCCCCGGGCATCGGAGAACACGCGAGGCGTGATCAGCAACAGCCCGGGGATCGGCGTGGTGTCGACGTTCACTTGGAGTTCTTCTTGATCAGGCTGAGCAGATACTGGCCGTAGTCGTTCTTCTTCATCGGGTCGGCGAGCTTCTCGAGCTGGGCGTCGTCGATGTACTTCATGCGCCAGCAGATCTCCTCGAGGCAGGCGACCTTGAGACCGGTGCGGCGCTCGATCACGTGAATGAACTGCGAGGCCTCCATCAGCGACTCGTGGGTGCCGGTGTCGAGCCAGGCAAACCCGCGGCTCATCACCTCGACCGTGAGCGACGCGCGCTTCAGGTACACGTCGTTGACCGAGGTGATCTCGAGCTCACCGCGCGCCGAAGGCTTGAGGGTCCGCGCGATGTCGAGCACGTCGTTGTCGTAGAAGTAGAGGCCGGTGACGGCGAAGTTCGACTTCGGCGCCTTCGGCTTCTCTTCGATCGAGAGCGCCCGCCCGTGCGCGTCGAGCTCCACCACGCCGTACCGTTCGGGGTCGGCGACCTGGTAACCGAAGACGGTGGCGCCCTTCTCGATCTTGGCCGCCTTCTGCACCATCGTGCTGAAGCCTTCGCCGAAGAAGATGTTGTCGCCGAGCACCAGCGAGACGGTGTCCTTGCCCACGAACTCGCGGCCGATGATGAAGGCCTGCGCGAGGCCGTCGGGGCTGGGCTGCTCAGCGTACGAGAACTCCACGCCCCACTGCTTGCCGTCGCCCAGCAACTCGCGGAAGCGGGGCAGGTCTTGCGGCGTCGAGATGATCAGGATCTCGCGAATGCCCGCCAGCAGCAGCGTGCTGATCGGGTAGTAGACCATCGGCTTGTCGTGAATCGGCAGCAGCTGCTTCGAGACGACGCGGGTGAGCGGGTAGAGCCGGGTGCCTGAGCCGCCAGCGAGGACGATGCCCTTCATGAGGTACTTCCTTTGTACTCGGCGTGGAGTCGTTCCAGCGACGCCGCGAGGGAAAGAGGCTGGGCCTTGAGTGCCTCGAGGGTGCGCTTCACATTCAACCCGCTCTTGGCCGGACGGGGACTGGGCAGGTTCACCTCGGCCATGCGGCTGGGCTGGATGAGAGCAGGGTCGAAGCCGAACTTCGAGCAGAGCTGCTGCCCGAAGGTGACCCGATCGACCACCTCGGCGCCGCTGACGTGCCAGATGCCAGCCAGACGCCGCTCGGCCAGCTCAGCCAGCATCTCAGCGGCGTTGCTGGCGTGCGTGGGCGAGACCCACTGATCGTTGAACAGCTTCACGTTCTTGCCGGCCGAGAGCGTATCGAGCAGCCACGAGCCGAAGTTGTTCTTGCCGGTCGAAGGCCAGCCGTAGACCACCGCGGTGCGGGCGATCGTCCAGTTGTCCTTCGTGCACAGCGCGCGCACGGCCTCTTCACCGGCGTGTTTGCTGATCGCGTACACGCCGCGTGGGTTGGGAAGCGCGTCGACGTCGTACGGCCCCGCGTCACCGTCGAAGACGTAATCCGTCGAGACGTGAACGAGGTGGCTGCTGACGCTTCGCGCGCAGCGGGCGAGGGTGGCGACGGCTTCGACGTTGGCCGTCCACGCGCCCACCGGATCCCGCTCGCACCCATCGACGTCGGTCATCGCCGCGCAGTTGATGATCACCTCGGGGCGGATCTCTTCGAGCATCTGCGTGAGGC